>UQUJ01000043.1 GCA_900544195.1 uncultured Alistipes sp. | reverse complement strand
CAACTATGCGGCGGTTCGTCTCCTCCGGGAGGCACTCGTCCTTGCAGCGGTTGCCAGCCTCCATATGGAAGATCGGGATGTGAAGACGTTTCGCGCCAATGACAGAGAGACAGCTGTTCGTGTCGCCGAGAACCAGCACTGCGTCCGGCTTGGTCTGGGCAAAAAGCTTGTATGAACAGTTGATGATGTTGCCGCACGTCGCGCCGAGGTCGTCACCGACTGCATCCATATAGACCTCCGGTTCAGCGAGTTTAAGGTCTCTGAAGAAGATGCCATTCAGGTTGTAGTCGTAGTTCTGGCCTGTATGGGCGAGGATGACATCGAAATACTGGCGGCATTTGGTGATGACCGCCGCCAGGCGGATAATCTCAGGGCGCGTACCTACTACTATACAGAGCTTGAGTTTGCCGTTCTCCTTCCAATGAATATCTGAATAATCGAATTTAGGTGTCTTTTCCATTTCCTTATTTCTCCACTTTATCGAAATATGTGTCTGGTCTTTCAGGATTGAAGACTTCGTTGCAATACATTACGGTCACGAGGTCGTCGGTCTGGGAGAGATTGATGATGTTGTGAGTGTAGCCAGGCAGCATGATGACGGATTGGATGCGGTCACCGCTGACTTCATATTCAATGACCTCGTCACTTCCCTCCTTGCGCATCTGGATCAGGCCGTGGCCGGAAACCACGATGAACTGCTCCCATTTAGAGTTGTGCCAATGCTGGCCTTTCGTGATGCCCGGCTTGGAAATGTTGATGCTTACCTGACCGCAATTCAGCGTGTTTACCAGCTCGGTAAACGACCCGCGCGGATCCACGTTCATCTTCAAATCGAAAATCGCCTTTTCTTTCGGCAGGTAGCTGAGGAATGTGGACATCAGGCGATAACGCAGACCGTCTTGCGGCATTTCGAGAGCCGTCGAAGGTCCTTCCGCAGAATCCGGCACGGCACGTACTGCACGTGCGCATTCATATATGGTATCAACGATTTCTCCAAGCGTAGTCTTGTGAGTGACAGGACAATAGCAATAACGTCCTTCAGCGGATGGCAGCACGTCAAGTCCCTCGAATTCGCAATGATGTTCCTGACCTTTGAGCGCGCAGATCATCTCCTCGACCAGATCGTCGATGTAGAGGACCTCCATCTGTACGCTTCTGTCATTGACCTGGATAGGGAGGTCATTGGCGATATTGTTGCAGAACGTGGCGATGGCCGAATTGTAGTTAGGACGGCACCATTTTCCGTAAAGGTTCGGGAAACGATAGACGAGCACTTTCGAACCAGTCTCCTTGCCGTATTCGAGGAAAAGATCCTCGCCGGCTTTCTTGCTCCTGCCGTATTCGCTGTTGCCGAAACGTCCTGTCAACGAGGCCTGCTGTGAGCTGGAGAGCATCACGGGACAAGTGTTGTGGTGCTTTTTCAATGTATCGAGCAGCGTGGATGCGAAACCGTAATTGCCCTTCATGAACTCGTCATTGTCCTTCGGCCGGTTTACGCCCGCGAGGTTGAAGACGAAATCGCATTCGCCGCACCAGCTGTCCAGCTGCTCAGGAGTCGAATCAATATCATATTCAAATACTTCATCGACCTGGAGGTCTCCATAGCAGCGGGCCTTGCCTTCTTTTATGTTGTTCAGTTGGCAGCAAAGGTTCTTTCCCACGAATCCTTTGGCGCCGGTAACCAGAATCTTCATTATTTCGCGAGATTTTCTACTCCGTTCAATTCGTTCTGGATATATTCCAGAGCACCGATTTTGGCAGTTGTTTCTTCCAAGTTCAGACGGTAAGTGTTGTCAGAATTGAACTCCTCTATGGTAGCGCGCTTTACATCACCCTTGGTGAAGTACTGGTCATAGTTCAGGTCGCGGTTGTCTGCCGGGACACGGTAGAAGTTGCCCATATCCTCTGCTTTGGCGCATTCTTCCTTGGTAAGGAGCGTCTCGTACATCTTCTCGCCATGACGGATGCCGATGACCTTGATGTCCTCTTTCCTGCCGCCGAAAAGGTCGCAGACAGCTTCTGCCTGTGTCTGGATGGTGCATGCCGGAGCTTTCTGAACGAGAATGTCGCCATTGTGGCCATGCTCAAATGCGAAAAGCACCAGGTCCACAGCCTCTTCGAGGGACATGATGAAACGTGTCATCTTAGGCTCTGTAAGAGTGATAGGGTTGCCGCTGCGGATCTGCTCGATCCATAGAGGAATCACGGAACCGCGGGAGCACATGACATTGCCGTAACGCGTGCAGCAGATCTTTGTATTGCGCGAATTACGGCTCTTGGCGACAGCGATTTTCTCCTCTATGGCCTTGGTGATGCCCATAGCGTTGATCGGATAGGCCGCCTTGTCGGTAGAGAGACAGATGACTGCTCCGACATTGTTTTCGATAGCTGCCGTAAGAACATTGTCAGTGCCTATCACATTGGTTCTCACTGCTTCCATCGGGAAGAATTCGCAGCTAGGGACCTGCTTGAGTGCGGCTGCATGGAAGATGTAATCTGTTCCTGGCATCGCCGAGCGCACGCTTTCCAGACTTCTGACATCGCCGATGTAGAATTTTATCTTGTGTGCGACATCAGGGTATTTCGCCTGATACTCGTGGCGCATGTCGTCCTGTTTCTTCTCGTCGCGTGAGAAGATACGGATCTCAGCAATGTCCGTTCTGAGGAAACGCTTCAGGACAGCATTCCCGAAGCTACCGGTTCCTCCGGTAATCATCAATGTCTTTCCAGCAAAAATGCTCATAGTATTGTGATAATTAAATTATTCAACTTTTCAAATGATTTTTCCGCCTTTCCTTTCCCGACGCTCGCAGGCGGAAACCCGGGCGGTTACTTGTGGTCAAGGACGGTGTACTTGGAGTGGTTGGAGATGTACTCCGGCACTAGGTGCTTCATGGAGGCTACCACGGCCATGTCGTCGTAGGTGTGGGACTGGGCGATCAGGGCGTCTATCTCGCGGCTCACATCGGACCAGTCATATTCACGGACACAGGCGATGCGGATCTTTTCGTGGAACGAAGGCTTCGTCGCCTCCGACTCGCTCAGGACCTCCTCGTAGAGCTTCTCGCCGTCCCTCAGGCCGGTGTACTTGATCTCCACGCCCTTCGCCCCGCTCAGCTCGATCATGCGACGCGCCAGGTCGGCGATGCGCACCGGCTTGCCCATGTCGAAGACGAAGATCTCGCCGCCCTCCCCCTTCGTGCCGGCCTCAAGGACAAGCTCGCAGGCCTCGGGGATCAGCATGAAGTACCTTATGATGTCGGGATCCGTCACCGTCACCGGGCCGCCGGCCTTGATCTGGCGCTCGAAAATCGGGATTACGGAGCCGTTGGAGCCGAGGACGTTGCCGAAGCGGGTGGTGATGAACTGGGTCTGCCCCTTCACCACGCCGTCACGCTCCGCCTTGTTCAGGCTCTGCACATAGACCTCGCATATTCGTTTGCTGCATCCCATCACGTTCGTCGGGTTCACCGCCTTGTCGGTGGACACCATCACGAAGCGGCGAACGCCGTATTTGACCGAAAGGTCGGCCAGGATCTTCGTGCCGAGGACGTTGTTCTGGATGCTCTCGCAAGGGTTGTCCTCCATCATCGGAACGTGCTTGTACGCCGCGGCGTGGAAGACATATTCAGGAAGGAACGTTTTGAATATGTTCTCCATCCTGTCAGCCTTGGTGATCGACGTCACCACGGTGGCGCATGGCACAGATGGGAAGTCACGCGCCATCATCCTGCGGATGTCGTGCTGCGGAGTCTCGGCGGAGTCGATCAGCATAAGGGACGACGGGCTGAACGACGCCACCTGGCGCACTATCTCGCTGCCTATGCTACCCGCGGAGCCCGTGATCAGGACGCGGCGGCCACGCAGGGACTCCGCGACCGACTCGAGGTCGACGCGGATCTCGTCACGCGGCAAAAGGTCCTCGATGCTCACCTCCTTCAAGGCCGGCGCTCCCTTGATCGCATCATGCTCGGTGTCAACGACATTGTTGGCCGAGAATATTCTTGCTCCGCTTTGCAGGATGTAGTCCTGAAGAGCCGTGTCGTTACGGAACCTGTCAATCCTGCCCGGAGCAACCAGCACGGCGGCGATCCCCTTGCGGCGGATCACATCCGGCAGACTGGCATCAACCTCGTAGACCGGCTCGCCCATCAGGCGCGTGCCGTTGGCTCCAAGCGCCGGATCGTGGGAGATGAAGCCTCGGAGACGGTAGTGCATCGGTTTCTCGCTGCGGATCGCCTTCGCGAGTCCGATGCCGCCGGCGCGGATGCCATAGATGAAGACATTCTTCGCACCCTCCGTCCGGAAATAGGTGTCGTAAACCCATTTGATAGAAACGCGAAGCAGCCACATCAAACCGGTCGCGATGGCTTCCGCGATCAGGATCTGCCGCACCTGCACGTGGGCGAACACCTCCGATGGCACACGGTTCGTGAACACGTGGAGGATGATCACGGCCAGGCACGAGCACCCCATCGCGTACGCCACGCGCAGAAGGTCGCTGAACGACGAGTAACGGATGATTCCCGAATATGTCCGGAAGATGGCAAAGAATATGAAGTGGACGCCGACGCACAGCAGCATCAGGTAGGTCAACGGCCAGAAGTTCAGCTGAAAGGCGGTGCCATGGTTGAAGCACCAGTAGACGAACACTCCGGACAAAAACAGAATGGCACTGTCCAGAAGCAGCACGCACCAGTACGGGAACGTGCGCTTCGAGAAGTACGAGTCAACTATCTTGCGGATCGACAGCATTATGGAAAATAATTTTGATTAATAGGTATTACGGTGAAGTAGGCGGCTAGTCTCTCTCAAAGAGGTCGCGGGTGTAGACCTTGGCCCGGACATCGTCCAAGGCGCGGTCGTAGCGGTTGGCGATGATGGAGTCGGCGCGGCACTTGAACTCGGCGATGTCGTTGACCACCTTGCTGCCGAAGAAGGACGCGCCGTCCTCCAGCGTAGGCTCGTAGACAATGACCTCGGCGCCCTTGGCCTTGATCCTCTTCATGATGCCCTGGATGGCGCTCTGGCGGAAATTGTCGCTGTTGGACTTCATCGTGAGACGGTAGACCCCGATCACGCATTTCTTCTCGCGGGCGCTGTCGTACTGGCTGTTCTCGGAATAATAGCCGGCCCTCTGGAGCACCTGGTCGGCGATGAAGTCCTTCCTGGTGCGGTTGGACTCCACAATGGCCTGGATAAGGTTCTCCGGCACGTCGGCGTAGTTCGCCAACAGCTGTTTGGTGTCCTTCGGGAGGCAATAGCCGCCGTAGCCGAAGGACGGATTGTTGTAGTGCGAGCCGATGCGAGGATCCAGACACACGCCGTCGATGATGGACCTCGTGTCGAGTCCCTTCATCTCCGCATAGGTGTCCAGCTCGTTGAAATAGCTGACGCGGAGGGCAAGGTAGGTGTTGGCGAACAGCTTCACCGCCTCCGCCTCCGTGGAACCCATGAACAGCACCGGAACATCCTCTTTCAGAGAGCCTTCCTTGATGAGTGCGGCAAAAGTGCCGGCAGCCTCTTCGAGAGCGGAGTCTCCCCTGTCGTAGCCGACGATGATGCGGCTCGGATAGAGGTTGTCATAGAGCGCCTTGGACTCACGCAGGAACTCAGGAGCGAATATGATGTTTGGCACCACCACCCTCATCGTGCCGTCGGCGAGGCGTTCCCTGTACGAGAACCTTTCCCGCACAGAGGCGGTGTAGCCCACAGGGACGGTGGACTTGATGACCATCACTGCATCGGGATTAACCTTCAGCACGAGGTCGATCACCTCCTCCACGTGCGACGTGTCGAAGAAGTTCTTCTTCGGGTCGTAGTTAGTGGGAGCGGCGATCACCACGAAGTCCGCGTCCCTGTAGGCGGCCTCACCGTCAAGCGTGGCGGTGAGGTCGAGTGGCTTCTCGCGGAGAAACCTCTCGATGTACTCGTCCTGGATCGGGGACTCGCGACGGTTTATCCTATCGACCTTGTCGGCGATCACATCAACGGCAGTCACCTTGTGGCGCTGGGACAGCAGGGTGGCCATGGAGAGGCCGACGTAGCCAGTACCGGCCACGGCGATCCTTAACTCTTTCAGATTTTGCATAAGATATGTTTTTTGGGTTATGGTTTCGCCTGCGCGCCGGAGGGACCGGTGCGCAGGCGAAGTCAGCGGGCGGATTTACCTGGCTTTGTTGTCGGAGCTGTAGTAGGAGCCGCTATTGTGGCCGTAGTAACCGTAATGGCCATAGGTGCCGTAGTTCCCGTAGTAGCCGTCGGAGGACGCGGTCCCGTTGAGGACGCAGCAGAGTCCCCTGTACTCCCCGTCGCGGTAGAGCGCGTCGAGGTCCGGGAGCATGGCCTTGTCGAACTGCCCGGCCCTGACGACAAAGAGCGTCCTGTCCACATAGTCGTTGATGACGCGCGCGTCGGTGACGATCTCCACCGGCGGGCAGTCGATGATGATCACATCGTACTCATTCCTGAGGACGGCGATCGCATCGGCGAGGCGCCTGTCGGCGAGCAGCTCAGCCGGGTTCGGAGGGATGGATCCCGCCGGAAGAGTGTCAGGTACCGTCATCGTGTCCTTCGAACGGACAATCACATCGTGCACATCGGCGACGATCCCAGCAAGATAGTCGCTGAGGCCAGGCTTCGGCGAGCCGACAAGCTCGGAGAGCGTGCAGTGACGCAGGTCACCGTCGATGGCCAGCACACGCTTACCCTTGATGGCAAGGCTGACGGCCAGGTTGGACGACACGAATGACTTGCCTGAACCCGGGTTGAATGACGTGAAGGCTACGACCTTGCTTCCTGGCTCGCGCATCATGAACTCAAGGTTGGTTCGGAGCACCCTGAACGCCTCGTTGACCACATCGCGGTTGCCGTGACGGACCACGATGGAATCGGCTCCACTGAGGGTTTTCCGCCTTCCGAACGCCTTGGTGGCAGTCTCGGCAGAGAGCGGAATCTCGCCGGCAAAAGGCACGGAGACTCCCTTGAGGTCGCGGCGGGAGCGCACCTTAGTGTCGGTTGCCATCAGCAGATAGATGATCCCGGCAGGAATCATCAGACCCAGGAGAAACGCCATCATCATGATCTTCATGGACTGCGGGGAGACCGGGAATATTCCTGAGATAGGATGCTTGATGATCCTTGTGTTGTAGGCGGTGAACGCCTGCGAGAGCTCGTTCTCCTCGCGCTTCTGCAAGAGGAAGAGGTACAGGGCCTGCTTCACGGTCTGCTGACGCTCGACCGAGAGGAGCCGCTTCGCCTGGTTAGGATTCGCGGCGATGCGCGCGGTGTTCTGGCGGGCGGTGCCCTGGAGATTCTCGTATTTCGTGTTGAGGGCAAGGATCTCGTTGTCTATGGACCGGGAGATCGACCCCCTCATCGAGGCCAGAGCCTGGTCGAGGTCCTTCACGAGCACGTTCTCCTCGCCGGAGTTCGCCACGAGGTTGTTCCTCTGCAGGATCTTGGAGTTGTACTCGGAGATGCCGCTCTCGATCGTCTTACTGCTCAATCCCATGTTGGCGGGAAGCGGCTGGTTGCGGTTGTCCTCCTTGCCGATGTAGTCCTTGATGTAGCGCGCCATGTAGAGCTGGTTGCTCACGTCCTGGAGCTGCTGGTTCAGCACCGTGCTCTGCTGCATGTACATCGTCGCGGCGGCACCCACGTCAGGGATCATGTTCTCCGACTTGTAGGCGGAGATGTCGGAGTCCACGCCCGCCAGCTCGCCCTCGATCACCCTGAGACGGTCGTTGATGAACACAGAAGTGGAGTTCGCTATCTGGTTCTTGTCACGCACCCAGTTCTCGTTGTAGACGGCGATCAGGGTGTTCAGGATGTCCTGGGCACGCTGGGTGGACACGTCCTTGATGGAGAGCGCGATGATGTCGGAGTTCTTGTCGGCGAGGTTCACCTGGAGTCTGTTCAGGTAGGACTGTGTCACGCCGCGCCGGCCCGACATCCTGACGTTGACCGGCTTTTTCATCGCCTCCTCGGAGTAGTCCTTCGTCTTCTGAACGATGATCCTTCCGACAGGAGTCTGGAGCGTGTCGCCGTAGTGTCCCACGACCGGCTTGCCGCCGACCTTCTCATTCTTATGGATGAAGTCGTTCAGGGTGACTCTCCCGCCGTTCTCGCTGACGGTGAATCCGGCTCCCACGTTCTCATCCACGTCGAGCAGGTCGGCGGAGATCGGCAGCGACGTGCCGTAGAGCACGTTCCTGTGGAAGGAGCCGTCCACCGTGTAGCTCATGAACAGGCGAAGCCTGGCCACCACCTCGCTCATGATGTCCGGGGATTCGAAGGCGTGCAGCTCGTTGTTGACGTTTGACTTGACGGCGAAGAGTCCCATGTTGCCGAACTCGCCGATGTCCCCCGGCATGGACGCGCCCTTGGTGCTGGACTTGATCTGGATGTCAGCGGAGGTGTTGTACGTAGGGGTTGACCTGAGGATGTACAGGACACCTAAAGCCAGGCAGACCGCCAGGCTCAGGGCGAACCAGTACCATCTGGACAGGCAGCGGCGCACAAGCTGGCTGATCTGCACAGTCTCCTCCTGCTGCCGGGTATTGTTATCCGTGTTGATGTTGTTCTCCATTATTTTGAATCGCTTTGATGTTATAGTGTTTCTTCACAAGGTTCCAAGGCGGATCACTTCCCCGACCCGGTCCTCGTGGCGATGATCACGATCGTGTTGGTGATGGACGCCGCGAGCGAAGTCAGCGAGATCCAGAACGAGGTGGAGCGGACATTGTTGCCGTTCACCGTGGACTGCCTTGCCCGCACGTCGTTCGGATCGACGTAGATCACGTCGTTCTGGCGGATGTAGTAGGCCGGCGAGGCTATCAGGTCGGCGGCTGAGCAGAGGTTCACCTCGTAGGTCAGCATCTTGCCGTTCTCGTTGCGCAGCACCTTCACGTTCTCGCGCTTTCCGTAGATGGTCAAGTCACCGGCGGTTCCGATGGCGTCGAGAATCGTCACGGCATCCTTGTCGATGGCGTAGCGCCCCGGCTTCTCAACCTCGCCAAGCACCTGATAGTACAGGTTCATGAAGTCAACGGTCACCACGGCGTCCGTCGCCTGCCCCTGCTCATTGAGCTCCTTCTTGATCACGGAGGCGATCTCATCACGCGTCAGCCCCGCCACGGCCACCTCGCCGAGGACAGGGAAGTCGATGCAGCCCCGGTCATCCACCGTGTAACCAGAGATGTAGCCCTGGCTGTAACCGGAAGTGATGGTGCTGCGGGTGTTCTCACCGAGACGCTGCGTCACGTACGGCAGGTTGAAAAGGGCTGTCAGCTCGGGACTCTTGCAGTTCACGATGATCGAGATCTTGTCCTTGGGCCGCACCGTGATCCCCTTCGCGCCACCGATCCGCTGGCCCTCCACCGACTCGAGGTCCTGGAAGTAACTGATCTCCTTCGGCGTAGAACAGGATGGAACTGCCAAAATGCCTATGGCCAGAAGCCATAACAGTAGTGATATTCTTTTCATATTCATATTTTTATTCTTATGAAAGATTATAATTCGACTATTACTTATCTGTCTCCACTTTCTCCAAAAAAGCGGGAGGAATGAATTTGGTTGCGAAAGCGGCAACACCCTCAATGGTAACTATAAGGCGCCTGTCGTGTTTGATGCGCTTGATGTGACCCTCATAACCTTTGAATATGCCGTCAATGACTCTCACGCGGTCACCTTTGTGGAACTGCGGGCCATCCTCTCCCAGATACTCAAGACCCGAGTCCTTAATGTCGCAGAGCTTTATGAACGGTTCCATTTGTTCATCCGGAATGATCAATGGCTTTCGGGTCCGATGGTCAAAATACGGAGATACGCTGCCTACATGTTTCAGTCGGATCATGTCCAGACTCTCACAAGTTGATCTTATGAAAATCAACGACTTGATAATTGGCTCCTGAACATAATCAAGACCACCATCCGAACATTTCTCCACCAAATGATGAGGGTAGAAATAGCGGATCGCGGCAACGTCCAAGGTTTGTCTCAGCGGTTCAATCCGATTGTAAAAAATGCGAAGCGCATACCAATTAGGAATCGAACTATACGCAAGTCTGACATCATCTAATGGGTTAGACCCATCAAAAGCCAATTGTGTCATTGGTTAAAAACAAGATGCATAAGCAGTTACAAAATGTAATACGAAAATTATCCCCTCAGCCGATGAGCAAGGGTAAGTTCTACGGTTGTCAGCATAAGAATTCTGATCTCGAAGGACTCCAATCCAAGAGCCGCTTTCGTAACCTGCCTTTTACGGGACAAAAGTAGCATAATTCACACTCTAAAACAAGAGGAAGTGAAGATAATTTCAATATGCGGACAGCATTTCACAATCATGAATCACCCCCCCCCATACGAACTAACAATATAACTATCAATTAGTTACACCCCACATAACCGACTCGCACTAATCTTCTATTCACCTCAATAACAACATCAAAATGAACCTTAAATGAACCTGATTCAGCCTTCCAAAATCACTTTTGACAAGATTTCAGGTGTATCCACAATGGCCGAAGGAGTGTAGGCAGCAAGTTCTTCCTTGCTCCTGAATCCCCAAGTGACTCCGATTGTGCGTACCTGAGCGTTCACTCCGGTCTGCATGTCCACATTCGAGTCTCCGACATAGACAACCTGCTCTTTCGCGACCTTTGGAACATCAGCCAAAATCTGATCCACAATCGCGGGATCGGGTTTGATCGGCTGGCCGTCGCGTTGGCCGAGAATCTTCACGAAGTCATATTCACCGAAAAAGTGACTGACGAGTTTCTCCGCGCCGTCCTGATACTTGTTGGAGGCGACAGCGAGGCGCACTCCCCTGTCAGTTATTGTCTTCAACATTTCGGGGATGCCGTCATAGGGTCTGGTGCAATCGCATTTGTGAGCGTCGTAATAGGGAATGAAATATGATGCCATCCTCTGTACGTTGTCTTCAGTGGCATATTCAGAAGGAATGGCGGCGCGGAAGAGGTTGTAGATTCCGCGGCCGACCATTTGGTAGTATTCATCTTTCGGATGAATCGGGAAGCCGCACTGCTCCAAAGCATAATTGGTGGCGTTGCCCAGATCCTCGACGGTGTTCAGGAGGGTGCCGTCAAGGTCGAAAATCGCTAGTTTTGTCATATCCTATTCCGCATTCTCGAAGCCGAAATATTCCCCTTTGTCCTCGTAAGGGACACCGGTCTTCATCCACGCCGGCATCGGAGCTCCCTTCAGGTAGTGGTCAAAGAACTGCTGCAACCTGATTGAGAGATCCTTGCAATTGCGCCTCTGAACGAGGTTGTGGGCTTCCTTGTTGTACTGGAGCAGCCATGCCGGCTTGTCGAGCCTGCGGAGATCCGAGAAGAACTCTATGCCCTGATACCACGGAACGGCTCCGTCATCGTCGTTGTGCATGATGAGCACCGGTGTCTGCACCTTGTCAACATGGAACACCGGAGAGTTCTCGATGTAAAGGTCAAGCGCCCCCGGCTCCCACATGCTCTTTCCGATACGGCTCTGGCCATGCTCATACTGTCCGGCGCGGGTGATGCCCGAGCCCCAACGGATGCCACCGTAGGCCGATGTCATATTCCCGACCGGTGCTCCGGAACCTGCCGCCGCGAACATATTCGTACGTGTTATGAGCCAGGCTGTCTGGTAGCCGCCCCAGCTCTGGCCTTGGATCGCCATCCTGCTCTTGTCGGCGATGGAATATTTCTCGCAAAGGGCCTCGGCTCCGGCGCAGATGCAGTTGTAGGCGCTCTCGCCAGGGTGCCCTACCTTATATACTATGTCCGGAACGAAGACTATGTAGCCTCTTGAGGTGTAGAAAGGAATATTCACAATCGAGCGGGAAGGCGCCGGTGTCCAGAACGAGTAGAGATTGTTGGCGTTCTTCTCGTAGAAATAGATCATCACAGGAAGCTTCTCGCCTTCCTTCACGCCGTCCGGGATAAAGACGAGACCTTTCAAAGGAGTTCCGTCGTAGGCGTTCCAGTGGAAGAGTTCGGCACGCCCCCAGCGTAAGTCTGCCATCTGAGGATTGATCTCTGTGACTTTCTCCAAATTAGCGAAGAAATTATCCGTATAATAAAGGTCATAGCAGTTGCGGAAATTGCCTTTCTGGAAGAATATCCTGTCGGTGGTCAGAGTTCCCGCGACGTACTTGAAGCTGACAGTGTCGGTAAAATATTCAAGAGTCTTTGACGGTCTGGCAAGATTCATACGGCCGAAACCATTCTCCTGACTTTCCTCGTTGAACACACTGAGATAGACAGTCTGCTTAGGGTCAAGCGGTCTGGCGACTCCGCAGCGACGCTCGTCAGGCTTTCTGGTGTCCGGTTTCGGATCCATGATCTTGAAGCGGTTGTGGGTCTGACGGCCCACTCCCCCTGTGAGATTGACGGCTGTCTTGCCGTCCGGAGAGAACTTCCAGATGTCATAGCGGTCTATGATCAGCACGGCATCCTCATCCTTGTACCATTTCGGGGAGAACTCGTGCGCCGGAGCGGCGGTCGGATGATCGTCCTCCTCATCGTAGAACGGAACGCCTGTCTGGGCGGTCAGGTTGACCTTCTCGCCTGTCAGGGTGTTGTAGGTGAACCAGTTCATCTCGTCGTTGTCGAACCAGACAAGGTACCTGCCGCTCGGTGACATGTCGAAACGTCCCACGTCAAGTCCCTCGGCCACAACTTTTGTGGAACCGTCCTTGACATTCACAAGGGTGAAGTCATAGCGGTTGTTGTAGTCCCAGACAGCGGTGCGTGCGTACTTGGCGTTATCGCTGACAAGCACCCATTCAGAGAGTCCTCCGTTCATCAGGCGGACACTTGCGAACCTCGAGATGGTCAGCGGAACGATTTTCCCTGGATTAGCGAGGTCGATTGTCGCTGAATATGTCTTCTTGAGAGTCTTGTTGACATTGAGCCTCTGCTGCGGAGGGGTATAGACGGCATCCCAGTTCCAGATGTCCAGCTGGGCTGTCTCGAAATCCACGATTGTGGTGTCCTTCGGAGGGCGGATGGCACCGATACCGAGGAAAAGGCGCTTCCCGTCAGGTGTGAACCGGAGTTCGGTGTTCTCGTTGAGAGTCCAGCCAGGAGTGCCTTCCACCTTCGTTCCCTCGGCAATTATCTCCTTTGTTGAATATGCCCACTTGCCATCCTTGCTGATGACGGTGGTGCTGTCTGTGGCCACAGGAGCGGCCTTCTTCCCTGTCTTGATCGCTTGTATGCTTGTCAGGTAGAGGGCCTGACACTTGTTGCGGTTCTTGCTCTTGTCCTTGGAACCAAGGAACAGCAACTGGTTCTCAGCGTCGTTCAGAGTCAGGCGGCTGTATGATTCCGCCCCTTTGACAAGAGTGTCAAGGCCCGCCGGAGCATGGGCGACCAGCACTGCCGTGACAGAGAGAGAATCCTTCTTGTCTTTCTTCGAAGTCATCACAAGAGTTGTCCCTTCCTGATTAAAAGAGTAAGAGTCAATGTACTTGAGGGTGTCTTTCCTGTCCGTGGCAGGATTCAGGATTATGAGTCCGGACTTGTCTGTACCTTTCTTGTCGGATGTGTCCTTGTAGTGCTTCCAAGTGGATTTGTAGGCTATGTAAGGTTTGGCGAGCGAGCCTGTGGTGTAGGAATCCACACGACCATATTTCTTGACTGTCATTGAGGTGAGGTCAACGATGGCGAGGGTGTCCTTCGTCATGTTCTCGGCCTTCTTCTTGTCTATCTTCTCCTGACGGGTCTTGGCGAACTGAGGTTTGATTCGCAGGTAGAGCCACTTGCCCTTAGGATCCAAGGATGCCTGCGAGCCACGCGGGATGCTTATCTCGCGGCAGGAAGGCCTGCCCTTCCGCTGAGGTGTCATATTCCTGACATAGAGGGTGCCGTCCCCTTCCTGTGGATTCACGTTCCACACCAGGACGTTGCCGTCATCGCTTTTGAGGATGTCGGACACGCTCTGCCATGAGTCGTAGACATCGTGGTCCATAGCTTTTTTCTGGGCCGACGCTCCCGTCATTCCCGACAGGCCGGCGGCAATCGCCAATGTTGACAGAAGTTTGATATTCATGATGTTGGATAACTATATTTCTTTATAAGTTGCCTTAGCGGGCTTAAGCTGCTTCTGTGGGCTTAAGTTGCTTCTGTGGGCTTAAGTTGCTTCTATGGGCCCAAGTTGCTTCTGCGGGCTTAGCGACCGGAAGAAGCGGTTGACGGGCCTGTCGAACCACCACGGTCAGCCTTGCGGATGGTATCGTAGTAGTCATGGCGGGCTGGATTCTCCGGAAACCAGCCTTTCAGGACACGCCGCTCCTGCTCGAACATCTCCTTGATGCCCCAGAAGCAGGAAAATGCGGCGGCGCCGAGGATCGTTGCGACGACATCGTTATCCACGAATATGGACGCGGCGACAAAGGCCAGCCCCGCAAGCAGAAACAGCCACCAGCTCCCCTTGCCCCAATAATATTCCATCTTGATCACTATAGGATGGCACACTCCGATGATAAGGAACGTGGCCGCCCCGACGATTATTCCGCTGAAGTTCATGTCCCGAAAAATTTTAGAGGACAAACTTACATAAAAATCTGCGATTTTTACGCCCGTCCAATAAGAAAGGAACAGTTTTTTAGAGGAAATGTACGAAAATTATCTTGATTCACGCAGATATTCTTTGGCACATCCTGCACCGTTTCCAGCCTTTGACCCTGGAGATAATCGCAGCCGTGGCAAGGAGGCTCTGATGGAGGCCAAGGATAGAGGGGAACTTTGACTCTGGACATAATCGCAGCCGGAGACAGCGTGGGGAGGCTCCGGGCGGCGGAGCCTGCGCAAATCTGTTTATGGTTTTTCCTCCGACCCTTCTGAAAAACGAATTGCTCTCGGAATCCATGCGTAGAACCCTAAGGGCGGGATTCGGCCTGAAAGCCGCCCGTGGAGGAGCGTTTGAGACTCTGCGGGCGAGTTTTCCTTTGATTCACGCCCGGAGAGTGGCACTTAACATTGCAAGTTAGCTTCCTTTTCTCCTCCACCTCTTTGTTCAGCCCGAATCCCGCTCGACTTTGCCAGCGATCCGCGCAGGGCAATTATCCAGCCTTTAACCCTGGACATAATCGCAGCCGGAGACAGCGTGGGGAGGCTCCGGGCATGAGGTCAGGAACGTGGGCACAGCCAGCAGCATGGTGATGGCGAGCGGAATGAATTTTATACGTTTCATGAGTCTTTGGTCCCTCCTTGAACCTCCGCGCGCGGAGGGAACGCTGCCGGGGCGTGGGCGTTCGTGTTATCACTGTGTTACTTATTACTCTTTTTAAGGATTACTTGGCAGACTGTTGAACTGCGGAATTCAGGCGAAAAACGTTTAACTTCTTGTCGGAAATACAACTTTTTGTTATTTTAGCGGACAGTAATGACATCACATACATACACATGAAGAACCATGAGAATATTCTTAAAACCTCTTTACAACCTTGCAATGAACCAATTGACATTCGCAGGGGGGGCGACATAAATTATTGATTAAAAGCATATTAGCGACATATTTCCCTATTTGTTTCCTGTTCGTTTCATGCGGTGGAGGGTCTGCATCCTTCAGTGGCGATGAGCGCAGGGAGGCGGAAAGCATCGTACGCGCCGTACGCGGGTCGGACTCGCTTGCGGTGCTGCAAAAGCGGTTGGAGGGTGAGGGGAACAGGCTCGGCAGCGTCGTCGCGCTTAGGGAATTGGGCAGGAGACTGCGCAACGAGAGCCGCTTCGAGGAGGCGCTTGGCTCCCACAGCAAGGGGCTGCGGCAGGCTGAAGCTCTCGGCGACACGCTGGAATGGGTGCAGGCCCTGAACAACATCGGCACCGACTACCGGCGGATGGGAGTGCTGGACGTCGCTCAGGAATATCACTACCGCGCCTTGAAACTCAGCGAGGAGTGCGCCGACAC
This sequence comes from uncultured Alistipes sp., assembly GCA_900544195.1. Taxonomy (GTDB): domain Bacteria; phylum Bacteroidota; class Bacteroidia; order Bacteroidales; family UBA932; genus Cryptobacteroides. Next base: position 10,631 of record UQUJ01000043.1, on the reverse strand, counting down.
CTCGTCTGACGCACGAAAGAACCGCGTGGTGTCGCTCAACGGACTGGGCAACATCTACATGACACTCGGCAACTACGAGCGTGCCGACAGCACACTGCGGATGGCACTGGAGGGCGAGAGACAGCTGCATAGCGCTCTGGGACAGGCCATCAACTACGCCAACCTCGGCTCCATCTACGAGCATCGGGGGCAGACGGACTCGGCATGGGCATATTACCGCCGCTCGATGCAGCTGAACACGGAGGCGGGCAGCACGCTCGGCATATCGCTCTGCCACACCTATTTCGGCTCACTCTACGAGAAGGCCAAGGAATATGGCAAGGCCACGGCGGAGTACGAGGAAGCCTACAGGATGATGAAGACCTCCAAGGATGATTGGCACGCGCTGAACTCGCTCATCGCCCTGGCCGGCATCCACAATGAGACGGGCAACGACGCCAAGGCGATGGAATATCTCGGCAAGGCAAGGGTGATGGCCGAGCGCATCAGGTCGAACGAGCATCTTGCGGAGATCCACACCTTATACTATAAGCGCTACAAGCGGCTCGGCGACTACCGCGCGGCACTTTCCGCCTACGAGCAGGCCATCGACAAGAAGAACAATATTCTTGACATGGAGAAGGTGAACCGCATCCAGAACACGAGCCTGAACATCGAGCGCAAGCAGCAGGAAAGGAATATGAACGAGGCGCGGATGAGGCTGGAGCAGGAGCGGTCGGTGCGTCACACCGGCTATGCCATCTTCGCCCTTGTGCTGTTCGTGCTGACAGGTGTGCTGGCGACTTTCTTCTACATCCAGCGCATGCAGCGGCGCAACCATCTGGCCTTGAAGCGCCTCACGGCCATGCGCGAGAATTTCTTCACCAACATCACACATGAGTTCCGCACGCCGCTCACCGTAATCCTCGGACTGAGCCACGACCTGCAGGCATCCGACTCCGAGGACGTGAGAAGCAAGGCGCGGACCATCGAGCGGCAGGGAAATGGGCTGCTCACGCTCATCAACCAGCTTCTGGACATCTCGAAGATCAAGTCGGAGGTGGGCGATGCCGACTGGTGCCAGGGCGAGATCACGACGCAGCTCACTATGATCGTCGAGACCTACCGAGACTATGCCTGCAGCAGGAACATCGACCTTCAGTTCTTCGCCAAGGATAAGGTGGTGATGGACTTCGTGCCGGACTACGTGAACAAGGTCGTCAACAACCTCCTCTCCAACGCCCTTAAGTTCACGCCGGAGCACGGCCGGGTGAGATTGTCGTCATGGCGCGATGGTGACCGGCTGCACATCGATGTGGCTGACACGGGCTGCGGCATGGACAAGGAGACGCTTGCCCGTGTGTTCGAGCCGTTCTACCAAGGCAAGGGTGAGACGCAGCACGTGGGCACCGGCGTGGGACTGGCGCTTGTGAAGCAGATTGTGGATGCCGTCGAGGGAACCATAACCGTAGAAAGCGAAGTGGGGAAAGGCACGAGGTTCCGGATCAGTGTACCGATTCACAACGACAGCCGGCGGCTGATTGCCGAGGAATCCGCGGCGGCAGGTGCGGCCAATACGCCACTCCTGCCTGAAACGGAGAATCCACCTACAGACAATGAGGGAGCTGACGACCAGTGCCGCGTGCTGGTCATCGAGGACAACAGCGACATCGCCGCCTACATCGGATCGCACCTCATGGACCGCTACGCCGTGAGCTATGCCGACAACGGCGTCGAAGGAATGAAAAAGGCTTATGACCTCGTTCCGGATCTCATTATCACCGACCTGATGATGCCCGGCATGGACGGTCTTGAGGTGTGCCGGGAGTTGCGTGGCAACGAGGTCACCGACCATATTCCTATAATAGTGGTCACGGCGAGGATCACGGAAGAAGAGCGCATACGTGGTCTGGAAGCCGGAGCGGACGCTTATCTCGCCAAACCGTTCAACACCGACGAGCTGCGCACAAGGGTGGAGAAACTCCTGGAGCGCAACCACCGTCTGCGTGACAAGTTCGGCGGCGGCAGCGACGGCGGCACGGACAAAGGGTCGAGCCTCACAGATGCCGAGCGTCGCTTCCTGGCAAAAACGGTGGACCTCATCTATCAGCTTATGGACAAACGCTGTCTGGACGTGAACTCCCTGGCAGAGAAGCTCTGCATGAGTCCTCGCCAGCTCCATCGGAAGCTTGTGGCCATCACGGGAGACTCTCCCGCCACCTACATGCTGAGAGTCAAGATGCAGCGGGCACGACACCTTCTGGAGACCAAACCAGGACTGACAATCGAGGAGATCGCCGAGCGCTGCGGCTTCGATCATGCGCCGAATTTCTACAGCGCCTTCAAGAAGCTGTACGGCATCACCCCGATGGACTACCGCCGAGAACCCACCGCCTGATCTACACCCGCTTCGTAACCGCTTCGTAACCGCTTCGTTACTCCGACAAGTTCAGCAACAAGCCCCGAAAGCCGCTCGTGGAGGAGCGTTTGAGACCCCAAGGGCGGGATTCAGCTCGCTGACAAGTCTGAGACCAGACACTCGGACATAGACGGCGAGCGGGGTGATACCCACTAATCACGACATGCGCACTATGATTCGCAAGAAGTTGGTATTGTGCGGAATGGGTCAGAGCGGTAACTTTGCGGGTGGATAGTGATTATCGTCACAAACAAGAATCTTTTAAGCCAAATGAAATGTGTGGAAGCCCGCGGTCGAGAGACACCGGGCTTTTTTGTCTTATCATGCCGCCTCGGCAGGGTCGCCTCGGCAGGGTCGCTTCAACTTTTTCAAAATATTATGAGTTTCCTGTAACAATCAACGGAAATATTCGTTTATATTGTGAAACGACAAGAAAAAGATGACAAGAGAAGAGTCCATAAAGTTCTACAAGGCGCACGCCAAACGGATGTACAACATCAGCCTGAGGATTGTCCGTGACAGCGGGGAGGCCGAGGAGATCATGCAGGACACCATCCTCAAATTCATCACTTCTGATGTCGTTCCCGGCGATCCGGCGCAAGTGGCGGCATGGCTGCGAAGGACCTGCATCAGAAAATCCATCGACGCTGTAAGAAAGCAACGTAGGGAAAAGCTTTTCCTTGATGAATATGCCGGAGAGGTTTCCGAATATGAAAGCGAGGCCTCGGAGGATGTTCCGGAGGCGAGCATCAGTGACGTGCGGAAGGCGATTGACGGACTTCCTAGGTCATGCAGGTTGATCCTGAACCTCGTGTTGGTGGAAGGACTTGACTATGAGGAGATAGCGAGTCTGACTGGAGAACGGGAGGGCACATTGAGGACACAGTTCTCAAGGGCGAAAGCCAAACTGGTTGAAAAGTTAAGGAGGATAAGAATATGATTGATCTTAAGGAATATATCAGCAGGAATCCTGATGTGTTTGACGATCAGGAACTACCTTTCGGACATGAGGCAAGGTTTGAGGCAAAGCTGGATGCCCTGCTTGAGTCTGACCGCAAAGTCGAGGTTGGCGGGACTGCAGGAAAGCGATGGAGGTACGCAAGGATATTCAGTGCTATCACTGCCGTGGCGGCCGCTGTTGTCGCCGCTGTCATATTCACAAATCGTCCTTCGAGAGAAGTTGATTGGTTCGCCGGCGTGGCCGATGATCCCGTGCAGGTGTATCTGACATATTCAGAGAAAGTTACCGCTCTTTACGAAGAGATACTCTCCAGGGATCTGGACGGGAGGTGGGAGACTACGGTCGGGAGCATTGCCGGCGAGAAGGTCGCAATGATTGACCAGCTGCCGGACGAGCTTGATGACGCTGCAAAGGCGGCCATCATGAAGGAATATTATGGAGAACTTCTTAGTGGATTGGATAAAATTAATAAAATCAAAGAGTTATGAAAAAGTTTATGATTATTGGAGCCGCCGCGCTCATGTTGGTTTCCGGGGTTGCCGCGATTGCCGCACAGCCCGTTTCAGAGTCGCCGGCCCGCACAACCGAGGCTTCGGCCAAGACGGACTACGTCGACTGCAAGTTCAACTGCCGGGACTTCACCGGACTGGATGTGAGCGGGATAGTGAAGGTAACGCTTGCCAAGTCCGACTTCTACAAGGTCAAGGTGACGCTGCCGGAGGAACTTGCTGAGTATCTTGATGTCCATGTCAGCGAGGGTGTCCTGAGAATCGGTTGGAGCAAGAACATTCCGTCAAGTATTCAGAGGAAACTTGGCGACCGGACCTGCACGGCTGAGGTCACCATGCCGGAGCTTCGCAAGTTGGAGATGTCCGGGGCGACAAGCCTTTCGTGCGAGGACACATTCGAACTCGGCCACAGGGACTTCTCGCTGGAGATGAGCGGGGCGAGCAGCATCAGTTCGCTGAAAGTCAATGCGGAAGAGCTGGAGGCTGAGATCAGCGGAGGTTGCTCATGCTCGATTTCGGGCAACTTCAGGGAAGCGGATCTGGATCTCGCCGGAGCGTCAAACGGGCGGTTCGAGATCAATGCCGACAAGCTTGAGATTGATGCCAGCGGGGCCACGAAGACCAAGGTCAACGGCGAGTTCGGAAAGGTCGGCGTGGATGCTTCCGGAGCCTGCGACGTGACGCTCACGGGAAGAGCCGGCTGGTTTGAGGTGGACGCTTCCGGGGCGTGCAAGGTCAACGCGCTGAACTTCAATGCCCAGAATGCCGTGCTGGAGACTTCCGGGGCGAGCATCTGCAACGTGAACGTTGAGCGTTCGATCACGATCGAGGATGCCTCCGGAGCCTCATCAATCAACTACAAGGCCCCGAAAGACCTTGGCGTGAACATCAAGTCACTCGGCAGGTCGGCCTCGCTTAAGAGGGTCAACTAAAAGGGCGGCCAACAGGGAGCAACCAAGGAATGAACCCAAGGGAGCAACCAGGGAATAACCCCAAAGGACAACCAAGGGTGGTTTTCAGACAGCTTGCAGGGAGGCGTGGCAAAGGGTCGCGTCTCCCGCTTTTGCCATAAAGAGGTACTCCTCGTCACTGGCCTTGCGGATTCCGAACGTAACGTCATCGCCACGATGAACCTCACGACGGAAATTGATGTCGATTCTGGTGAAAAGCCCGCTTGACAGCACGCTCTCAGGCAGAAGGTTGTAGAACATCTCAATGTAATGGGTGTTGTTAAGATGCCCGTTGAAGTCACACTCACTGTAACCGATCTCCTTGTGCTTGATGAAGTCAGGCAGGAAATCGGTGATGCGTCTTGGACTCTTGCACGGAATGGGAATATCCACATCCGTCAGCCCGAGCTCAGGGAAAATCGGCTTTCTGGTGCCAATGTCGATGACACACCACTCGGTCGTGCCACGGCCGATCTCCTCACCCTCCGAATCCGTGAGTTTGACGCATCTATTATATGTCAATCCCTTGCCTTTAACCGGCCAGACCTTCACGTTGTAGTTGTCGTAAAGGGTCGGACGCTCATCTATCTCGAAAGCGGAGCGAAGCAGAACCCACGAACGCCCGGCGTTTCTCATCACGTCGATCCCGCATCCTTCCCTGCGGATGTTCTGTCCGATGGCGTTGATGATGCTGCCGCAGATTGACGGCACGGTGGCGTGGCCCTGGTAGTCTATGCTCTCCGGGGCAACGGAATATTCAAAAGTGTTCACAATCTTGTTCATATCTTTTTTCATTTTTAGCGCTTCCTATGGTTGCACATTTAAGGTGACTCGCTTGACCGATTCGCCTAAGATGGGGTGCTCGACCAAACGGTGCCTGCCGGAATATCTTCCGGACACTTGAGCGATTTCCGTTGGACGCAATGCAAAAGTACGCAATAGGCATCTTGTGATGAAGAAAGTGTTTTCATAGGTGCGAAAAATGTCATAAAAACATTGATTGGCGGAAAAATTGCAGTAATTTAGGGACGTAAATCCAGACTTTCGAATTTCGTCCCAGTATAGTCGGGGACTGTTTTGAAGAGTATGGGACAAATTTTCAGGCCATGAACACACCATTGAGAGTCTCTAAAGGCTATGCCAGTCAAGTGAAGTATGCGGTTCTGATGCCGCTGTTCTTCTTCGTGTTTTGCTTTGTCTATAACCCGTTCTCACTGTCGGAGTTTTACGACGTCGGAGGAAAATCGTGGACATTCCATCTGCTGATGCTGTCGTGCATCATGATTGGAGTTCTGGCTCTGACGCGGCTTGTGTTCACCTTCCTTTACAAGTATATTCCTTTCAAATGGTGGCATTATGTGCTCTGGTGCTTCGGAGAAGTACTGGTCACGGCGTTCTTTTTCGCACTCTACACCTCGCTATTCTATAAAAAGGGCGGAGGTATGCCATATTTCACGGCACTTCCCTACTGCTTTGAGGTTGTCTGCCTGACTCTGGTATATCCTTATCTGTTCAGCATCCTGTTAAGGATAATATCGAACAAGAACTACGACCTGACCAATGCCGGACAAACTCCCGAGGAATCGTTGATAAAGTTTTATGACGAGCATAAGAGGTTGAAGCTGACGATTGATCCTTCGGCGGTGCTTTACGTGAGTGCTGATGCGAACTACATCAACATTCATTATCTTGAGAATGACAGGGTGCGGACCTTTCAGTTGAGGAATTCGATGAAAAGCCTTGAGTCAGACGCGGCGAGGCACGGGTTTGTGCGCTGCCACAGGTCATACTATGTCAACCCTCGGCACATCAAGGTTCTGAGTCGGGACAAGGACGGGGTGATCTACACGGAGTTCATCCGGGATGGGATCGGGCATATTCCGGTCAGCAAGCAGTACTACGACAGTCTGGCGAAGTTACTTTAGACGCTTCGACAGGCTCAGCGTCCGGTCGGGAAGGACGCAGCACTTCGGTCAGCGGTCAGCGCTCTTCGGTCACTGCACTTCGGTCACTGCTCTTCGGTCACTGCTCTTCGGTCACTGAGCCCATCGAAGTGACCGATGGTAGGATATTGCCCCGTGATTTTTTTCCAAGACCTGCCTGAGGCCGTCAGTGAGCCTGTCGAAGTGACCGATGGCATGATAGACCTCCGAAGTCAACACCGACTGGCAGGATGCCCTTCAGGTCAGTGAGCCTGTCGAAGTGACCTTTGGTAGGATATTGCCCCGTGATTTTTTTCCAAGACCTGTCTGAGGCCGTCAGTGAGCCTGTCGAAGTGACCGATGACAGGATAGCTTACCCAAAATATTGACATTCGGATCTCTGGACAGCCGGCCAGGATTGGAGCCTGGCTCTCCTTCCGGAACTGTCAAGCCACGTGCAGCATAGAATTTCGTCCAGAATTCGGTCACCTTACCCGTGCTGTCATGAAACGACATCGGGATCGTGCAGAACACTAATTGTTTAGAACCGATTCCTGAAGTGCTTACTTTAGCGTCATCTCCAGGCTTGACCTCATCCTTGACCTCATCCTTAACTTCATCCTTAACCTCGTCCTTGACCTCGTCCTTGACCTCATCCATAGCACACTTATCAGCCCTGCCAGACCGAGTTCCGACAACTTTATCTTTCATATTCAGGCCACATTTCCCTTTGAAAACAAAAGACTTCTGCACAAGCTCTGAACAGTATATCGCACTGTCACTCGGCATGAATATGTCATCGTAGGGTTTGCCGAGAAACTTTCTCGCATTCGTCACACTTGTCTCAACATCCAATCCTTCGACCCTGCCAACAAGCACGAACTCCCCGTCACTTAACTTGACAAAAAAACTATCCAACGGATTTTCCACAACACCATATTTCGGAATAGCCTCAATGACGTTTCCTTGCGAGAAAACCGCCACATGATCTATTCCCAAGCCATCCACACCGTCCGTCACACTAGTGATGTTGCTTCCGTTTCCATTGACGACAAAAAGCAGATCCCCATCCCTCAAGTCCCTGATTGTAAAGCCTCCAGAACATCCGACGAAGCCAAGGGAAAACGCCAAAAGAAGCGCTTTTGTCAATATCTTATGAATATAATTAATCATCACTACATTCTAGCAATCTAAGAAGCTGTTTTGAATTGTTTGTTTGAAGGTTTGAGAGTGAAAAACTTCAGTTTCGACCGCTTCTTCCAAGGAAGATAGCGGTGCTATCTGACTGAAGAAGCGGGAAGAAAATGAAGATTTTTCACCTCAAAGAACATTTCAAACAATTCAAAACAGCTTCTTAATCTGAAGCAACTTATTTTTTTCATGTTCCTTATTAGAATTGTGACGTTTTTTATTTATCTTTGAGCCTTGATAAAATTTTGCGCTAACGTTTTAGCACTGGATTTATAACCATTGAATAATTATTTATCAAAGAATATGAAAAAAATACTGATTTTGGGGAGCAGCAACACGGACATGACGGTCAAGACACCGGCACTTCCGGTTCCCGGTGAGACTGTCCTTGGAGGGGTCTTCACTATGAGTGCCGGTGGAAAAGGCGCCAATCAAGCGGTTGCCGCAAAGAGAGTCGGAGGAGAAGTCTCCTTTGTCTGCAAGGTCGGAAACGATGTTTTCGGAGACAATTCCGTCAAACATTATGAGGATGAGGGCATCGATGTCAGCGGAATTCTCCGTTCAGACAAGCCGTCCGGGGTGGCATTGATCACTGTTGACAAAGATGCAGAGAACTGCATCGTTGTGGCTTCCGGGGCTAACCTTGATTTCACGGATGAGGACATCACTGCCTCCGAGGCTGCGCTCAGGTCCTGTGACATCCTCCTGATGCAGCTTGAAATCCCCGTTCCAACCGTACTCAAGGCTGCCAGGATCGCCCATGAGGCTGGCGCCTTTGTGGTCCTCAATCCGGCTCCTTACGCCGAACTCCCGGAGGAGATATTCAAGTACATCTCATTGTTCATTCCTAACGAGACCGAACTCGCCTCATTCTCCGGAATGCCAGTGACCGACAAGGAATCCGCCGCCGCTGCCGCCAAGGTGCTGTTCGGCAAGGGTGTCGGGAATATGATCGTGACGATGGGAAGCAAGGGTTCCCTTATCCTTGACGGCGGTGAGCCTCAGTTTGTTCTGGCCCGCAAGGTTAAGGCTGTTGACACGACCGGAGCGGGTGACACTTACTGCGGATCCATCTGCGTGGCTCTTTCTGAAGGCAAGACTCTCAAAGAGGCGGCGGAGTTCGCGTCAGCCGTGTCGGCTCTTTCCGTGACCAAGATGGGTGCGCAGACCGCAATCCCTACAAGGGCTGAGGCCGAAGCCTTCATGGCACAATAATAATGAATATTCAATCTTAAATAACACTTATTATTATGTTCATCGTAAACAGTTATGGTCTGGCAGTGTTCTTCTGCTTCATCATCATGCTTTGTTGGGGCTCTTGGGGCAACACTCAGAAACTCGCCGCCAAAAGTTGGAGGTATGAGCTCTTCTACTGGGACTATGTGATCGGAATGGTCATATTCTCTTTGCTCCTCGCGCTTACTCTCGGTACATTCGGTCCAGAGGGACGACCGTTCTTCCAGGACATCGCACAGGCTGATTCATCCGCCATTCTCAGCATCATTATAGGAGGTGTGATATTCAATCTTTCGAATATCTGCCTCAGCGCTTCCACTTCGATCGCCGGTATGTCCGTCGCGTTCCCTGTAGGATGCGGCCTCGCGCTTGTGCTTGGAGTGATCAACAACCTTAGGGTCGAGATGTCGCAGGGTGCGCTCAAGAGTAACCTGACCCTTCTGGCAATTGGTGTGGCCCTTGTGGTTGTGGCTGTCATCCTTAATGGCATAGCTTCCGGAAAGAAGGCCGGCAACGCCGAGATCAGCAAGGCGGACCAGCGCAAGGGTATCATCCTTGCCGTTGTCGCCGGAGTCGTGATGTCATTCTTCTCATCATTCGTGATGAAGGCTATGGATCTCAAGGATTTCGCGAATATGGAGCCAGGTAAGGTCGGCCCTTACACCGCCATCGTAGTATTCAGCCTCGCGGTTCTTGTCAGCCACTTTGTATTCGGTCCTATATTCATGAAATGGCCTTTCCAGGGTGCGCCTGTCAAGATGAGTGAATATTTCAAAGGCAATTCCAAGACCCACCTTGTGGGTATGCTCGGCGGCTGCATCTGGTGCCTTGGTACAGCGCTCAGCTATATTGCCGCCGGTAAGGCTGGAGCTTCCGTCTCCTATGCCCTCGGACAGGGTGCTCCTATGGTCGCCGCGATTTGGGGTGTGTTTGTGTGGAAGGAATTCAAGGGCTCCAACAAGACCGTTTACAATCTTCTTGGCATGATGTTCCTGTTCTTCATTGTCGGACTCGGAATGATCGTGGCCGCGGGAATGTAAAGAAAGTTGCACCGTTGAACGGTTTTTGACAAAAATCGGCTTCAGGCTTATTCTGGAGCCGATTTTTTTTACTTTTGTTGTAACCATCCGAACAGTTGGGACTTACATCGGTTTAGAGGGTGTTTCAACACATGGATGTTGAAAACTATTATCGAAAAAATGTCGAAAAAAGTTTGGAGGGAAAGAAAAAAGTACTACCTTTGCACCCACTTTCAGGAACAGAACGCAGGTTCAACTTCTTGAAAACATCAAGACAAGTTCATTGAAAAGACTGAAGGAAGTACAACAAGTACCGAGAACGAAAAATGAAGAGCGTTGATTTCTTTATAAATTGAAGAATGAAGTTGTCGGGGTCGAACTGAGAGATACAGTGTATATACAAAGAAGAGTTTGATCCTGGCTCAGGATGAACGCTAGCGGCAGG
>UQUJ01000042.1 GCA_900544195.1 uncultured Alistipes sp. | reverse complement strand
AAAACAATCTAGTTTAACCACCCAAAAGTGTCAACCTTTTCCAGGGAAGGTCAAGTTCGTTCCTTTTCTTCTCAAGGTTGTTCTTTATAGTCGCGTCGTCCATTTTTGTGCCGGTGTTCTATGGTGTTACACAATCGCAAAAATATCCAAAAGAAGACTCTTTGTCTTTAACCTATTGGTTGTAAAACACAACCTTTAGTTATAAAAAACACATAGAAATGATAAAAAACAGAAATTTTTCAGTGTTTACCCCCGGCGTTTGACAACCAAATGTTGTTTTATCGGATGTAAGTTCTGTTCTTTGCGAAAACACTTTGTCTATGGATAACAAGAATTTTATGGAACAGGAGTATGCAGCGTTTGAGCGGGCGATGAATGAGGAGAGGATTTACCTGAGAGTCTCTGATTATTCGGAGATATGTGCGTTGATCGGAGCGGATCCGATCGGACTGGACAGGGTCATCTATGAGGAACTGGGGTGGCATGGACAGGCAGTGGTGGATTTCTATGCCCTCTGCGAGAATATTCATAACTCCAACTTTCGCAAATGCGAAACTTGAATTACTAAGAAAGATTATGAAATAGTGTTGTTATTGGGACATTTTTTTATTAGATTTGCCTTTCGGCGAACTTATGAGGCACTTCCGAGGGTAAATCGATTTTTACCAGGCTGTTCCCCGTAATGTAATTTTGCCAACAACGATTTCATAATTAATAACTTATAGTAATGAAAGAATATTCTACTAAAGACATCCGCAATGTGGTTCTGATTGGCAGCGCCAAGTCAGGTAAGACCACATTGTCTGAAGCCATGCTCTTCGAGGGCAAGGTGATTGCCAGAAGAGGCACGGTCGAGGACAAGAACACTGTTTCCGACAATGAGGAAATCGAGAAACTTAACCAGAGGTCGATCTTCGCCACTCCGCTTTACGCCGAGTTCATGAACACCAAGTTCAACGTGATCGACGCTCCGGGTTCCGATGACTTCATCGGAGGCGCTGTGTCAGCCTTCAAGGTCTGCGAGAACGGTATTCTTGTCATCAATGCACAACAGGGTGTCGAGGTGGGCACAGACATCTTCGCGCGCTACGCCGACCAGTACAAGCTGCCTCTCATCGTGGCTGTCAACCAGCTTGACTCCGAGAAGGCCGACTGGGAGAAGACTATCGCCGAGATGAAGGAGACTTTCGGCCACAAGCCGATCATCGTGCAATTCCCTGTCAACCCTGGTCCTTCTTTTGACGGCTTCATAGATGTCCTCAAGATGAAATACTATCATTTCAAGGACGATAACGGAACCCGTGAGGATCTTGACATCCCTGCGAACCTTATGGATGAGGCTGAGACTCTCCGTCAGGAACTCATCGAGAAGGCCGCCGAGTTCGACGACACCCTTATGGAGAGGTTCTTCGAGAACGGCTCACTCACCGAGGACGAGATCCGCGAGGGTCTCGGAATAGGCATCCGTCAGGGTGGCGTGCTTCCTGTCTTCTGTCTTTCCGGCAAGAAGGACATCGGTGTGAAGAGGCTTATGGAGTTCACCATCAAGACCGCCATCTCCCCGGCCGAGACCAAGTCTGTCACCAAGGACGGCAATGTGGTCGAGTGCAAGGTGGAGAATCCTACTTCCATATTCATCTACAAGACTGACGTTGAGCCGCATCTTGGTGAGGTCTCCTACTTCAAGGTTATGTCCGGTCATCTGACCGAGGGTATGGACCTTGAGAATCCTGAGACCGGTGATAAGGAGAGACTTTCGGCGATTTATGCCGTGGCCGGTGCCAAAAAGGAGAAAGTCACCGGACTTCAGGCAGGAGAAATCGGTTGCACCGTGAAGCTGCGCGCCGGAAAGACCAACGTGACGCTTTCACAGCTTGGATCGGGCATCGCCTACGAGCACATCGTCTTCCCAGCCTCCAAGTACCGCTGCGCCATCAAGGCCGAGTCCCAGAACGACGAGACCAAACTTGGCGAGGCTCTCTCAAAGATTTCCGCTCAGGATCCTACGATCATCGTTGAATATTCAAAGGAACTCAAACAGACCATCCTCAGTGGTCAGGGCGAGCAGCACATCAATGTCTGCAAGTGGCGTCTGGAGAATGAGTTCGGTGTGAAGGTCGTGATGTTCGCTCCGAAGATTCCTTACCGTGAGACCATCACGAAGGTCGCCACCGCAACCTATCGTCACAAGAAACAGTCCGGTGGAGCCGGTCAGTTCGGTGAGGTCTCCATCCTCATCTGCCCTATCGTTGAAGGCGTTCCGTTCACGAACAAGTTCAAGATCGACGGCAAGGATGTTGTCCTCAACGTGAAGACCAAGGAGGAGTTCGACCTCGAATGGGGCGGAAGGCTTGAGTTCTACAACTGCGTTGTCGGTGGTGCCATTGACGCGCGCTTCATGCCTGCCATCCTCAAGGGCCTCAACGACAAGATGACCGAGGGTCCTCTTACCGGTTCCTATGCCCGTGACATCAGAGTGTTTGTCTATGACGGTAAGATGCACCCGGTTGACTCCAATGAAATCTCCTTCATCCTCGCCGCGCGCAACGCCTTCAAGGAGGCTTTCCGCAACGCAGGTCCGAAGATCATGGAGCCTATCTACAATGTCGAGATCATGACACCTGCCGACTACATGGGGGCCTGTATGTCCGACCTCCAGAACAAGAGGGCGCTCATAGAGGGTATGAGTTCTGACAAGGGCTTCTCTATCCTTAAGGCCCGTGTTCCGCTCGCCGAGCTTTACCGCTATTCCACAACCTTGAGCTCGCTGACTTCGGGAGCTGCGACATTCACTATGGAGTTCGCTGACTACCAGCCTGTTCCTGCTGATGTCCAGACCAAGCTTCTTGCCGAGTACGCTGCTCAGGAGAAGGAAGAGGAGTAATCTCTGCAGACCTTTATGGTCGATGACAAAGAATATTCAGCCCTCCTCTCCGGTATCGCTGCCGGAGGGGAGGGTTGTTCATTCCTAAGTGATAAAAATTAGTTGCCTCAGATTTCTGAGGAAAGATTACCTGATTGAATATATTCATTTATGAAAAAGACATTCTTTACCTTTGTGGCGGCCCTGTTGCTGCTTTCGTCATGCGAGGTTCATCATTTTATGACCGATGCATCCTATCGTGCGCAGGTCGAGGAGGATTTGGACAAAAGGATGCAGCCGGAGCGTCTGAAAGGTTTCTTCGCGGTTGACAAGGATAAGAAATGCCTGACGGAGTCCAACGGCTTTGTCAGCGACCTCTCTTTGACGACAGAGGAATTTGAGGCTTTGGAGTTTCTCTATGCCTACATGCCGCTTGCAGATGTTACAGATTACAGCACAGACTATTACCTTCAGAATATTCGTTCGTCATTTACCGCCCGCAATGAGATGGGGTGGAATGTTCCGGAGAGAATATTCAGACATTTTGTGCTGCCGGTCAGGGCGAACAATGAGAACCTTGACACTTCAAGGGTCTCATTCTACCGTGAGTTGAAGCCACGTGTGGAGGGTATGAATATGAAGGATGCCATTCTGGAAGTGAATCATTGGTGTCACGAGAAACTGACCTACAAGCCATCCGACGCTCGTACATTGTCTCCGCTTTCTTCAGAAAGAAGTTCGCTTGGGCGTTGCGGGGAGGAGTCCACGTTCGCTGTGGCGGCTCTTAGGGCTGTGGGAATCCCTGCCCGTCAGGTTTACACCCCTCGTTGGGCGCACACGGATGACAACCACGCCTGGGTTGAGGCCTGGGCTGACGGTGATTGGTTCTTCCTTGGTGCCTGTGAGCCGGAGCCGGTCCTTAATCTGGGGTGGTTCAATTCTCCGGCCAGCCGTGGGTTGTTGATGCACACAAGGGTTTTCGGAAACTATGACGGTCCGGAGGAGAAGGTTATGGTCGGGCCTAACTTCACGGAAATCAATCTGATCGACAACTACGCCAAGACGGCGCGAGTTGATTTTACTGTAGTTGATGAGAACGGTTCCCCGGTTGACAGCGCCTTGGTTGATTTCAAGATCTACAACTACGCCGAGTTCTACCCGGCTCTTTCCAAATATACTGATGCTCAGGGACGTACATTCCTTACGGCCGGGATGGGGGACATGATGGCATGGGCCTCGAAGAACGGCAAGTATGGTTATTCCAAGGTCTCTTTCGGCAAGGACTCCGAGGTTAGGATCACGATTTCGGACCAGCATTCATTTGATCCTCAGTCAATGATGATTGTCCCGCCGCCGGAGACCGCGAACATTCCTGAGGTCACTCCGGAACTGCGTGCTGAGAATGACAGACGTTTCGCTCAGGAAGACAGCATCAGGAAGGCGTACATGGCTACTTTCATCGCTGCAGACGGTACTGAGAAGGGAAGGCTTCTCGCCCTGTCGGCCGGCAATCACGAGGTGATCGCCAGGTTCCTCGAGGACCACCCTGACGCAAGAGCTCTTGATTTGCTCAAGTCGTTGAGCAATAAGGATATGATTGACGTGACGAGGCCTATTCTCGATGACAGTTACAACGCCGTTGACGCGATTCTGTGCCCGAGGGTCGAGAACGAGTTCCTCAGTCCTTACAAGTCGTTCTTTGCAGGTCTCTTCGGCACCGGACTGTCAAAGGAGGAGTTGTCTGTCCCTTCGAACCTGATCAGATGGGTGCAGGACAGCATCACTGTGCTGCGTGACCCTAAGGCCTGGAGCATTCCGATGTCTCCTATCGGCGTTTATCAGGCAAGAATGGCGGACGTTCGCTCAAGGAATATATTCTTTGTCGCTCTCGCCAGGACTCTCGGGATCGACGCACGCAAGGATCCAGTGACGGGCAAGATTCAGTTTCAGGCTGACGGCCAGTGGGTTGATGTGGATTTCGAGGCTTCCTCGCAGGTTGTGGCTCCTACCGGGACACTGATCCTGAACTACGAGCCTACGGCTATCCTGACGAATCCGGGCTACTATTCCCATTTCACAATCAGCAAGATAGAGAACGGCCGTACGAAACTTCTGTCGTTTGATGAAGGACAGGTGGACATGGGCGGCGGAGTAAGTTGGGCGAATATATTCAAGAAAGGGACATCTCTGGATGTCGGAGACTACCTTCTCGTGAGCGGCAACCGCCTCTCCGATGGCAGCGTGCCTGTCACGATGCAGCAGTTCTCCGTCAAGGAGGGGGAAACCACAACGCTGGATCTCCGCATTGTCATCCCTGAGGACAAACTGTCGGTGATCGGTTCGTTCGACGCGGAGACAAAGTACCGGATTGAGCCTGATTCAGAGCCGGTTTCGGTGCTTTCTACCACCGGCAGAGGGTTCTATGTGATTGGTTTCCTGACTCCAAGGCAGGAACCGTCTGTCCACGCGATCAACGACATCATCGCCGCGAAGGCGAAACTGGAGGCCTGGAACCGTCCGATTCTCCTTCTGACTACGGCGGAAGGCCTTGGATGGCTTAAGGAATATTCCGCCTCGCTCCCGTCCAATGTCCGTTTCGGAATAATCCCTGACGGACTCGACCTAAAAGGCCGCAGGATGCCGTACTTCCTCCTCGCCGACACCTTCAACCGCGTCTTCTTCACAACCGAGGGCTACATCATCGGTCTCGGCGACCAGCTCGTCACCGCCATCGCGAAGTTATAACCCATATAATAATAAAACAATTGAATGGCTGTGGAGGCTAAATTGTTGTAAACGAATATATTGAAGTACCCTGCTCCTTCGGGTGGGAGTAGGGTTATTTTATTGATTGCAGGTCAAGCATTTGACCTCCACTGCCAACAGCTGCCCCCCCCTCAGACTGTCTGAAAAGTCTCGGCGAGAGTAGAAAAGTCTGTACCCCACTACAGGGGCAACAACGAATTCTCAATCCTCGGAGGTGGTAATTAGACTTTTAAGACAGTCCCCCCTGCTGTTGCTGAGCCTTAATCTTCCGGTCGATGATCCTACGGTCACAAAGTCTGTGGTTGCTGAGCCTGTCGAAGCATCGAAGCGACCATAAATGTCAGTATTGTTTTTGCTATAGTTAATTGCTAATTTTGCTATGTTTAATCGCGGAATCATGAAAAGAATAATTATCGCTCTGATAAGCCTGGCGTTATCTGTCAGCATCTATGCACAAGAGATCACCGGAAAATGGAATCAGACCCATCAAGGTTCCGAGAATGGCTCGGAGATGATGACATCCGAGACGCTATCTTTTATGAAAAACAGCACCTTTGAGGATGTGGTGACTCTGGAAATGAAGTATGTCGATGACAAGAACGCCCAGGCTCCGCTTATACTTAAAGTCAAGATCTCGTGCGGTGGCACATGGTCTCTTACCGATAAAACCCTGTCTCAGACCTATGACGCGAAATCCGTCAAGACAGATATTCTGGAGCAGCCGGACGGCTTTCCGAAATTCTTCCTGAATGTCCTCAGCAAAAGTGTAGTCTCGGAATTCAAGAAACACTCAAAGAGACCGATACGCTGCAATGTGGTCTCATTGACGTCGGATAAGCTCCAGCTTCTGGAGGTCGGAGCCAAAGACTCCGAGACAGAGACGTACACCCGCGCTGAGTAGGAATATTCTTGGCCTACACCCCGATAAGCCATTTGCTTCCAGGAAGGCGTGAGATGAGTTCTGAGGTCAGGGCGCAGCAGACGAATGTGCAGACCGCGATGAACGGAATCGCCGCCGCTGTGTGCAGCTGGAGAGTCTGGATGGACACCACTGACCATAGGTGCAGCCAGAAGATATGCATCAGGTACATCCCGTAGCTCAGTTTTGAAAGACGGGTGATGATCCTCGTTGCTTCCTTCTCGCCGACACTTTCAACCGAGTCTTCTTCACAACCGAGGGCTACACCATCGGCCTTGGCGACCAGCTCGTAACCGCGATCGCGAAGCTGTAACTGATTTTAGTGTCAGGTGGCCAAGAGCATTTCGTGCGTGGGGAAGGGCATCTCGCTCACGAGAGGGTAGGAGAAGGTGCTTTCGTGAGCAGAACAGTTTTTTTCGCTCACGAAGGAGAGGAAAGCGATGCTCTCGTGAGCGCGAGACGGCTTTTGGCTCACAAGAGGAAGGGAAATGATACTTTCGTGCGTAGGAGAAGACCTTTTACGCACGAAAAAATTCGTATCTTTGGACTTTATTCGTTTCGGGCGGATGCCTGGTAACGGATGTTGAGAGATAGACGGTCAGATGAGAGGTTTTTTCAGGGGCATATTCATAAGTCTGGCGCTGCTTGCGGGGAGCGGGCTGCGGGGGTGGTGCGCCACGCCTGAGTTTGTCGATTCGCTGCGGACGGAACTGGAGCGCAGGAATATGCCGGAGCGGATTCTTTTCCTGCCTTTGGCGCTTGCGGACCAGCGGGCGGACGATGGGAGGGAAGGAATATGGTCGCTCACGGCGCTGGACGCTATCAGGGGGGAAGCACTTTGTCGGAAAGCCGCAACCGAATCGGATAAAGGAACCGGGGATGTGGCAGAGGTGCTGATGACGAATGACAGAGAGGTGGTGAGGACGGAACAGGGTCGAGGCGTAGCAAGCAATTTGATAGGTAGAAGCTCTTGTGATCTGGACTCTACGGATGTTCGCTTCGATGATTATCTTTCCACCGTGATAGCACTCGACCGGCTGCAGGAACTTTTCAATGAATATGGCGACTGGAATATGTCGATAGTGGCTTATGCCACAAGTCCGACGGCGCTGGCCGCGATGGATTCCACGGCGTTTGCCAAAGCCCCGATCCTTAAGAGTTTACAAAAGGCTGGGGAGGAATATTCAGAAAACATTCCTGCGGCGTTTGAGAGGATAGGTTCGCTGGCGGCTCAGAGGAAGGCCGAGAGATTGGCGTTCCTGCAGGAGCAGGCGGCGCTCAGGAAGGCCCGTCTGGACTCGCTGCGGAAGAGGCAGGCGACGAACACCGACAGGATTACCTACACTATCCGCCGGGGCGACACGCTGGGTGGAATCGCTGCAAGATACCGGGTAAAGGTCTCTGACCTGAAGAGATGGAACAACCTCAAGAGCGATATGATCCGAGAAGGACGTAAACTGGTCATTTACAAGTAGTCATCATGAAGCAATATAAAGTACTTTTGTTTTTTCTTTCCGTTTTCCTGATCCTTTTCGCGGTCTGGTTCGTCTATCCGTCCAAAGGCGTTCAGGTGGGAGACTTGAAGTTGAGGTTTCCGTCCTATCAGGCGTACCTTGCCGACCTTCAGGACAGCACGGTGGACGTGAATGTGGATTCCGTGCTTCTTGCCGTGCAGAAAAGCTACGAGATGGTCGAAGGCTCGACAGATACCCTTCGCTACTACTATGACTACATCACCTCGAATCCCAACCGGATATGTCTGCCGGAGGATGACTACACGTTCTTTGACTCGCTGTTTGTTGAGATGGCCGCGGCGGCTGATTCGGGCCGCACGGTAAGGATTCTGCACTACGGTGATTCCCAATTGGAAATGGACAGGATCTCGGCTGTGCTTAGGCAGGATCTTCAGGAACGCTTCGGCGGCTCCGGGCCGGGAATGGTGCCGATGATCCAGCGGATTCCGACCGTCTCTCTCTCGCAGAACGCTTCCGGAAGCCTCACGCGCTACGCCATGGTGGGGGACTCGCTGACAAGGAAGGCTCCACACAAGCGCTACGGGCCTCTGACACAGTTCACAGAGGTCAGCGGCAACGGAACGTTCACGTTCACCAGAACCAAAAACAGGTATTCCCAGGAGTTGGTCAAGTCAATCTCAAAGGTTTCCGTGCTTCTGGGACAAAACTCAGCAGGGTTCGGGATGACACTGAGGTGCGACACGTTGCCGGTAAGGACAACCGTCATCGACTCTGCCAAGGCCGGAGTCTCGATGGTCACCTGGAATCTGCCTTGCGATGTCCAGAAGGGTTCAATCAATTTCTCCGGCAACGCTGAGATCTACGGAATCATGTTGGACGGAAAGGGAGGCGTGACCGTTGACAATGTCGCCTTGCGTGGATGCGCCGGATTCATATTCTCGTCCATCAACCGTCAGGTGATGAAAGAGAGTTTCGCGAAGACGGACACTCGGCTGATAATCTTACAGTTCGGCGGAAACGCAATGCCTGGAATAGCCTCGAAGAAGGCCATTTCCTCTTACGTGAGGAAGATCGTGATGCAGTTCGACTACTTCAAGGAGGTCGCTCCGCAGACCCAGCTGATGTTCATCGGCCCGGCGGACATGTGCAAGAGCGTGGACGGGAATCTGATAACCTGGCCGCTTTTGCCGCAACTTAATGATTCCTTGAAGGTTAACTGTCTGAAGAACGGTGTGGCCTACTGGGACACGTTCAACGTGATGGGAGGTCCGGGATCGATGAGGAAATGGGCGAGCCACAATCCCGCTCTGGCCGGCCCCGATCATATTCATTTCACACACAAGGGAGCGCTTGAGATCGGAAACGCGCTCGCCAAGTCCTTCATTCTTTACCACGACTTCTACAAGCTCCGCCAGGAACTTTCAGACGAGGCTGTGGGAATATATCTGCGCGACCTGCGGGACAGTCTCAATCCTCGTCCCGCCGTGCCTGACACCTTGACAAAGATAGAGTTATGAGACGAATCCTGACATATTCATTGCTTTTGATGCTGCTTCCGGCGACCCTTTGGGGGCAGTCGCTTCGGAAAGCGGTTCCTGAATATGATTTCGCTCGTTTCGAGAAGAATAAGATTGAGTTCCATGGGGACAGCTCGGCTTTTGAGCGTCTTTTCCTCAAGATGGATTCCGTGCTTTTCATGGGATGCGGCAACTTGAGAATCATGCACATAGGCGGCTCTCACGTGCAGGCTGGCACGCTGACCAGACGGCTCAGGAACGACTTTCTGTCTTTAAGACCGGCTTTGGACGGTGGCAGGGGACTGGTTTTTCCTTTTTCTGCCGCACACACGAACAATCCAAGCAGTTTCACGACAAGTTACGAAGGTTCATGGAAGGTGACAAAGAATGTCCAGAGGGATCCGGACCATAGGCTTGGACTTACAGGAATAGCCTTGAGCGCATCGGACGACAAAGCCTCCGTGATGATCACCACGGTGGCCAGAGATCCGGAACCTCAGGATCCAACCTTTCGGTTCAACGATGTGAGGGTTCTTGGATATTCATCAGAAGGTGAGCGGGTTCCGGTGGTGGTGCTTGCCAAGGGGGACACTCTTTCCGGCTGTCACGTCGAGGATTCCACCTGGTCTTTCGCCCTGCCGGCTCTGGCAGACTCGGTGCGGGTGGCGACCAAGGGGAAAGGTGAGTTCACTTTGACTGGAATATTCCTGGACAATCCTTTCCCCGGGTTTACCGTGACGGGGATCGGGGTGAACGGCGCATCGCTCGGGTCATATTCAAAGTGCCCGGATCTGATGAATGATTTGAGGCTGGTGAATCCGGATCTGGTGATTTTAGCCGTCGGGATCAATGATGCGACCGCCGCGAATTTTTCTGTGGATGATTTTGTCGCGCGCTATAAGGTGCTTGTGTCGCAGATTCGTTCGGTGAATCCCGACTGCGCTCTGCTGTTCGTCTCCAACAACGACAGTTTCAGGAGGATACGCCGTAAAGGCTATGTCGTGAACGCCAACGGTCAGCTTGCGGAGCAGGCATTCCTTAGGCTTGGGAAAGAATGTGGCGCCGGTGTCTGGAACCTGTTCGACATCATGGGCGGACTCGGCTCGATGCGGAAATGGGAGGAGGCCGGTCTCGCCAAACGGGACAAGATCCATTTCACGGAAGCGGGCTATGAACTGGTTGGAGACCTGCTTTTCAACGCGTTGATGGACGAGTATATGGAACATTTAAAGAAAGCTAAGTGATGGGATTTCTGGACGTAGCCGCTGATTTTTTCAAAAACCTGTTCTCTTTCGACCAGGCTCATCCGCTGTTGTTCACCCAGTTCTATTTCTGGGCTTTCTTCGCCATAGTGCTGGCTTTCCTTTGCGTGTTCAGGAACAAGGTGCTGCTGCGCAACGCCTTCATGTTCTTCGTCAGCCTTTTCTTCTACTACAAGACGAGCGGACTGTTCCTGATTCTGTTTGGGTTCGTGATTGTCTATAACTATCTGGCAGGTTTCGCTCTGTCCGGTGTGAAAGGAAACTTTGGCCGGAAAGCCATTGTGGTTCTGAGCGTTGTCGTGGATCTGTCGCTGCTCTGCTACTACAAGTACGCCTACTTCCTGACCGATGTCGTGAACAATCTGTTCGGAACGGAATTCATTGTGAGAGACTGGTTTGCGGTTGTGGGTAACCAACTGACAGGTTCTCAGGCGTTCAGCATCGACTCCATCTTCCTGCCGGTTGGCATCTCGTTCTTCATCTTCCAGGCCATCAGTTATGTGGTGGATGTCTCCCGCAGGACGGTCGCGCCGATCCGCAATTTCTGGGATTTCGGATTCTATCTCAGCTTCTTCCCTCAGCTCGTCGCCGGCCCGATCGTGAGGGCCAAGGAGTTCTTCCCTCAGCTTCACAAGCCGTTCTTCCTTGGCCGCAGACAGTTCGGAATCGCGGTTTTCTGGATTCTGAACGGACTTGCCAAGAAGTTGATCCTCAGTGACTATCTGGCTGTGAATTTCTGCGACAGGGTTTTTGAGAACCCTTTGCTTTACACAGGATTCGAGAACCTTACGGCCCTGTTCGGCTACTCGCTTCAGGTCTATGCCGACTTCTCCGGCTACACTGACATCGCCACTGGTGTCGCGATGCTGATGGGCTTCTATCTGCCGAAGAACTTCAACTCCCCGTACAAGGCACGAAATGCCGGCGAGTTCTGGAAACGTTGGCACATCTCCCTTTCCAAATGGCTTCAGGACTATCTTTACATCCCGCTTGGAGGCAACCGCAACGGCACTTTCGGCTCGTACGCCATCATCCTCGGCATCGCCTTCCTGGCCTCGGCTCTGGCCAAGAACTGGTGGGTTTTCGGAGTGGTTCTGGTCATTGCGGCAGTGCTGGCACTTCTGATCACTTTCTGCCAGAAATACCGCAAGGAACTCATCTCGGACATCAACAGGATGGACACGATGCTTCTTGGCGGCCTCTGGCACGGCGCCAGCTGGAACTTTATGATCTGGGGAGGTCTGAACGGCCTAGGAATGCTGATCTACAGGTTCTGGAAGAGCTGCAATGTCTATGTCAGGACGCTCGTCATAGGTCTCGTCTGCCTGGCCTTTTATATTCTTAAGACCACCGTACCCGCACCGGTGTTCAACCTGTTCTACGTCTGGACGCTCATCATATTCATAGGCGCCGCCGTGCGGATGCTCTACCATCTGTGCCGCTTCAAGGCCGCTTTCTCGTGGCTTGAGACTGGCTGGGCGGTAGCCATGACGTTCATATTCATCACCTTCACCCGCCTTTTCTTCCGAAGCGGCTCCAACCTGAACCCTGCCGAGGCGAATGAGAAAGCGTGGAGTACGGCAAAGAATATGGTCGAGCGAATAGGCGGCGACTGGGACTTGTCCCTGATCCCGCAAATGGCTCAGCAGCACATAGGTGTGATCCTCGTCTTCGTCTTCGGAATGGTCATCCATTGGCTCCCCGAGAACTTCAAGCGCCGCTATCGCATCTGGTTCGCCTCGATGCCCCTCCCGCTGATGGCCCTCGTCTGCGTCCTCGCCGTCTTCATCATCTGCCAGTTCATCACCGCCGACCTACAGTCGTTCATCTACTTCCAGTTCTGACGGGATCGTCGTGCGTGGCACTTAACCAGTTGAAAATGAGGAATAAGACCTATCATCTAGTGCCATTTTGGAGTACCACGTAATCCATTTTCCCCTTGATAATCAGCACTTTGGGTGCCACGAGCGTTTGTGGACACACTCCTCTAAAAGGACTGCGAATATTGCCGCTAAAACTCCGTCCCGTCGGAGCCGTAAACCTTTCCCGATTACAAAATGCGTTCACGTTAATGTGCCACAGAAGTGGGTGAGTGCCCGCCACGGCTGAAAAAGTCTAAGCTTAGAGCAATAGTTTTTCAGCCGATGTGCTGCTGGAGTGGGCTTCAGTGGCACATCGGCTGAAGGTGTTTTGTAAGAAAGAGGGTGTCCGCCGTGATTGTCGGTTGAAATCCAATCATAAAAAGAGGTTGTGTACAATTCTGAAAAAGAACACACTGCGGGCCTTTATTTAATTTGGAACGGTCTTTGATGCGGCGATGCCTCAATACACGGGATCAGGGCAGCCTGGTTCGCAAAAAAGATCGCTATGAGCAAGCTTAACAAAAGAGCCATTATTGGCGCGGTCGCTGTGGCTGTTGTCGCCACGGCTATTGTCATCATTGTTCTCCGGCCAAAGCATCATTTGGAGGATCTTCCTGTTGTCAGCGTTGACACGGTCAGGACAAGGAATGTGGAGATCTACGGGGAGTTTCCGGGAAGGATCCGCGCCCAGCAGTTCGTGGAGGTGCGGGCGAGGGTCGAAGGCTATCTTGAGAAGATGATGTTTGAGGAAGGAACATACGTTAAGAAAGACCAGATACTTTTCATCATTGATCCGAAACAGTACAAAGCTCAGGTGGACAGGGCAGAGGCACTAGTGACTAAAAACAAGGCGATGGCCCTTAAGGCAGAGAGGGATCTGGCGAGGATCAGGCCTTTGTTCGAGCAGAAGGCTTCCAGCCAGCTTGATCTGGACAACGCCGTGGCCGCCTATGAGAGCGCCAAGGCAGACGTGCAGGTCAGCGAGGCGAATCTGACGGAAGCCCGTCTGGCGTTGAGCTACACCACGGTGCGCTCTCCTATTAGTGGTTACATCAGCGAGAGGCATGTGGACATAGGAACTCTTGTAGGGCCGGGATCGCAGTCCCTCCTCGCAAATGTGGTCAAGAGCGACACGGTGCTTGTGGAGTTCAAGATGACTGATCTTGACTACCAGAAATCAAAGGCCAGAAATGTGAACCTCGGCCAGAAGGACACCAGCAGGCACTGGGATCCGTATGTGACCATCACTATGGCTGACAAATCCGTCTATAAGTACAAAGGGCTGGTGGATTTCGCCGATCCTCTTGTGGACGCCAAATCAGGGACGTTCTCGGTACGCGCCGAGATGCCTAACCCTGACCGTGAGCTCCTGCCGGGTCAGTTCACCAACGTTAAAGTCCTTTTGGACGTGAGGGAGAACGCTGTGGCGGTGCCGACCAAGGCCATCATCATCGAAAAGAGCGGCTCGTTCATATTCGTGTTGAAACATGACGGCATCGTGGAGAAGCGTTTCATCCAGACAGGACCGGAAGTGGAGAACACGACTGTCGTGGAGCGTGGCCTCAATCCCGGAGAGGTCATTGTGGTGGAAGGGGAGCACAAGCTGAGCCACGGAATGAAGGTGGAGGCGGTTCGCTCTTAAGGAATATGTTAATAGACACGAACTTATGAAATCCGATTTCTTTATAGACAGGCCCGTATTCTCGACTGTCATATCCATAATAATCGTACTTGTCGGGCTCATAGGACTGACTATGCTGCCGGTTGACCAGTACCCGAAGATTGTCCCTCCGGTCGTGCGCGTCTCGACATCCTATCCGGGCGCCAACTCGCAGACCGTGTCGCAGGCCGTGGCGACACCTATCGAGCAGTCGCTCAACGGAACGCCGGGGATGCTCTACATGGAGTCAAGCAACTCCAACAACGGAGGCTATTCGGCGACATTGACATTCGACATCTCCACCGATCCGGATATCGCCGCCGTGGAGGTTCAGAACAGGGTCAAGCTGGCCGAGTCCAGACTTCCGGCCGAGGTCGTGCAGAACGGAATCTCGGTGGAGAAGGAGTCCTCAAGCAAGCTGATGACGATCACCGTGATGTCGGATGACCCGAAATTCGACGAGGTCTATCTCAGCAACTACACAACCTTGAATATTCAGGACCGCTTGAGGCGTGTTCCTGGCGTGGGAGTTGTCTCGAACGTGGGAAGCCGCTACTATGCGATGCAGATCTGGGTGCAGCCGGACAAGATGGCCAGCCTCGGGATAACGGTCAAGGATCTGCAGAACGCTCTGAAGGATCAGAACCGTGAGGCCGCGGCCGGAGTGCTCGGGCAGCAGCCGATCACGGATGTGGATGTCACCATCCCGATCACGGCTCCGGGCCGTCTCTCATCGGTCGAGCAGTTCGAGAACATTGTGGTCAGAACGGGCGAGGACGGATCAATCATCCGCCTCAGGGATGTGGCCAGGATCTCGCTTGAGGCCCAGTCGTACAACACCGAGAGCGGCATCAACGCCCGCAACGCCGCCGTGATGAACGTCTTTATGCTTCCCGGAGCTAACGCCGTGGAGGTCGCCGACAATGTCAAGGCGGAGATGGCCGAGATCAGCAAGGGCTTCCCTGACGGCATGTCCTACGACATTCCGTTCGACATGACCACCTACATCTCGGAGTCCATCCATCACGTTTACAGAACCTTGTTCGAAGCCTTGATCCTTGTCATCCTCGTGGTGTTCCTCTCCCTTCAGAATGTCAGGGCCACGCTCGTCCCGGCAATAGCAGTGCCGATCTCCCTGATCGGCACCTTCGGAGTGATGCTGGTCTTCGGCTTCTCTCTGAACATGATGACATTGCTTGGCCTCATACTGGCCATCGGAATCGTTGTGGATGATGCTATCGTGGTCGTGGAGAATGTGGACAGGATCATGTCAACCGAACATCTGTCCCCGTACGAGGCTACAAAAAAGGCGATGGGGGAGATAGGAAGCGCCCTTGTGGCGATGTCGCTTGTGCTCTGCGCCGTTTTTGTTCCGGTAAGTTTCCTTTCCGGAATTACGGGCCAATTGTTCAGGCAGTTTACAGTCACGATCGCTGTTTCCGTGATAATCTCCACCATTGTGGCGCTGACCTTAAGCCCTGTGATGTGTTCCAAATTCCTGAAGCCGCACGATGATGACAAGCCTAAGAACTTCGTTTTCAGAAAGATAAACCAGTGGCTTGAGCAAGGAACCTCGCTCTACGCGAGGATGGTCCGTTTCGCGCTGCACAATTCGAAGAGGATGTTCGCTGTCTTCGGCGTCGCGATTGTGGGAATATTCATACTCGGTCGCCTCGTTCCGCAGAGTTTCATCCCCAAGGAGGATCAGGGCTATTTTACTGTGGAGCTGGAGCTTCCGACGGGTGCCACGCTTGAGCGGACCAGAGAGGTGACGGACCGCGCGATGGATTTTCTGCTCCGGCAGCGCGATGTTGAATATGTCCTCAATGTCACCGGCTCCAGTCCCCGGATAGGCACCGCGCAGTCCAACAGCACCTTGACGGTGATCCTGAAACCATGGAAAGAACGCAAGGTCACTAATATGTCCAAGACGATAGCGATGGTGAGAGACTCCTTGTCACGCTATCCGGAGAGCAAGGTGTACATCAGCACGCCAGCCGTCATCCCTGGACTCGGTACTTCGGGCGGATTCTCGATGGTGCTTGAGGCAAGGGGGGACGCGACCTATCAGGATCTCCAGAACGCCTCGGACACGCTTCTTCATTATGCGATGAAGAGGAAAGAGTTCACCGGATTGTCCTCCGGAATGCAAAAGGACATCCCTCAGCTGTATTTCGATGCGGATCGTGACAAGATCCAGCTTCTGGGGCTGTCGATGGCCGATGTCTTCGCGACCCTGAAAGCGTTCACCGGTGCGATCTATGTCAACGACTTCAACATGTACAACCGAATATACCGTGTCTACATCCAGGCCGACGCTCCGTACCGCGCCCACTCCGACAATCTGAACCTCTTCTTCATGAAGAGTTCGGGAGGCACGATGATCCCTGTAAATGCTCTGGGTACCACGCATTTCACGACAGGGCCGGGTACGATCAAGAGGTTCAACATGTACAATTCGTCCACGATCAGCGGAGAGGCCGCCAACGGAACCAGTTCCGGCGAGGCCCTTGCCATACTTGAGGAGATCGCCGAGGAGCATCTGCCGGACAACATCGGAGTGGAGTGGAGCGGAATGTCCTATCAGGAGAAGAAGGAGAGCGGGCAGACCGGACTCGTGCTTGCGCTGGCGTTGCTGTTCGTGTTCCTCTTCCTCGCTGCCCAGTACGAGAGCTGGTCCATTCCTGTGGCCGTCATCCTTTCGCTTCCGATCGCGATAGCCGGAGCGTATCTCGGTGTGGCTGTGCTTGGAATGGAGAGCAACATCTATTTCCAGATAGGTCTCGTGATGCTCGTCGGCCTTGTGGCCAAGAACGCGATCTTGATCGTAGAGTTCGCCAAAGAAGAGGTTGAGGCCGGAAAGGATCTGGAAGAGGCTGCGGTCACCGCCGCAAAACTGAGGTTCAGACCAATCGTGATGACATCCTTGGCATTTATCCTTGGCATGCTGCCTCTCGTGTTCGCCAGTGGCCCGGGATCCGAGAGCCGCAGGAACATCGGCATCGGAGTGTTCTTCGGGATGATCACCGGCATAACCGTCGGAATCGTCTTTGTTCCGTTCTTCTTCGTGCTGATCTACAAGTTGAGATCAAGGATCTCGAAGTGGAGACCAAAACTCCGTAAGGCGGGAAAGGCCTTGTCGGTCGTCGCAGTCATGGCCGTGTCTTCCCTGACTTTAGATTCCTGCTCCACATCGAGGTATTGCGATAAGCCGGATCTCGGAGAGATGCCGAAAGCCTATTTCGAGGATTCGAGCGACAGGAGCATCGCTGACCTTGACTGGCGGGAAGTGTATGAGTCTCCTGAATTGCAGAAGCTTATAGACGCGGCTTTGGAATATAACAAAGACATCCTCATCGCTGCGGAGCGTCTGAAGGAGATGGAGTACAGGTACCGTGTGCAAAGATCCGCCCAGCTGCCTTCCGTCTCGGTGAAAGGCTATGCGCAGAATGATCACAGCAATTACGGGGGGACGGATCCGAAACCGGACTCTCCTGAATTCGGAGTCAAGGCCTCGCTTCAGTGGGAGGTGGATTTATGGGGAAGACTGAGATGGTCCAAGAAAGAGAAACTGGCCGGTTATCTCGGCACTGTCGAGGCTCAGAAAGCGGTGAGGACGAGCGTCATCGCCAGTGTGGCCTCCGCCTACTATGAACTGGTGGGCTTGGACAAGAAACTTGAGATAGTCACCAACACTTTGGTCACAAGGCAGAAGTCCGTGAATCAGGCCAAACTCCGTGCGGAAGGAGGACTGACATCTGAGATCCCTTACCAGCAGGCTCTTGTGGAATTGGCTTCCACCGAGGCTTTGGTGCCGGATCTTCAGAAACAAATCGCATTGAAAGAAAGTGAGTTGTGTTTTATTACCGGATCGTATCCGAAGGATGTGGAGCGTGGTTTGTCCTTATCGGAAATGTCAAAGACCGTTGTTCCGTCCGGAGTTCTGTCTGACATCCTCAGGCGCAGGCCTGACCTTATGCAGTCCGAGAACACTCTCAGGGCGGCGGAGGCTCGCGTGGGCGTGGCGATGGCCGAAAGGTTCCCGTCCTTTACCATCAATCTTGGAGCCGGAGAGGAGAACAACGCCCTTAAGGATTTCCTGAAGTCCCCGTTCTGGTTCACCGGAGCCACACTGGCTTCACCGGTCTTCGAGTTCGGCAAACGACGTTCCGCCCTCAAAGCCGCCGTGGCCTCCTACGAGCAGACAAGGCTGGAGTACGAGAAAGATGTTATGCAGGCGTTCAGAGAGGTCTATGACGCCACCGTGACTTTCCGTTCCGCCCGTTCCAACACTGACGTGAAGGTGGAGATGGAGCGCGCGTCCAAGAAATATGTCGTGCTGGCCAACAGCCAGTACATAAACGGTGTGATCAGTTATATGGACGTCCTTGACGCGCAAAGAAAGTACCTTGCCTCTCAGCTGGAACTAAGCGAGGCAAGGACGAAGGAGAATCTCTCCGTGGTCAATCTGTACAAGGCTCTCGGCGGTGGCTGGAAGGACTTTTGATTCAAGCCCTTGCTTCTCTATTGAGAAGAAAATAATTACGTGACCTTCCGGCCGTTGATGCGGCTGGGAGGTCAAAAAGTTCACACCTATTCTTGATGTTTTTGAAATGGTATTTTGGTTTATTTTGAGTTTTTTACCTTTAACGCAAGATTTGACATTCCTTGATTTTGAATATACAGAGAGTTAATTATAAATATACCTAGATTGAAAATTTTTCCATTGAATCATTAATCATATTACTATGAAAAGAATAATCGCTTTTATCGCCGCTTTGGCGTTTTTGTCTGGCGGCATCTGTTATGCTCAGGAGCAAGAGCAGGGACAGGAACAAAGGCAGGAGCAGGAACCTGTCCGGGAATATTCCAAATTCAGATTCAGCCTTGAGGGTGGAGGCGGCTTTAGGCCAGGCAAGATCAGCGATAATGTACCGGGTGACTTCAAATCCTATACTAAGAAACTCAAGAGGGGATTTGTGTACGGTGCCGATGCGACTTGGTTTTTCAATGAGTTTATGGGAGTAGGCATCCGCTACAAGGCGTTTTCGGCCAGCAATGGCACGACTGTGACAATAACCGATGACAACGGATATTCCACCAGCGGTAAAATGAAAGACAACATACAGATAGCGTTCATCGGTCCGATGTACTGTACGAGATTCACCAGCGGAAACGGTCTGCATACTTTTACGGCTGATATAGGTGTCGGTTACGTGAACTATCGCGATAAAGGCATGATCATAAAGAATATGAAACTGACAGGAGGCACTCTTGGATTGTTGTACAACATCGGCTATGACTATGCCTTGAGCAAGAAGTGGGCGATCGGAGTCAATCTGTCTTCAATCGAGGGTACGCTTTCTTCCTTGACTTTGGAACAGGATGGTGTAAGGACATCCCAAACTCTTGACAAGGACAATAAGGAGAATCTTGGTCATATAGATCTTTCATTCGCATTGAAGTTGAATCTGTAGCCTGTCAGCGGCCTCGATAGGTGTTACATTAATATTCAATAATATGAATAAACTGTTTATAGCCTGCGCCGCACTCGTCATCATCTCTTGCGGTTCTGTCGCGGCGCAGACGAAAGGCGAGGTTTCAATCGGAGGAATAATCGGGATTTCAGGAGGATATTCCGGTATCAGATCAGAGGGGAATGGAACTCCGTCATCGACCGCTTTCAACGCAGGTGCCGAGTTCGGTTGGTTCTTCGCTGACAACTGGAGACTTGGAGCCTCTATGCAATACGCTTTGGATTCCAACCCGTACGAGAAAAGCGGTGACGGTTGGCTTCGTCAGAACACCAATCTTGTTCTGGTAGGCCCTGATCTGGCATATTACCTTAAAATAAGAGATGGTTTCTTTTTCACGCCTCAGGTGACAGTGTTTGGAACCGTTGGGAGCGTCAAGGTTGAAACCGCGGACATTTACGTAAGCAAGGATGTCGTTGGCTACGGTGTAGAATTGGCTCCGGGCGCGTTCGAGTTCCGCCCGACACCTCATTTCGCCTTCTCCGTCAGATTCCTGACTCTTGGCTATTCCTTCACCAACATCAAGAAAGTCGGCCAGAATGATTATGACATAAAGACCGATGTGGTGACCTACAACCTCGCCATCCAACCCTCTATCGGCCTAAGGTATTATTTCTGATATTGGCTCTGCCGTGGAAATCTGTCACGCCATAAATGTCAGTTTTTGAGAATATTCCATTTACTTTTTTGCGCAAAGGTAACTTAGAAGTTGTTTTGAATTGTTTGAAATGTTCTTTGAGGTGAAAGAAATCTTCATTTTCTTCCCGCTTCTTCAGTCAGATAGCACCGCTATCTTCCTTGGAAGAAGCGGTCGAAACTGAAGTTTTTCACTCTCAAACCTTCAAACAAACAATTCAAAACAACTTCTTATTATCTCTCGGTGGAATTGATACGTTTCCACCATATAAGAAAGTACGATAACTTTTACAAAACGCTTTCATGTTACTATGCCACAGACGTGAATGAGAGTGAACCGCGGCTGAAAAAGTCAATGCTTAAGGCAACAGTTTTTCAACCGATGTGCCACCTGAGAGGATTGTGGTGGCAACGTGGCTGAAGGCGTTTTGTAAAATAAAGTTGTGTCATGAGGAATGTCATATTTAATATAGTCATCTATGTTTTAGTTCCGGTTGTATTGATATGGGGTGTAATGTATTATAGTTGGAAGGGTTACAACTCATATCGAATTAACCATTATGGGCAAGACGCTGTGGCCGTTATAACACGAAAGTGGGACGGAACCTTGTATTATGATGTTGAGTTTGAGGGGAAATATTATAGTAGTTCGATTATTGTTAGAAAGAAAGTTTTCAGAGAGGTCGTTGTCGGAGAGCGTTTCTATGCGCGAATATTGGCGGATAAGATGAAGTACCATAAAAACAATGGCATAACACCAAGTTATATTAAAATAATTCTATGCCCATTGCCGGATTATCTTCAAGATATTGAAAGAGAACGGATGAGGGTTGATTCCATGTACGACACTGATTAAAGAATGTTATGAACTATTATTGGTTATCGGCAAGCAACGACAAGGTCTCGACATTTTTTGTTGATTTTATTGATTTCAAGGCTGATCTTTGCGGCGGAATCATCTGTGATGAGACGATTATGTGGGCTTCAGTAGAAGAAATGACCAGAAAAAACGCTGATTCAAGGTTCAAATACGAGTACGATAAAATAATCCGTTCCACCGGCGAGAAGATAACCTGTCATTCTAATGAAAAAATATACAAATATGAGATAGAAACTGCTACCACAAATGGTTTGATCACAATTGTGGCTAAAGGCTTCTATCTTACAGAGAAATGTGTGAAATAAAAGAAAGTATGTTATAATTCATTGAAATGTAGGATGTTGATGGTGTTTTCATTGCCTAAGTCAATCAGTTACGGCACCCTGAATCCGCTTGTGTTCTGCAATGCAGAGACGTAAACCTATCTCGATTACAAAACGCTTTCACGTTACTGTGCCACAGAGGTGGGTGAGGGCACGCTATGGCTGAAAAAGTCAAGGTCTAAGGCAATAGTTTTTCAGCCGGGATGCTGTTGGCGTGTGGCCCAGTGGTGGGGTGGCTGATGGCGTTTTGCAAGAAATATTGCGCCACTGCTGCATCTAGATGCTTGATGGAAAGCTTGTAGAGTTGCCTTCTTTTGTTAAGACAGAAGAAACTTGACCTTTACAAAACACCATAAAGGCAGAGTTGAGTTTTTATTGCTAACTTTACAGATGGTTGAAGAACATTATTGTTTTTCAACCGTTTAGTTATTGTTGAAAACTTTACAACACAATGTTTGGGCAATTTACTCATTTTGATTCGTCGTGATTCTGGTCTAAATTTGACAGTGCTGATAACCGGTAATGCCGGCATCGCGATAAGCCGAAACACTAAAGCGACACAATAACTACTGAATATGCTATACCAGAAAAGAATCAATAAAATCATAGGTGACATCGACAAGTTCTTCGACACGATCGACCAGGCCTTGCTGATTTTCGGTGAGGGGGTGAAGAACTATCTTTATACTAATGTCGAGGCGTTCAAAGGGAATCTTCAGACGATGACCCGGCTGGAGAACGAGGCGGAACTCCTTCGCAGGGAGATCGAGGCCGGACTTTACAGGCAGTCAAGTCTTGTGAGGCTTAGAGGAGACATCATGCGTCTTCTGGAGGCCTTGGACCACATCATCGACACCTTGAACGACAATCTGTTCCAGTTCGAGATAGAGAGGCCGTTCATTCCGGTGGAGTTGAATGCGGATTTCTTGAAACTCACTGAGTTGTCCACTCAGGCTGTGGAGACGGCCATTCCGGCGGCCAAGGCCTATTTCAGGACTTCGGACAGTATCACCGAGAAGGTTCACAGGGTCTATTTCTACGAAAAGGAGGCGGACAAGCAGGCCAAATCCCTCAAGAAGAAGGTTTTCCATACGATGGACGAATTAAGGCTCAGCCAGAAGTTCCATCTGCGCTACTTCGCACTCCACATCGAGGAGATTTCAATGGAGGCCGAGAAAGTGGCTGACCAGCTGTCGGTTATGTCAATCAAAAGAAGCATCTGATGGCAGTGACGGTGTTCATACTCTTTGTCATCATCCTGACAGGATGGTTCTCGGTGACGGATCTGCCGGTCGCTCTGGCACCTGCCGGAACCTGCCACACTGTGGCCAGACGGTTCCGTGTCCCGGGAATAATGCTTCTGCTGTTTGTCGGGGTCGGCCTTTCCCGTCCTGTGTCTCCTCAGCTTGTTCCCGGCAGGGATTACGCTGTGGTGATCTTCGCCGCGACCTTGGCGGTAGTGGCCGTCAGGATATTCATAAAGGACGCTTCCATAGTGTTTTCTCTTGCCGGAGCGATAGCCGGGACGCGGATGCTCCAAAGCGGTTCGTCGGCTATCAAGTGGTCGGTGCCGCTTTCGTGGCTGGCCGCGGTCATATTCACAATCCTTATCGCCATCATTCTTTGCAAGGTAATCTCTGCGATTTCGTCAAGGTCTGATTGTCATCTGCTTACGAAGATGAACAGGATGGGGCTGGCGATGACGATCGCGGCCTCGGCGCTGATGCTTGCCATAGGGTTCAACCTTGGAGGGCTTGTTCCGTCGGTCTCAACGTTGGAATTCCAACTGTTGGTGTTTGCCGCTGTTGCCATAGCCATATGTTTGCTGGTAAAGGGCGAGGCCGGAGCCAACTCGCACAGACTTATGGAGAGGTGGTTCGATGTCAATGCCGAGGCCGCTTTGGCGATGACGCTTGCCGCCGCGTTTGTCACCTTGATCTTCTCTTTCGATTTGAGGATCGGGAATATTCAATTGAAAGCCACTCCTTTGGCTCCGGGGCTTCTGATGTTGGCTGGGCTTGCCGGTTGCGAACTGGCTCAGAACAAGGAGGTCAATTGGATGCCACTTGCCTCCAAGATCGGTACGGACGCGCTTCTGACTCCGCTTCTGGCGATGATTCTCGCCTGTCTTATCTCTGGTATGATACATCCGAACCTGTTCTCCTTGGTGAACGCCCAGGTCGGGCTCCTCATTATGCTTCTCGCCCTTGTCTCGGGCGGTCTGACGGTCATGTCGTTCCTTTATCTGCGCGCATCGAAAACCTCCGGCAGGACTCTTCGTGAAATGGACGATGAACTGAACGAGAACCGCCGGGCAATCAACGAGATGGAGATCAAGACGATGCAGGCGGAGAATGAGAACCTGCACAACCTGCTGGATCTCAAGCGCAAGGAACTCGTCAGCGTGGCGATGAACCTGAGCGAGCAGAAAGAGTTCATGGACGGACTCTACGAAAAGGTCAAACAGGCTCAGGCGGAGATGGAACCGGAGAAGAAGGACGAACTTCTTCACGAACTCCGCACCGATCTCAATCTCAGAAGGAATTTCTCCAACGAGATAGACAGTTTCTATGCCCAGGTCGAGACCCTCCACAAGGATTTCACGACCCGGATGACCGAACGGTTCCCACAATTGACAAAACAGGAGAGACGCCTGGCTATGCTGCTAAGGCTCGGTTTCTCCACGAAATATATAGCCACATTGATGAATATAGCTCCGACGAGTGTCGAGATCGGCAGGCACAGGCTCCGCGCGAAGCTTGGCCTGGCCAGAGGGCAGAATCTGACGGAATTTGTCAAAACTATATAACCAAGTTTATTAATCGCTTAATGTTGTAAAGTATGAAAAGAGTTGTTTTTGTTTCTCTGGCAGCCTTTCTGGCAGTCTCGTTGTCCGCCCAGACAACGGACACGAAGAAGGATTCAGAGGTTGAACTGAACCAGTATGGTCAGCAGGTGAACTCCACTCCGGGACAGGTAAAGATCCAGGACGGAATCATGGTGCTGGACGCCAAGAAGATTGACTACAAGATGTGGTTCGACATCCGTGTGCAGGGCGACGCAGCTGTCTTTTTCGGAGGTCCGGACTTCACTTCTTCCCAACTTGACGGGAAGGATAATCCTAACCACATCGGAAACGGAATGTCCATCCGCCGTGCCCGTTTCGCCGTCAAGGCCCAGCTGGACAGGAACTGGTACGGAGAGATTGACACTGACTGGGCTGATGGAATATGTGAACTCAAGGATGCCATTCTGGCCTATAATGGAGTGCCCGGG
The DNA here is from genome assembly GCA_900544195.1 of uncultured Alistipes sp. GTDB lineage: Bacteria > Bacteroidota > Bacteroidia > Bacteroidales > UBA932 > Cryptobacteroides. Next base: position 3,293 of record UQUJ01000042.1, on the reverse strand, counting down.
CTTGAGATCAAGGCAGGTAATTTCAAGGAGTCTTTCTCCATCCAGCGCAACACCACATCCCGTTACCTTATGTTCATGGAACGCCCGATGGTGACCTCGCTCGCACCGTCAAGGCATCTGGGGCTGAATCTGACATATTCAAACAAATGGTTCTGGTTTGCCGGCGGTGTGTTCGGACCTGAGCTCAAGGGAGCCGAAGAGGCCACGGCCATGAAGGACAACAACAAGGATCTTGGCCGCAACGCAGGCCTGTCCTACACGGGGAAAGTAGTCTTCCGTCCTCTCTATAAGTGTTCGGAGTCGGCTCTTCATCTTGGCGGAGCGATATCCTACCGTGAGCCGAAGGTCACATCCACCGACGCTTACGGAGCCGCGCGCTACAGCAGCCGCAACTCTACGAGCATCAACAGGAAGAAGTACCTCGACACCGATGTCATCACAGGTCTTGACCATGAGCTTGCCTGGACCGCAGAGCTTGCCGGTTTCTACAAAGGGCTGCGCTATGAGGGCGCCTACCTCACCCGCGGGGCTTTTCTGGACAAGAAGATCAACAACCTCGGAACCCAGTGGGCCGACGGTTGGTACGCGCAGGCTTCCTATCTTCTTTTCGGCGGTCGTCAGAACTACGACTACGATGGCGCCAAACCGACCAGAATCACTCCTGGGCGCTCCTGGGGTGATGTCGAACTTGCCGTGCGTTATGAATATTGCGACTTCAACACCGCTGACTACTTCGGAGGAAGCGCGGAGGCGTTCAGTTTCGGGATCAACTTCTACCCGACCAAGAACGTGAAGTTTGTCATCAACTACCAGTACAACAACAATGACCGCTATGCCAACGGCAAGGGCAAGCTGTTCGTTGGTCACGACGCCGCCGGCAATCCTACCAAGGACTACACCAAGGTAGTAGAGGGCGCCGGCAAGGCCGGGGTTGACTACCATATGCTCGCGATGCGTTTCCAAGTCGCTTTCTAATTGATTTATAAAATATTATGAATATGAAAAAGATAGCATTGTTTTCGGCGTTGGCTCTCATTCTCGCCGGATTCGCCTCCTGCGTTGAAGATAAGATTTACGATGTGGCCAGCATTTCCGACATAAAGAACACCGTTGCCTACACAGAGGATGACGCCGTGACGGTGACAGCGAAAGTCACCGCTCTGGTGGAGATCACAAAGGTTGAGTTGCTGTACAAGGCGGGGACAGAAGCGGAAAAGACTGTTCCTATGATCGGAATGACAAATGATGCGGGCGTGTACCAAGGAACTATCCCAGCCGCCCCGGTCGGCACAAAGGTCGTCTATCACATTGAAGCGAGCACAGACGGGAACACTAAATGTTCTCCGGAGGTCTCCTACACCGTCGGTGAGGTTCCGATCGACTACACTGGCCTGGCTCTGAACGAGCTCAACGGCAACGACAAATTCATCGAGATCTACAACAAAGGGAAAGAGGACATCCATATTAAAGGAATATCCATCCAGAAGGACGGCAAGGATGTCTGGACGGCTCCTTCCGCCATCCTTAAATCAGGAGAGTTCGTTCTCCTTTACAGCACCGATGTCCAGGCCGATCACGCAGAGCATCCGAATGGCTATTTCTTTGGCTCAGGCCTTTCCGCCAAAAAGGCTGTCAAGGTGGAACTGTTCGACCCTAAAGGCGGAAGTCTGGACTGCTTCAATCTCGTGAACTTCGTCAAGAAGGCAAGCGCGTCCTACAGCCGTGTTCCTGACGGGACAGGGGCTTGGTACTTCACTTCCGCCACCCCGGCCGCCAAGAACGCCAACGAGACCGCTGACAAAGTCGAAGGTTTGGAATAGAATTATAGATAATGCCCACAAAGTCACGTGATTCGGAGCGAAGCGACCGAAGGGGTTCGGGGAAACCTTTCCCCGTGCCCCTCAGGGGCTGTCGCGAAGCGACTGGGGGTTGGATGAAAAGTGCGCGAAGCGCGAAGCGACCGAAGGGGTTTGGTGAATCCTTTCCCCGTGTCCACAAGGGCTGTCACGAAGTGACTGGGGGGTATGCATTAATGGAATTAATATATTCATAAATAATTGATTGCTATGGCAAAAGAAGAAATGAAGATTGGCGAGATCTCTAAGCCTCGCTTCGAGTTCCGCTCGTTTGGACAGTGCTTCTGTGAGGCACACAAGAGGATGGCGCGTCTGTCCGTTCCTGTTCCTGAGAAGGTCTGGGAGCGCTCAAGCGACGAGATTTACATCATCTCGCGCAAGAACGACATCAACAACACCAAGATCCGAGACGGCAAGATGGACATCAAGACCTACGTCCAGACCGTCGATGGCCTTGAGCAGTGGAATCCGTTGATGAAGGGCGAGTTCCCTATCAGCGCCAAGGTGCTTGAGGAGGAGGTTTTCCCTGCCTTTATGGTTGAGATGCCTAAACTGACGAAGGACACCTACACCTACGAGGAGTTCATCGCGATGGTGAAGGCCAACCCTGATCTCGCCGCCGTGCGTGTCCACAAGCAGCGTTTCGGCTATATGGTCAACGACACGATCTGCGAGGTCGGCAACGTGCTGATCAACGGGGCCAAGGTCGTGACCATCAACAGTGAGTCCACTGAGATCGAGGACATCAAGAAGACCATCAAGGATGTCGGTCTTGAGGGCGTGGAGAACATCAACTACCTCCAGGCTATCAAGCGTGTTATCGGAATGATTGACAAACCTCTTGCAAACGAATAGATTATGGCACAGGAAATCGAAAGGAAATTTTTGGTGAACGGCGACTTCAAGTCGGATGCGTTCAAGGCTACAAGAATCACTCAAGGCTACCTCAGCAGTGTTCCGGAAAGAACTGTACGCGTGCGTGTGAAGGGTGACAAGGGATTTATCACCATCAAGGGAATCGGCAATGCCAGCGGCGCGAGCCGTTTCGAGTGGGAGAAGGAGATTCCTGTCGAGGATGTGAAGGCTTTGCTGGAGATCTGCGAGCCGGGTGTCATTGACAAGACCCGTTACCTTGTGAAGGCCGGGGAGCACACCTATGAGGTGGATGAGTTCTACGGTGACAATGAGGGACTTACAGTGGCCGAAGTGGAACTTTCCGACGAGAACGAGGCTTTCGACAAGCCGTCCTGGCTCGGCGAGGAGGTCACCGGCGACGCCAAGTACTACAACTCGATGCTGATGAAGAATCCTTACAAGAACTGGAAGTAGGGTCTTTGATTGGTGAGCCTGTCGAAGTGACCTTCAAAGCACAAAAGTTCAATTTAGTAATCATTAAAAAATAACTTGAACAATTTGTATATCTTTATGGTCTATATT
>UQUJ01000041.1 GCA_900544195.1 uncultured Alistipes sp. | reverse complement strand
TGTCCTCCATCCCGTTCCGTACCGCAGAAGCCCCTCCTGTGTACCAACCGTGTCCCTCCATCCCGTTCCGTACCTCAGAAGCCCCTCCCGTGTACCAACCGTGCCCCTCACCCCGTTCCGTACCTCAGAAGCCCCTCCCGTGTACCAACTATGCCCCTCACCCCGTTCCGTACCTCAGCAAGCTCTCCCGTGTACCAACCGTGCCCCTCACCCCGTTCCGTACCTCGGAATCCCTTCCCGTGTACCAACCGTGCCCCTTACCTCGTTTTGTGCCGCGAATCAACCTTTTTTGAACCGAACTCTGCTCACTATATTTAGGCGGATGACAGTCATCTGTTTTTGTCTGCACTTAATGGAAATAATGAGTCCACTTCGTACTGTGTCAAACCAAGCGTGCGACGGATCTGCCCGTTGGATGAACAGTAGTCGTAGTGGAGTTTTCGGGCCAGATCCAACTTCTGAGCCTTGCTTAAATCTTTCAAGGCATTTAGCCCGTAGCCGGACTTTATAATCTTGGTTACCTGTGTAAATAGTTCAGTGTCTGTAAGAAACTCTCCATCCTCAATCTCGGCGGCCAATTCGCTGTAGGCCTCTACGTTCTTGCTGACCATAGAAAAATAATGATGCGCGTCCCTGAATATCGCCATTCCGAATATGATCGCACAATAGGATTTAGGGGCAATATATCCATCAATCATTCTCCAGTCTCCTGGAAGTTCAGGTGCACGACCTCTGAACATCTTTCGTCTTGCTCCGGTGTAGAGGTCCGAATATGTCTTTTCCAGTGGAAATTGTGTGAAATAATAACATCCTGTTCCCCACGGATAACTGAACGGAGTGTAATTGGGATCCGCCACGTAGCCGTTTCTGTTTGTGTAGATGATGTTGTTTCTAAGAGAGTGAAGATCTTTGATAGGCTTTATCGTCAACTTGGCGTACTTGATTCCAGGTACCGATCTGAAAATCCGTTTCCGGATAAACTCAAAGAATGCTTGGATGGCTGACTCGCTACCGGAAATCACGAAATGAAAATGATTGTTCATCACTTCAAAAGCGATGATCCATAATTCCGGGAACTTGTCCGCAGCCTGAGCTATAACGTTCATCGCAAATCTTAAGTCATCAGAGCCAGTAAAGAGAATCGGGGTCTCTTTTCCTAAGGTGTAAGCGTGCCAATAAGGCCCGGCACTAAAGAATGTTGCCTCGCAACTTCTTTCATTTTCATTGTAATTCTTCATAGTTATCGAATATCTCAGTTAATATTGTAATCGTTAATCTTATAAAATAAAGCCCTTGTACCGGTATTCTCTTTTCGTTTATTCTGTACACTATAGCCCATTTTCCTGTACCAAGGGTGTTTTGTGGAGCATTCCGTACATCAGAGGCCCCTCTCCTGTACCACGTTCCGGAGAGTAGTTCGTACCCCAGAGGCCCCTCTCCTGTACCAAACACGTTCCGGAGAGTAGTTCGTACCCCAGAGACCCCTCTCCTGTACCAAACATGCTCCAGAGTGTAGTTCGTACCCCAGAGGCTCTTCTCCTGTACCGAACACGTTTCGGAGTGCGGTTTGTACCCCAGAGGATCTTCTCCTGTACCGAACACGTTTCGGAGTGCGGTTTGTACCCCAGAGGCCCTTCTCCTGTACCAAACACGTTTCGGAGTGCGGTTCGTACCCCAGAGGCCCCTCTCCTGTACCGAACACGTTTCGAGTGCGGTTCGTACCCCAGAGACCCCTCTCCTGTACCAAACATGCTCCAGAGAGTAGTTCGTACCCCAGAGGCCCTTCTCCTGTACCGAACACGTTTCGGAGTGCGGTCCGTACCCCAAAGACCCTTCTCCTGTACCGAACACGTTTCGGAGTGCGGTTCGTACCCCAGAGGCCCCTCTCCTGTACCAAACATGCTCCGGAGTGTAGTTCGTACATCAGAGGCCCTTCTCCTGTACCAAATTGTGATGGAAGTGGTTTTCATACCTCAGAAAGCTTGATGTTGTGCCTGGTGAGTCACGATAAATGCGCTATGTGGTTATTGGTTTACGGCAAATACAGCTGTCATAATGTCAATACGGGGTAACGAGAAACAAAAAAGCGAGTCAGGTGCGATATAACCTAACTCGCTTTGCGGATTCTGTGCTCCGCGGCATTCAGTATTGTCTTTATGAATATTCAGTAACGTGTAATGGCTGATTGCCATAGAATACGGTAATACTCAATTGGCATCAGACATCGCGTCTGTTATATTCATAAAGAATATTCATTCCCTACAGTGTGCCGTTCTCGGCCTTCTCGATCATCGTCTTGTTGGCGGTGATGTAGATCTCGACACGGCGGTTCCGGGCGCGGCCTTCCTTGGTGGAGTTGTCGGCCACGGGCATGGAGTAGGACTTGCCTTCGGTGGTCATACGTGAAGAGGCGATGCCACAGTTCTTCAGGTAGTTGGCGACCGACTGCGCTCTCTCGTTGGAAAGACGTTCGTTGACAGCGTCTGAACCTGTGTTGTCAGTGTGGCCGTAGATGGTGATGTCTGTGTCCTGCATGTCACTCATTTTGGAGGCGAACTGTGAGAGCTCGTTCTTCGAACTCTGTGACAGGGTCGATCCGTTGGTTGGGAAGAGAATACCGCTGTTGAAGGTGACCTTGATGGCCTGGAGACCGTTCTGATCCTGTACGGTCTCTACCTGGGCGTTCTCAAGAGCCTCAAGCTCAGCTGCCTTCTTGTCCATCTTCTTGCCGATGACAGCGCCTGTGCCCGCGCCTACAGCCGTGCCGATGGCGGCGCCGATGGCGGCACCCTTGCCGTCACCGATGGCGGCGCCGATTCCGGCTCCGATGATGGCTCCTGCTCCGGAGCCGAGGAGCGTCCCCTGTCCTGTCTTTGACATTGTGCCGCATCCGGAGAAGACCATTGCGGCGCACATGAATGATAAAACGACTTTTTTCATGATGTGGTACCTTTTCGCGCGGTCAGGAGCAATAAGCCTGAATCAGCGCATTTTGTTTAATAATAATGCTGTTTATCTAGCCCTGGAGGCCACCTTCAAGGGTTGTGATGTTCTTGTAAAATGGCTGATAAAAAAAGCCAGGCCCAAAGGCCCGGCCTTTCTTATCAGCAAATATAAGAATTATTTTGCGATAACACGTGCCATCTCAAGCACCTTGTTGGAGTAGCCCCACTCATTGTCGTACCAAGCGCAAACCTTCACGAATGTAGGATCGAGCTGGATACCGGCCTTCACGTCGAAGATAGAGGTGCGGGCGTCGTTGCGGAAGTCGGTGGATACAAGAGCCTCGTCGGTGTAGCCGAGAACGCCCTTGAGCTCGCCTTCTGAAGCAGCCTTCATGGCGGCGCAGATCTCATCGTAGGTGGCTGGAGTGTTGAGCTCGCAGGTAAGGTCTACGAAAGAAACGTCTGATGTAGGAACACGGAGAGACATACCGGTAAGTTTGCCGTTGAGTTCAGGAAGAACCTTACCTACAGCCTTGGCTGCACCTGTTGAGGAAGGAATGATGTTCTCGAGGATTCCACGACCACCTCTCCAGTCCTTCTTTGAAGGTCCGTCAACGGTCTTCTGGGTGGCGGTAGCGGCGTGAACGGTTGTCATGAGGCCTCTCTTGACACCGAACTTGTCGTTGAGCACCTTGGTGATAGGGGCAAGGCAGTTGGTGGTGCAGGAAGCGTTGGAGATGATGTCCTGGCCTGCGTAGGTCTTGTGGTTCACACCATAGACGAACATAGGTGTAGCGTCCTTTGAAGGAGCGGACATGATGACTTTCTTAGCGCCGGCCTGGATGTGCTTGCGTGCGGTCTCGTCTGTGAGGAAGAAACCTGTTGACTCGACAACCACGTCAGCCTCAACCTCGTTCCACTTAAGGTTTGCAGGATCCATCTCGGCGGTGACACGGATCTTCTTGCCGTTGACAACAAGGTGTCCATCCTCAACCTTTACGTCGCCCTTGAATGCTCCGTGAACTGAATCGTACTTGAGCATGTAAGCAAGATACTCTGGATCGAGAAGGTCATTGATACCTACAACCTCGATGTCATTTGAGAAATTCTCAACTGCTGCACGGAAAACCATACGGCCGATACGGCCAAATCCGTTAATACCAAGTTTTACCATTTTTAATAGATATTAAATAAGTTGTTAATACACTTTCAACAAATCAACTTAACCGCAGCCTTTCACTGCAAAAGCAATGCAAAATTATTAAAAAATTGCGGAATTTAATATATTTGTGGGCTAAAATATTAATAGCATGTCGAATGAACTGAATATACTGCTGACAAATGACGATGGCTATCAGGCAGGTGGCATCCATGCGCTGTCTGACATGATGCGTCAATTTGGCAGAATAACGGCTGTCGCACCGAAATTTCACCAGTCCGGAATGTCAATGGCAGTCTCGATGGGTGGCAGAGCGATCGCTTACAAGGAACTTCCCGCCAATGATGGGGTGCGGTGGTCCTACCTCGACGCTACTCCGGCAAGCTGCGTAAAATATGGACTGGACGAGATATTCTGGCCGGAAAAGCCGGATGTCGTGGTCTGCGGTGTCAATCACGGCTCCAACGCTGCCACGGCGGCGAACTATTCCGGGACCCTTGGCGCGGCGGAGGAGGCGGCCTTGAACGGAATATTAGGCATCGGCGTCTCGCTCGACACGATGAGCATGGACGCGGACTTTTCCGTTGTCAATGAATATTTTCCCGACATATTCAGAAAACTTTGGAAGCACCACAATCCGAAGTCAGGAATATATTATAATGTCAATTTCCCTGATATTCCGGCATCGGCTGTCAAGGGCATCCGTGTGGGGCATCAGGGGCTGGGACATTGGGAGAAGGAGTTCAAGCCTTGGGACGCGGAGCTTTTCGCCAAAAGAGGCGTTCGTCCGGAGGATCTGGGGCACACATCCTTCCCGAAGGCCGAGGACGGGGAGACCCTTTACATGATGGTCGGTGAATTCAAGGACGATTCCCCGGCGGAAGACATTCTGGCTGATCACCACATCCTGGCCGATGGCTACATCTCCATTGTCGCCCACAACGTCGACAATACCGACAGGGAGGAGATCGCCCGCCTGGACGGACTTGGGCTCAACAAGGATTTTTAAGGATTGCATAGGCGCCGGGAGCGTCTGATGAATATGTCTGCGGACGGAGCGGTCCGCGTTACGGGATAGATTATGCGTTATTACATCATAGCAGGCGAGGCGTCAGGGGATCTGCACGGATCCAATCTCATGAGGGGTCTCTATGCCGAGGATCCTCAGGCGGACATCCGTTTCTGGGGTGGAGGGCTGATGGACGAGGTGTACCACGGGCATCAGGACGGAACGGGTCTTGTCAAGGACTATAAGGACGGCGCCGTCATCGGGTTCACCCAGATACTGGTTCATGCGAGGGCCTTCGCTAAAAGATTCACGGACTGCACGTCCGACATCCTTGCCTGGAAGCCCGACGTGGTGATCCTGATCGACTATCCGGGCTTCAATTTCAGGGTTGCCGAGTTTGCCCACAAGGCCGGATTCAAGGTCTTCTACTACATCGCCCCGAAGGTCTGGGCCTCAAGGGAGAGCCGTGTGAAGAAGCTCAAGGCCTTTGTGGACAAGCTTTTCATCGTGTTCCCGTTCGAGATTCCGTACTTCACGAAGAAAGGCGTTGACTTCATATACAAAGGTAATCCTCTGATTGACGCCATTGACAACTCGGAGGCCTTTAAGGAGACACGTGAGGAGTTTCTGGCGAAGACCGGACTCCCGGACAAACCGATGATCGCCCTTCTGGCCGGCTCCAGAAACGGGGAGATCAGCTCGATGATGCCTACCTTCATGGCATTCGCCGACAAACTGCACGCGATCCCTGAATATTCAGAATACCGCTTTGTGGTGGCCGCCGCTCCCGCGCGCTCGGAGGCTGACTACACCAAGTATATCGGTGGGCGTGAACATGTCAGCGTGGTCTTCGGCCAGAGTTATGCCGTGATGCGTCACGCCAAGGCAGCCGTGGTCAACTCCGGGACGGCATCGCTGGAATGTGCTCTGATCGGCACACCGCAGGTTGTGGCCTATAAGGGGGCCGAGATTAATTTCCTGATCGCCAAGATGATAATCAAGATTCAGTACATAAGCCTCGGCAATCTGATCCTTGACCGGATTTGTTTCCGTGAGCTACTGCAGTACTATTTCACGCCGGACAACGTGCTGAACGAGGTTCGCAGGATGATCGAGGACGAGGAGTACCGCTCCGCGATGCTGTCCGGCTATCAGGAGATCCGTGACGCGCTCGGGGGGGAGGGGGCTTCCGCTGCCGTGGCCAGAGCGATGATTGGGGAGTTAAGACAATAATAGATAGGTCATTTGGGCAGGAGGTCACTTCGACAGGCTCAGTGGCCGGAAGTCCCGTGACCGCAAGTGATACTGGTCGCTGAGCTTGTCGAAGTGACCAAAGGACAGAACAATAACATTTTAGAATATGAGAAAAATAGCGTTGACCGCATTGGTGATTGTGGCCGGGACCGTGGCCGCATATTCACAGACGGAACAGAATCTTCCGACAGAGATTTACGTTGAAGGCGCGAAGAACCACGTTCAGGGAATCGCCTATGACAAGGCTGTAGGCAGCATGTACTTCTCTTTCACGACCAGTTTCATCAAGACTGACATGGAAGGGAAGGTACTCGGCTCCATCGACAGGATTCAAGGACATCTTGGGGCGATGACGTTCAATCCCTCGGACAGAAAGGTTTATGCCTCTTTGGAATGCAAGGATGATGTCATCGGAGCTGGTCTTTCCTCTTTTGCCAAGGGACGCTCGATGTTCTACATCGCCATCATCGATGTGGACAAGGTGACTGAGGTCGGCATGGATTCCGAGGACAATGACGCTTTCCGCATCGTCTGCGTCAAGGACGCCACGAGGGACTACCACATGACCGGCTTTGCCGACAAGGAATATGAGCATTTTTACGGCTGCTCCGGAATCGACGGCGTGACGATCGCTCCGGAACTCGGCAAGAAAGGCGGAAAGAACTATCTCTATGTGGCTTACGGCATCTACGGCGACCTTGGCCGCAACGACAACAACCATCAGGTGCTGCTCCGCTACGACATCAGGAAGCTTAATGAATATGCCGGCAAAGTCAAGTTCGGAGACTTCTACGGTGAAGGACCGGCAAAACCATTGAGCAAGTATTTCGCCTACACGGGCAACACGAACTGGGGTGTGCAGAACCTGGCTTACGACGCGGAGACGGGGAAGATGTTCATGGCTGTGTACAAGGGGCGCAAGGGCATATTCAAGAATTATGACTTGTTCGTGTTTGACGTGGCTGAAAAGCCTGTCAAGAAGTCGTTGGCCGGTGTCCTCTACGACAGGACGAAGCATAAGGTGATCGGTTCGCGGGAGAATCCTGTTTCCGGCTTTTACTTCAAGTACGGTTCCACCGGTATTTGTCCAGTGGGCGGTGGGCTGTACTATTTCGCGGAACCGGGAAAGAGTTCCGTCACCGGCAACCAGTACTCCAGGACCCGACTTTACCGCTGGACCGGTGATCCGGACAACCCGTTTGAGAGATTGTAGTGCAGCCTAAGCCACAAAACATCTAAGTGCTGATCCGGTAAATTTGTTGGTAAATTTCATCGCAGGGTAGTAAATTTCGTGTGTCTGACGAAATCTACTACCCTGCTTTTATTGTCCATTGGAAGGTGTTGTCTAAATTTACGATTGAATTTTAACACAACACCTTATGACAAATTTTTTAGAAAGGGTCGGCGTCGGGATTGTTCTGCCCCTGTGTCTGTTGATGTCCTTCGGATGTGCGGACTACTCCCCGGACATCGACAACATCCACAAGAGGCTTGACGCCATGGAGGACAACCAAATCGCCACCATCGAGAGTCAGGTCGTCTCGGTCAACTCCTCGATTTCCAATTTTGAGAAGGCCGATGCGGATCTGAAGGAAATGATCGCGAACCTTCAGAAGACAGCTGGGGAGTTTGAGAAAGCAATCTCGGAGAACGGGGAAAGCATCTCAGCATTGAAGACCGGCCTTGAGAAAGCGGTCGAGGATCTTAAAAACAGCGACAGGGCGGACAAGGAATATGTCCTTGACTCCCTCGGCAAGGCCAAGGCCGTGCTGCTTGCGTTGCTGGAGTCGGAGAAGACCGAGTTGAATGGCAAACTGACTTCAATCAACAACACCATCTCGTATCTTCAGAAAAAGGATGCCGAACTTGAGAAGAAAATTTCGGATTTGAGAATCTACATCGACAAGGAACTGAAGGAGACCAAGGACTGGGCTAATGCGACATTCATGACTTTGGACCAGTATAACGCCATTGTGGACCAGCTCGGCGGGATCGAAGGCGAGATAGCTGGCCTCAAAACCTCGATGACTAACCTTGAGACCCGTCTGACGGAGAAATATTCAAAGGATCTGAAGACAGCGTCGGATGGAGTGAAGTCAAGGCTTGGCGAGGAGGTCGATGGTCTGAATGACAGGATCGACAAGGTGGTCTCTGACATCACCAAGGCCTACACCGACGCCATCGCCACTTTCCGTGAGGAAATGGAAAAATGGTGGAACGAAAGCCTGAAGAAAGCCATCGATGACAGCGAGGCCTCTATGAAATCGTGGGTGAACAGAACTTTGGACGGCTACTGGACGATCGCCCGGACTAAGGATTCCCTCAAGGCGCTTAATGATGACATTGAGAATCAGCTTGAGGCGCAGAAAAAACTGTTGAATGATTTGATCAGTGAAAACGCGGGGGATATTGCTGCTCTTGAGGACAGGTTGAAGAAAGTCAATGATGACCTTAAGGCGTTGGCGGATCGTTTCCCGGTCTTCACGTCCGACTTGAACAAGGCGAAGGAGGATCTTACCACTGCCTACAAGAAAGCAATCGAGGATGCCATCACTGATTTCAAGGGTGTTTTTGAGGCTACGGTCAAAGCTCGTGTTGATGCCGCGTATGACAGTTTCACGAAAGCATTTTCGACAAAAGAGGCTGAAATGAGGAGGGTGATGGCTTCTATCAATAGCGATCTCGCTTCCCTTGATTTCGCTGGCCTTATTTCCTCCTTTGACTCCGTGATGCAGTCTCTGGCGTTTGTCCCGACGAGCGATGACGGGAGTGTGATTCTCTCCTACAACGTCGAGTCTTTGGAAAAGACCATCGATGTCTCTCTGGAGATCCGCCCTGAGCGGCTGCTGTCCTCAATAGGAGCCGCTGATGTGTCGGCGTATGCGTTGCTCACAAAGACAAGGGCTTCGGTCGGGGATGAGGTCGCTCTGAAAGTTCAGAGAATCACCAAGGCAAAGAACGGAGTCCTGAATGTCAGGGTTGAGCCCGGGGTACTGTTGGATGACTTTATTGCAGGACGAGTCTCCGCCGGTTTCAGGGTCGTTGTCCGTGACGTTTCCACACGGTTCACTCCTTTGAAAGTCGCGAAAATAAGACCGCCTTTGATCCAATATACCACAGTGTCCGGAAGAATGGTTGAGATTTCTTCATATTTATCAGCCTTTGACGCGAATAAAAATAAGTTGGGCATAGTGCACACCAAGTATGGAGAAATCGGCTTTCACGGAGAGGTTGACAAAGTGAACCTTTATTGGAGTTATAGTGATAAGGAATCTGCTGACTTGAAGACAATCAAGCTCCTCAAGAAAGTAAAGCCTGATTACTATATATATTTTAGAGGCTGTAATCTTCTTGAAGAGGCGGATCTTGAGTTATTGGACGTGTCGGCGGTCACTAATTTTCAACATTCCTTTTATAATTGTAGTAAGCTGACTACAAAATCGTTGAAGATCTCATCCTGGAAGCCTCAGAACCTTGAATTTACCAACTATACATTCTATGGATGCTCAGGGTTGACTTCCTTGGATTTGTCCAAATGGAAAATGGATAAGGTGATTAGCGTGCCTGGAATGTTCAATGGATGTTCATCTCTTGAAACTTTGGATTTGTCCGGTTGGAATTTGGAGAAAGCGAACTGGCACAATGTGACTGATAATGGAAAAGAAGGACGCTGTATGTTCTATGGTTGTAAGAAATTGAAGACCATCAGAATGGTAGGCTGCAGCAAAGCCACTAATGATCTGGTCAAGCGTGATCTTAAGGTGGCCGGCATAAACCCTACGATCGTGACAAATTAACCCTAAAATGGAAGAATCAATGAGTTTAAGAAGAATATTACCGGCTCTTCTGAGCGTGATCCTGCTGGTGTCCTCCGGATGCGCTGACTACGATGCTGAGTTCAAGCGTGTGGATGACCGCATCGATGAAATCGAGAATAACCGCATCCCGTCCATCGACAAGCAGCTCGAAAAGATAAACGCTTCACTTCCGGAGTTGGAGCGGACAGATTTGGAAATCAAGAAGATGATCGAGTCCTTGGACAAGACCGCCGATGATCTTCGCAAAGACATCGGTGAGAACGAGAACCGCGTATCCGAAGTTCGCTCTGAACTCGAAAAGGCTGTGAAGGAACTCCGGGACAGTGACAAGACCAACAAGGAGGAACTGATCACTGCCATCAATGAATCCAAGGCTACCGTCTTGGCCAACCTTGAGGCGATGAGGACGGAAATGCAGGGCAAACTGTCCGACATAGATGAGATGATCTCTGATCTGAAAGATAAGGATCAAGAATTGGAGAAACAGATTTCTGTTCTCAAGACCTATGTTGATGATGAATTGAAAGGCATCAGGGACTGGGCCACAGCCACATTCGCGACGTTGGAGCAGTATAATGGTATTGTGGAACGGATTGGAGGGATCAACACGGAGATGTCTGAACTGAAGAAGTCTTTGTCTGACCTTGAGACCCGCCTGACAAACAAGTTCGACGAGGATTTGAAAAAGGCGGTCAGTGACCTTGAGTCAAAAATCGGAGAGGAAGTCTCCGGTCTTAATGACAGGATAGACAAAGAGGTATCAAATCTTACACAGGCTTACTCATCGGCTATAGCCAAGACTCGCGCAGAGATTGAAAGCGCATGGACGGAAAAGGTTAAGACCTCTCTTGAGGAATTGGAAAAGTCCCTTAAACTCTGGGTGAACGAGAAACTTACGGCCTATTGGACGATTGAGGAGACAAAAGCGGCTCTTGAGGCTCAGAAAAAGGATCTTGAAAACCAGTTGAAGTCTCAGGAAGCCTATCTGAAAGAATTGATTGACGCTAATGCGGGAGAGATCAAGGACCTGAAAGAGGCTCTGACAGAGACAGAGAACGCTCTTGCGGACAACGCCAAGAGCCTGGAGGACTTGTTCTCGGAGCTTGAGCAGGCAAAGAAGGACATCAAGGCTGCTTATGAGGCCGTGATAAAGGATGCCATCACATCGTTGGAGGGCATTCTTGACGATGAGCTTGATGACGAGATAGAAAGCCTCAACAACAGCATTGACGAGAGAGTCGAGGCATTGGAGTCAAGGATTGAGAAATGCAAGGATGACTTGGCTTCGATAATAAAGGATGTTGAGGACGCGCGGACTAAGATAAGAAACGTGATATCATCGTTTGTATATTTCCCGACATATTCAGATGGATCGGTTGAGGTCTTCTGTGAAGGTGTCAAGAAGTCTCTGACATTGAAATTCGAGGTCCGTCCGTTCTCTGCCGCCGAGGCTCTGAATGTAGGCAATGTGTCGATCCTCACTCAAAGCGTGGAGCCAAAAGATGATGTTATTCCTCTTAAGTTGAACGGAATCACAAGCACCGGGAACGGCATCGTTCTGATGGACATAGATGCTTCCGACCTTCCTCTCATCTTTACAAATGGTTCTAGAAAGTTCAACGTTCTGGTGTCAATAAAGGATGCTTCCAAAGGTTGGGATATGATTTCCGGTTTTATTCCTATTGTCCCTGTTGTGGTGACAAACCCTTAAGAAAAAGACTTGTATGACTGTTAACATTAGAGAAAAATGAAAGAATATATTGGAAAAATAAGACTGGTCTTGATGAGTGTGGGTCTTGCCGCAGCTTTCGGCTGCGCGAACTATGCTCCGGACCTTGATGAGATTCATGAGGATCTGAACGGAAAGGATGCGTGGGTCACATCCATAAACCAGCAGATTGAGAAGATCAACGCTTCCATTCCGAAGTTGGAGCGGACCGACAAGGACATGAAGGACATGATCGGTTCCCTGGAGGAGACCGCCGGTGATCTCAGGAAAGCTATCACGGAGAATGGGAAACGGATTTCAGCAGTGAAGTCCGACCTTGAGAAAGCGGTGGAAGAATTGAGGAAAAGCGACAATGCCAACAAGGAAGAACTTATCAGGGCAATAGAACAAGCCGAAAAAGAGGTTCTTGTGACTCTTGGGACAATGAAGTCTGAGATGAACGTGAAATTGTCAGACATAGGCGGCGCGATCTCCGACCTGAAAAAGAAAGATGCGGATTTGGAAGGCAAGATCTCGGATTTGAAATCGTATGCCGGAAAAGAATTGAAAGGCACTGAAGATTGGGTCAAGGCCACTTTCGCGACTTTGGAACAGTACAATGACATCGTGGAGCAAATCGCTGGCATTGATATCGAAATCGCCGGATTGAAGACCTCAATGACTGATCTTGAGGTGCGTCTGACAAAGAACTTCACAGAGTCGTTGAACAAGACTGTCAGCGATCTGGAATCAGCTGTCGCTGACGAGGTCGCCGGGTTGAATGACAGAGTCTCAAAAGAGGTTGCTGATCTGACAAACGCTTTCACCGAAGCCCTCTTAAAAGCCCGGAACGAGACTGAGGCAGCCTGGGAAAAGAACCTTAAGGATTCGGTGAATGATTTGAAGTCATCCCTTGAGTCTTGGGTGAATGATAAAATTAAGGCTTACTGGACGATTGAGGAAACGAAGGCGGCCCTTGAGACTCAGAAAAAGGCTCTTGAAGGTCAATTGCTTGTGCAGAAAACCGCTTTGGAGGAAATGATCAAGGCAAATTCGAAAGACATCGAGGATTTGAAGGCGGCCTTGGCCGTGACCAATAAGGCGATTGAGGACAACGCGAAGGAGATCGAAGGCTTAAAGTCGGATTTGGATGAGGTCAAGTCTGAGGTCAAAGAGGCGTATGAGAGAGCCATCAGAGATGCGATAGCCTCCCTGCGAAATGAGTTGTCTGCGGACATCACGGCCGCGATCAATGATGCGGACAGTAAGGTTCAGGGCGAGATTGATCGAATGAGTTCGGAAATCCGGAAGATGGAGAAATCTGTCAGCAACAAGATAACACAGGCTCAGAATGCTGTCAACAAGGTGCTGTACAGAATACAGTCTTTGGTTTATGTCCCTTATACCGAGGATGGAGTAGCTGTAGTGACAAGATATGGCTCGGGTTCCATTGTGAAATTCGTGACGTTGGAATTCGAGGTCCGGCCTTCCTCCGCGCTGTACTATCTGAAAAAGGATAACATTAAGATAACGGCGCATTATCCGAATAATGAACAGAAGGATCTTTACATAAATAATGACAATGACTTTAAGGTGTATGGCGGTTATATTGTCATCAAGGTGAACGCCACCTACATCTCTGATTCGTTTGTGCGGGGCGAGATGGCAGCCTTCGCCAGAGTCCACATCGAGAACGAGACGATGGGCTGGAATCTGTCGTCTGAATATATTCCTTTGAGGATGGCTGAATGAGCGGTTGAGAGCAACACTTTGATTGATGAATAATAAACAACTTCGACTTCATTCCTCTTAGTAAGCGTTAAAAAATAAGTTGAACTAAATTTTGTGTCAGATTTATGAGGATAGATTTCTTTTGGAAGAAGGAGTGTGCCGGTGGCACATGACTGATGAGAAAAGAAATTTAGACCATAAAGATATACAAATTGTTCAAGTTATTTTTTAATGATTACTTAAAGTCGTGGATGGCGCTTTGGAGCCGGACATGATCAACGGTCATGTGTATGTCGAGATGGGCGACGGCCTGAAATGGGCCACCTGTAACGTGGGCGCGGACAAGCCTGAGGAAGTCGGGGCGCTTTTCGCCTGGGGTGAGACGACACCGAAGGCCACGTATTCCCTGGATAACTACAAATGGAACAAGGATGGGAACTACACCAAGTACAATTCCACAGACAGCAAGCAGATTCTGAGCAAAGAGGATGATGCCGCCATCGCCAACCGGGGAGGGACTTGGCGTACTCCGACCAATAATGACATCTTAAAACTTTTGGATTATTGTAAGTGTACATGGGATGATGCAAGAAACGGCTATGTCTTGACAAGTGAATCTCCTGGTTATGAAGGTTACACCCTCTTTTCCCGTCACCGGATTATAATCCGACCATTTACAAGGGATTGTACTGGATCTCATTTGTGAATGTGAATAGGCATGTGGAAAAAGCGGATGTTTTTTCCATGATCAAGAGCAATGGAATGGTTGGACTCTCGTCAGCCCCTCGCCACCTCGGTCTGCCGATCCGTCCTGTGTCGTTTTAGTGCATGCGGTCAACCTCGGAGCCGTCGGCGACAAGGCCTGTCGGAGTGACGGGGATCAGCGTTTCATGACGCTTAGATCCACAGGTCCCGGAACGCCTTTCACGACGGCCTTGTCGGTGAACTGCCAAAAGGTCCAGCCGTCGAAGTCCGGCCTGTCCTTCTCGTAGTGGGCTATCCAAACAGGATAGTTGTCCGTGATCCTCTTGCTGAGCCAGTCACGGGCAAAGGAAGACCCCGTGTAGACAATAGGCTTTTTACCGTAGTGACCCTCAATGGTTTCCAGCCATTTGAGGGCCTCTTCGTTCAGTTTCTTCATCGACCCTCCCCGGTGGATGGTCTCGATGTCCAGAACCGGAGGCAAGTCCTTGAATCTCAGGTCGCCAACCGTCTTGATGAATAGCCTTGCCTGAGCCTCGCCGTCCTTTGAACTCCTGAAGAAGTGGTACGCGCCTCTTCTAAGGCCAGACCTGCCGACATCCTGCCAGTTCCTTTTGAAATCCTTGTCCACCATCGACACCCCTTCCGTAGCCTTTATGAACACGAAACTGACAGGCCTGATGTCTTTAGCCAGATGGTGATCACGGATTGTTTTTCCACGTTTGTCCGTCAGCACGTAAAGGGAATCCCAAACGATGTCGCCGGCGTTGTGGTGAGAGATGTCAATCCCGTAGCGCCAGTCTCCTGACGGAACCTTGGCTCCGGTCTCGTGTCCGCCTCCGCCACCCTGGCTGATGAACATAACCGCCAGAGCCAGAATGACTGACGCGGCGATGCCGACAGCCGTCCAGACTCCTATATTCACTTTCTTGGGCTTCCTCTTTTTCCTCCGGGGACGTTTTGCCGGTGATGTCCTGGCTTTCTGTGCGCCGGCCTTTTTCCTGGCGGCTGAACCCTGAATATTCTTGTTTTTCGCCTCTGGCATATTCATAAAATCCTTGAACCTGCGGCAACAGTGGCTGCCGTCAGACAAAATTAATGAATATTTCTGACTATCTTTGTACGCTGTATATTTAAAGGACTATGAACTGGTTCATCGAGATATTCACGGAACCGTCTTACATTCAGGCGATTCTCGTCCTGTCGCTGATTTGCGTCGTGGGGCTTCTGTGCAACAAGATCAAGATCAAAGGTGTCAGCCTCGGCGTCACTTTCGTGTTTTTCGCCGGAATCATCGTCGGACACTTTGGACTGAGCGTTGATCCGAGGATGCTCGCGCTGGCGCAGAACTTCGGCCTTGTGCTGTTTGTGTTCACACTTGGTCTGCAGGTCGGCCCGAGTTTCTTTCCTTCATTGAAGAGGGGTGGAATCAAACTGAATATCCTTGCGTTCGCCGTGCTTTTGGTGGGAACTCTGATGACGCTGGGAATAAGTAAATTATGTGGTGTCTCGCTGCCTGTTGCGACTGGCCTTCTCACCGGAGCCGCGACCAACACGCCGATGCTTGGAGCCGCGCAGCAGACCCTGCTCCAGACAGATCCGGGAGCGGTGGATGTCTCCAATCAGATGGCCACGGCCTGCGCTGTGGGTTATCCTTTCGGCGTGATCGGCGTGATTCTTTGCGTGGTGGTCCTTTCGGTCATATTCCGTAAGAACCGCGGCCCAAAGGACACGCATAACAACCAGACATTCATCAACGAGTTCAGTGTGAGCAATCCGGCTGTCTTCGGCAAGACGATCCGGGACATCATGAAGGACGCGCACATCAGAATTGTAGTGTCAAGGGTTTGGAAATATGGCGGTGAAGGCCGCGGTCAGGTGATCATCCCGGACGGGGACACCGTGCTGGAAAAGGGGGAGCATGTGCTTGTTCTCACCCGAGAGACGGATGCCGGGGCTGCCGAGCAGCTGTTCGGGGAGAAGGTCGTGAAGGACTGGAACAAGAAGGACATCGACTGGAACCATCTGGACGGGATGCTTGTCTCGCGGCACATTTTCGTGACCAAGACGAGCGTCAACGGTGCGAAACTCGGGGAACTGCATCTGCGCAACGCCTACAGGGTCAACATCACGCGTGTGAACCGGGCAGGAATCGACCTGCTCCCGTCCCGTGACCTGAGGCTTCAGATTGGGGATAAACTGACGATAGTGGGTGAGCAGAAGGCGATTGATCGCGTGGCGGAAGTGCTTGGCAATCAGGAAAAGGAACTTCGCAATCCGAATCTGCTGTTCATTTTCATCGGGCTTATGCTCGGATTGATTCTGGGCAGCCTTCCGATCTCGATTCCCGGAATGAGCGTCCCGATCAGGCTCGGAATCGCGGGCGGTCCGATTCTGATCGGCATCCTGATGGGGGCGTTCGGCCCGAGGATCCACTTGACCACCTACACGACGCACAGTGCGAATCTGATGCTCAGGCAGTTCGGTTTGACGATCTATCTGGCCGGATTGGGACTCAGCGCGGGGCCGGACTTTTTCGAGACTGTCTTGAGACCGGAAGGCTTGCTGTGGATCGGGATCAGTGTGGTCTTGGCCATTGTGCCGGTGCTGCTTGTCGGCTTTGTCGCCGCGAAATTCTGCAAGACGGACTATGCGGAGAATGTCGGGATGCTGTGTGCCTCTATGGCCAATCCTATCGCTCTCAACTATGCGCTTACGACTGTCGATGACGACGAGCCGTCCGTTGCCTATGCCACTGTCTATCCGATGGAGATGTTTCTGCGTGTCATTTCCGGGCAGGTGATGATGCTGCTTTGACGTGATTCCTATTCCTCTGTTCAGGTCACTTCGATGCTTCGGCAAGCTCAGCAACCACAGGCTCGGTGACTTACAGCGATTTATTCCAAAACAACATTTGTCACAGATGCTTCGGCAAGCTCAGCAACCACAGGCTCGGTGACCGGTGATGTCGGTCGTTATTTTGGTCATTGCGCTTTGTGTCATCAGCATGAGGCTGCCGAGCTCCGGTTACCGAACTCTGGTTGCTGAGCTTTGGCTGCCGAGTTCCGGTTGCTGAGCTTGTCGAAGCATACCTACTGGTAAATTTACTGGTAAGTTTCGTTACAAGGTAGTAAATTTCGTGTCTGAACGAAATCTACTACCCTCATTCTTTTGCATTTACCTTCTCCATAATTATTTTTGTTCATTGAATCCCATCGAATATGATCGGAAACTGATAACCTGCTGATGGAAACCTCTGATGGCATTCTGCATGAATTTTATTGAATATCAATACATGATACATTATGACGAAATTTATTGAGAAAGCAGGCATCTGGATTCTGCTGTCCTTGTGCCTGTCAGTGTCTTTCGGCTGCACGGATTATTCTCCAGACTTGGATGAAGTGGAGAAGAGGCTTGACGGCATCGAGGACAACCGGATCGCATCGATCGACAAGCAGATAGAGTCGATCAACGCTTCTCTCCCGAGATTGGAGAAGGCTGACGCTGATCTGAAGAGGATGATTGAGAACCTTCAGACAACGGCGAGCGGACTTGAAAAGTCAATCGCCGAGAACGGGAAAAACATCTCGGATCTGAAGACTGACCTTGAGAAGGCGGTAGAAGACCTCAGGAACAGCGACAATGTTGACAAGGAATATCTCCTTGACTCCCTCGGCAAGGCCAAGGCAGTGCTTCTCGCCCTGCATGAGTCAGAGAAGACCGAGATGGACGGCAAACTCACTTCGATATGCAACACTATTTCGGATCTTCAGAAGAAAGACGATGACCTTGAGAAGAAAATTTCTGAGCTTAAGGACTATATCGACAAGGAGTTGAAAGGAGCCAAAGATTGGATCTCCGCTACTTTCATGACATTGGGGCAGTATGAATCCATTGTGGAGCAGCTTGGTGGGATTGATGGTGAGATAACCGGCCTCAAGACCGCAATGACGAATCTTGAGACCAGTCTGACGGAGAAATATTCAGAGGATCTGAAAGTTGCGGTGGATGGCGTCAAGTCCGGACTCGGAAAGGAGGTTGGAGATCTGAATGAAAGGATCGACAAGGAGGTGTCCGACATCACCGCGGCCTACACCGCCGCCATAGCCACAGCCCGTGAGGAGATTGATAAATGGTGGAGCGAAAGCCTCAGGAAGTCCATTGGTGACTGCGAGGCTTCGATGAAGAAATGGGTCAATGAAAGGCTTTCCGGCTATTGGACAATAGAGGAGATCAAGGCTGCATTGGAATCCCAAATGACCGACATTCAAGGTCAGATTGAGGCAAAGGCGGCTTTCTTGAACGGATTGGTCAATGCGAATGTCGGCGACATCAAGGCTTTGAATGACAAGCTTTTGGAACTCGACGAGGCCGTGAAGCAGAACGCCGCTGATCTCCAAGCCTTCAAGGATGACTTGGCACAGGCGAAGACTGACTTGACCAAGGAATATACGGATGCGATTTCCAAGTCGATCACTGGCTATAAGGGTGCCTTTAATGATGAGATCAACAAGCGGATCACATCGGTGAACAAAAAACTTGATAATAAGAAAACGGACATCGAGTTGAGGATTAAGAATATTGAGGATGGAGTGAAAACGATGGAGGGCAGATTGTCAGAACTCTTGAAAGCCAGTCAGGCCGCGAAAATCCAATCCGTGTCTTGGTTCCCTTTGTCATCGGACGGCAAGGAGATCCTTTACTACGACAAAGGCGATCCAGATTTTCCTGACAGCGAAAAGTACAGGTACATCAAATTCAGATTCGACGTGCGCCCGGCAAGTGAAGCGGTAAACATCACGGTGGGGTTGCTGTCAGCCCGTCTGCTTTACACAAAGACCAGAGCGGTGGCCGGAGAGGATGTGGATCTGGACATAACTGATTTCAAGAACGAGTCCGGAGCCATCACCGTGACCATTGACGCGTCCAAAGTCGATAAGGCTTTCATTGATGGCAAGATTCCGGCGAGTGTGGCTGTGGCTGTCGGAAATGTCAGCACGGAGTATGTCCCTCTTAAGGCGCAGGCGCTTGAACCGCCGTTGATCCGCTATGAGACAATTGACGGAAAGATGCTGCCGGAAAGTGAGCTTGCAGGAGTGAGATGTTATAGTAAGGAGGGCGGTATTCTGAACAGGAAACACACCTATGGTAGGATTGACTTTACAGGATCTGAAATTGGCGAACTATTGCTCAATCTTAATAGAAAGAGTTATGAAGAAGATAATAACGCCACATTGAAGAAAATAAAGGTGTGCAGGAATGTCGCTGTGGCTGAATCTGGTATTTATCGAGAATTGGGATTCTGGAACCAATACAGACTTGAGTCTGCGGATCTGGAAAAGCTGGATGTCTCGAAAGTCGATAATTTTATGTATATGTTTGCTTGGTGTACCCGACTGAGTGATTTGAGAATATCGTCTTGGAAGCCTAAACCTAAGGAAATGTATCAAGCGTTTTATCGCTGCGGTCTTTTAAAGACATTGGACCTTTCGGGATGGGATACGAGCCAGATTGATAGAGTTACTGAGATGTTCTGTAATTGTGCGTCGCTTAGAGATGTGTATTTGGATAATTGGGATCTGACCAATTACAACGGGGGAACACATCCAAAAGCCTATGAGTGGTGGGCTTTCTCCGGTATTAACTGCAGAAACCGCGATTTTAATATTTACGTCAGAAACTGCAATAAAAAGACCGTGGAAGCTGTGAAAAGATGGGTCGATAATTCACAAATTGCCGGAGGCGAACCGCTTAATAAAGGTCGTTGCAATATAATAACAAAATAAATAACTTAATGAATATAAACACAATGAATATGAAAAAATACATTGCAGCCCTCTTCGGCGCGATCGCCCTTGTGGCCTCCGGCTGCGCGGATTATGACAAGGACATCGAGAACCTCAATAAGAGGATTGACGAGATTGAGAACAACCGGATAAAGTCTATCGATCAGCAGATTGAAAACATCAATGCCTCGCTTCCTAAGTTGGAGCAGGCCGACAAGAACCTCAAGGACATGATCACGGACCTGGAAGGCACCGCGGTGGATCTCCGTAAGTCCATTTCTGACAACGAGAAAAGCATCGCCGCTGTGAAATCGGATCTTGAGAGTGCCGTGAAGGAACTTCAGGCGAGCGACAAAAAGAACAAGGAAGAACTCATCGATGCGATTAGCGCCGCGAAGGGCGAGGTCCTTGCCAACCTTGAGGCCGCCAAGACTGAGGTTGGGGGCAAACTGAACGCCATAAACGGCACTATCTCAGACCTTAAGGCAAAAGACGCCGAGTTGGAGAAGAAGATTTCCGACCTCAAGGAATATGTCGATAAGGAACTCAAAGGCACAAAGGACTGGGCGAACGCCTCGTTCGCGACGCTTACACAGTACAACGGCATCGTGGAGCAGATCGCTGGGATCAATTCCGGGATCAGCGGCCTGAACACATCCCTGAAAAACCTTGAGGAACGCCTCACGAAGAAGTTCACCGAGGATCTGGGTAAGATTCTCACCGAACTCAATGGTAAGATCGCGGATGAGGTCGCCGGCCTGAACGAGAGGATTGGCAAAGAGGTCGCTGACATCACCGCAGCTTACACCGCCGCGATCGCCAAAGCTTCCGAGGAGTTGGAAAAGGCTTGGGCCGAAAAGCTTAAGACTTCTATTGATGACCTTGAGAAGTCCCTTAAGGCTTGGGTGAACGAGAAGCTCACCGCCTACTGGACAATTGAGGAGACCAAGGCTGCTCTTGAGGCCCAGAAGGAAGACCTTGAAAGCCAGCTAGAGGCCCAGAAGTCCCTCATCAAAGGCTTGATTGACGCGAACACGGGCGACATCACCAAACTGAAGGAAGCTTTGGCCGAGACTGAGAATGCTATTGAGGCCAACTCTAAAGAGATCGCTGATCTGTCATCAGCGTTGGGCGTGGCCAAGGAAGAGATAACTAACGCTTATAAAAAGGCTATTGAGGACGCGATAGCTGGTCTGAACGCCGACCTGGATAAAGCGATCAAAGAGGCTAATGACAAGATCGATAAAACCGCCGCTGAATTAAGGGCGCGTATTGATAAATGTGATAAGGATGTTCGTGACGCTATCGACAAGATAAACAAAGCCTTGAGTGAGATCCAGAACAAGATCCAGTCTGTGACCTATCGTCCGGAGTATTCAGATGGTGTACATAACGTGTATAGAGACACCAAAACCTTCCGAATGATGTTTGAGATCCGCCCGGCCAGTGTGGTGTCTAAATTGAACACAAGCAACGTCAAGATGCAAGCCTACGTGGATTGGGGGCGCGGTCAATGGAAGACATTTGATCTGACCGTCATAGGAATCGTGTCAGAATCAAACGGTGTGATCGCGGTCAAGGCTTCGGCTGAGACTATCAAGAACTCTTCGGCTACATTCTTTGACAGCTCGTGGTCGTATATTACTTATGCGAAGCTTCTCATAGAGGATTCTACCCTTGGTTGGGAAATCTCATCTGACTTCATCCGTCTTAAGGTGGTGCCGGGCAGTCTGGAGCCGGATAAGCTCTATGGGCATGAATATGTCGAGATGGGTGACGGCTTAAAATGGGCTACCTGCAACATAGGTGCTGACAAACCAAAAGATGTCGGGTCTCTTTTCGCCTGGGGTGAGACAACACCTAAATCCACGTACACTCTGGAGAACTACAAATGGTACGAGAACGGAAACTACACAAAGTACAATTCTACAGATGGTAAGTTGTTCTTGAATAAAGATGATGATGCCGCCACAGCTAACTGGGGAGGAACATGGCGTACTCCGACCTTCAATGAGCTTTTAAAACTTGTAGAACATTGTAAGTGTACATGGGATGATACAAGGAACGGCTACATCGTGACAAGCGAATTCCCTGGCTATGAAGGAAACAGCATTTTCCTCCCATCACCAACATATAATCCAACAATATACAATGGGCTGTACTGGACCTCACAAGGCAAGATTAAGGATATTACAATAGCAGGCACATTTGCCATAAAAAAGAGCAACGATGATCGTATCGGCTTATCTTCATTCCCACGTTACCTCGGTTTGCCGATCCGTCCAGTGTCGTTTTAACCCGTGGAGGTCAACACTCTGATTAATAGATAATAAACTAGACCTGCTCCTGCCCTGTACGGGTGGGAGCAGGTGCTTTTATCCAGCTGATACACAGTGTTTTGTCCTCCATGCATGATTACTTCACAACCTTGTAGCGGATGGTCTCGATTCGTATGAAGCGGCATTCAATCGTGTTCCATGCATGATTACTTCACGACCTTGGAGCGGATGAACCGGTAGAGATCGGGAATGATGAGTACCGGCGAGGTGCAGAGGAGAATCCAGCCCCAGTCGGAGAGCGGAAGCGGGGAGACCTCGAAGAAGGCTCCGAAGCAGTTGACGATCAGGAACTGGCCGGCCAGGATGATTCCGGCGACCCAAAGACATCCGTAGCAGGCGGAAGCCTTGAACCTCTTGCGGTTGAAGAAGAAATCAAGAATATCCTGAAGAACGCTTCCGTCAGTCTTGAAGTATCTTGCGTTGAACAGATTCCAGAACTGGAGCAGCACGAAAGTCGTGAAGAAGACTCCCAGCTCGTAGCCTGAAAGATGTGCCTTTGTGTGGGCCGAGAACGCTCCGCTGAAGAACTCTCCGACAACATTCCAGTGAAGCAGGTCGGCAACCGAGCTGATGTCCATATGCCAGAGAAGCTGCCAAAGAAGAGCCAGATAGACAAAGAAGAATATTCCCGAAAAGGCTATCCGCTTCCCCATCCGTCGGTCGATGATGTGGCTCTTCTGGTCGCGTGGCTTGTCTTCCATAACCCGGCGGTCAGGCGGCAGGGATGACAGGGCCATCGCCGCGAATGTGTCCATTATCAGGTTCACCCACAGCATCTGTGTGACGGTCAGAGGTGAGTCCAGTCCGATGAACGCGCCAAGGAGCACGATCAGGCAGGCGCAGACGTTGATCGTCATCTGGAACAGGATGAAACGCTTGATATTCAGGTACAACGAGCGTCCCCACAGGATGCCTTTGCCTATGCTGGAGAACGAGTTGTCGATGATTGTCACATCGCTGGCCTCCTTGGCTCTCGCCGTTCCGTCACCCATCGAGAGCCCGACCTGTGCCTTTTTCAGAGCCGGAGCGTCGTTCGTTCCGTCGCCGGTTACCGCCACGACCTCGCCCATCTCCTGAAGCAGTGTGACGAGACGGACCTTGTCCTCGGGACGCGCCCGGGATAGAACCCGCAGAGTCGGGATGACTTCCTTTTTGAGATATTCATCACTCTTGGCTGCGAACTCGGGGCCGGTGATGGTCAGAGGATTGGTCTCGTTGGCGCCGATGATCCCGGCCTGACGGGCTATCTCGCTGGCGGTAAGGGCGTTGTCCCCGGTCACCATAATCACCCTCACTCCGGCGTGGCTGGAGCAGGTGTCGATCGCTTGGCGCACATCGTTCCTGATCGGATCGGCGATGCCGACAATGCCGATGAATATGAGTTTGGAGCCTTCCGCTGACATATTCCTGAAAGCGAATCCTAAGGTTCGCATTCCTTTTGACTGCCAGTTTGCCAGAGTGGCGAGCACGCTTCCCTTGGACGGGCCGCCGTCAATGACATCGGAAGTCTCCAGCAGAAGCTCCGGCGCGCCTTTCACAAAAAGATATTCATTGCCGGAAACCGGGTCAAGCGCTTCGGTGCTCATCCTCTTCCTTTCCGTGGAGAACGCCTCCTGGTTCAGGATTTTGTAGGCGTTCCGGCGCTCGGAATAGTCTATTCCCTTACCGCGAAGCCAGAGCAGCATCGCTCCCTCAGTCGGGTTGCCGATAGCGCGTGGCTCACCGCCCTCTGAAACGTTCAGCGCAGCTGTGGAGTTCACTGCGATGCTGTCGGCGACAAGACTTTCATCGACGCCCCAGAACTCGGATTCCACCACGCTCATCCTGTTCTCTGTCAGCGTTCCGGTCTTGTCCGTGCAGATGACGGTTGTCGCCCCGAGGGTTTCGCAGGCGTGAAGTTTCCGCACCAGATTCTTCTCTTTCAGCATCTTGCGCATGCTCAGCGCAAGGCTGATCGTCACGCTCATCGGCAGCCCTTCCGGCACCGCCACGACAATAAGCGTCACGGCGATCATCAGCGAGTTGAGCGCCACCCGGAAAATTTCGATGAATGAATATGTCCCCACATCATTCGTGAGGAAGAATATGCTCATCCGTCCGATCACGATAAGTGCAGCGATGATGTAGCTGGCGTATGTTATCCACTTGGCGAGCTGGTTCAGCTGGGCGTTCAGCGGAGTCTCCACGTCAGTCTCTTCCTGTATTATTCTCGCACCTTTCCCTTCTTCCGTTTCCGTGCCGACCGCCGTGACTTTATAAGTCGCGCTGCCTTCAATCACTGTTGTGCCCCTTAGCAGGAAATTCTCCGGGTATGTGCTTTCCGTGTCGTTTTCAGGCAGGGCGCTTTTCTTCGTGAACGGCTCGCCAGTAAAGTTGGACTCGTCTATGGACAGGTTCCTGTCGCTGGTCAGAATTCCGTCCGCCGGGACTTCATCGCCGTTCTCCAGCACGACCACATCCCCGACACAGACATCACTTTTGGGAATCTCGTAAGTCTGAGGATGTCTGTCTCCGGCCTTTCTCAGTCGCAGCACCTTGACAGGTCTCTCGTTCTTGGCCTTGTTCAGAATCTTGAACTCATTTTCGGCCTTGACCTCGAAGATGAACCCGATTCCCGTGGCCAGAAGTATCGCCACCAGCACACCAAGCGGCTCGATCAGGCATGATGCATCCCTTCCCGAATATGCCATCTCGTATCCCGACACTCCCATCGAAAGCCCCAGCGCCACCAGCAGAATGATGATGATAGGATCCTTGAACTTCTCCAGATAAGCCTTCCAGAGCGGTTCCTTCTCCGCCTCCGGAATGACGTTCCGCCCTTTGCCCAAAGTCACCTCATCGGAACTTTCTGTAAGGTAATCCCTTGTCTCTGTGTTGTTTTGTGCGAGTCTCTTCTTGGTAATACCTGCACTTGTCTCTTTATTCATGTCCTGTCCGATCTTGGAATAAGTCCACAAATATACCTTCCTTCCCGGATTCCGTCACCAATTATCCAATCGTTTGGAAAGTTCAGGTCTGCTTGACTTTTAGATTTTTTGTGACTATATTTAGAAGCTGTTTTGAATTGTTTGAAATGTTCTTTGAGGTGAAAAAATCTTCAGTTTCGACCCAGCGCCCGAACCGAGGGCAATCGAACTTGTTCGGATTGCCGAGGTGAGCAGCAGGGAAAGAGCTTGCTCTTAACCTTCAAACAAACAATTCAAAACAGCTTCTTACGAATGCCGAGTAAACATATTCATGAAAAAATGGCTGCTGAGGAAGGAAAGAAAGAGACTTTGGCTCCGATGATGGAAAGTGGCGTGCATGCCGGGTTTCCGTCGCCGGCGCAGGACTACATCAATTCGTTCATCGATCTCAACAAGGAGTTGGTGCGCCATCCTGCGGCGACTTTTTTCGCCCGTGTGGCAGGGGATTCGATGGTGGACGCCGATGTGAACGAGGGCGATGTGCTGGTGGTGGACAAGTCAATCGAACCGAAGGAGGGGGACATGGCGGTCTGCTTTATCGACGGGGAGTTCGCCCTTAAGTACATCTCTTTCAGGGATCCTGCCGATGCGGCACGCTCTGTAAAGGCCTCCAAACCTGGCGTGTCCTATGATATTCTTAAGCATCAAAGAATATGGCTGCTTCCGGCCAATGAGAAATATCCTCCCATTGAAGTGACCGAGTCCAATGATTTTACAGTCTGGGGAGTTGTAACCTACGTCATTAAGAAGGTGTGTACGCGCTAGTTGACTGCAACAATTTTTTCGTGTCGTGCGAGAGGGCTTTCCAGCCGGAGTTGGAAGGCCGTCCGGTCGTGGTGCTGTCCAATAATGACGGTTGCGTTGTGGCCCGCAGCAACGAGAGCAAGGCGATGGGCGTCAAGATGGGGACTCCGTTCTTCAAGATCAGGTACTTGGTGGAGCAGGGGAGACTTGTCGTGCGTTCGTCCAACTACACTCTTTACGGTGACCTTTCCGCGCGGGTGATGTCGCTTCTTGCGGAGACGGCCCCCCGGTTGGAAGTCTATTCAATTGATGAGGCCTACATGGACATGGACGGTGTCGCGCCAGAGCGTATTCCGGGAATATGTTCGGCTTTGGTGACGAGGATCCGTCGCTGGACGGGCATTCCTGTCAGCATCGGAATAGCCGACACAAAGACCCTTGCCAAGGTCGCCAACCATTTCGCAAAAAAGTACAAAGGGTACCGCGGCGTTTGTGTCATCGATTCCGAAGAGAAGATCCGCAAGGCATTGGCTTTGACTCCGATAAAAGAGGTTTGGGGAATAGGTCGGCGAGGCGCTCCGAAGCTGGAGTCCGTCGGGGTCAAGACGGCCTTGGACTTCATTCAAAGGCCTGTGGAGTGGGTTCGTGGCATGATGGGAATAGGCGGAGTGAGGACTTGGTCCGAGCTTCAGGGCAGACGGATGGTTGAGGATGAGCGTGACGAGAGGCGCAAGAGCATCTGCACATCCCGTTCGTTTGACAAGATGGTGACGGACCTGGAGGAGATGACTTTAAGAGTCTCCGATTTTGCCGGAAAGTGCGCCGAGAAACTCCGCTCGGACGGCACTGCCGCATATTCAGTGGGCGTTTTCATCCAGACCAACCGCTTCCGGGATGACCTGCCGCAGTACTTCCCGAACGCCAGCGTCAGGCTCGATGTCCCCGCCAACAGCACTCAAGAGATTGTCGCCGCCGCCCTGCGCGCCTTGAGGATGGTCTTCCGCAATGGTTTTGAATATAAAAGGGCCGGTGTGACCGTCTCCGACATCGTGGAGGCCGACGCCATTCAGACCACCTTGTTCGACTTCGATCAGGAGACCCGCGACCGTGACGACCGCATCTCCAGGATCATGGACTTGGTCAACACCTCCGGCAAAAATGTCCTGAGGCTCGCCACCCAGCGCCCCGGCCACTACTCCGATGGCATCCGCCGCGAATTCTGCTCCCGCCTCTACACCACCTCCTGGTCCGACCTTCTGGAAATCAAATAGCCTGCTTCATATTACTGAAACAGGCTGTCTGTCGTACGTCGGGAAATAGGATTATTTCACCTTCTCCCTCTTGCCGAGCTTCTCGCGGACGAGGAGCGGCTCGTTGGTCGTGATGCAATCGACACCGAGGTCTATCATGTTCTGGATGTCCTTCTCCTTGTTGACCGTCCAGCAATTGATGCTCATTTTGTTGTCACGGGCCTGCTTGAACCATGTCGGGTTCTTTCCGAAGACCTTGTACTGGTAGTCAACACCGTTGATTCCGAGCTTGGCGAGTTCCTCAGGGCTCTTGTCCTTGTCCAGGTACTGAACCGTGAATCCAGGGCAGAGGGCGGCGAGCCTCTCGCACATGTTCAGGCTGAAGGAGATGAAGATCACGCGCTTGGGATTGTACAGCCCGTGCTCTTTGAGAGCCTTGACGCTCTGGTCAACCATGTAGTCCTCGTGGGCCTTGTCAATCTGTTTCTTGAGCTCGAACACCAGCACGGTCTTCTTGCTCTTCTCGCCCTGGGTGAGGTACTCGTCCAAAGTAGGGATCTTCTCCCCATTCTTCAGGCGGCAGTCCTTGAAGTCGGCGTAGTCGTGGTCCCAGATCCGCATTCCGTCAATGTCCGGATCATGGTGCACGAGCAAGACTAGGTCTGAAGTGATGTGAACATCGAACTCGCTGCCCCACAGGCCGTTCTGTTGAGCTAACTCAAGTGATCTGATGGAGTTCTCGGCGTACCCGGCCTCCTCGCAGTTCCAGAATCCTCTGTGCGCCGTCACCGCGATTTTCTGCGGAGCGCACGAAGCGGTCAGCGCAACCATGGCAGCCACCGCCACAACCTTAGCAATCTTTTTCATATTCATTGAATATTACAGTGTTTTTAATATATCCGTTTTCAGTTTCGGGAATCTCAGTTCATCATAATCCGACTAAAGTAACCCTTAAAAGATAACTTGAACAATTTGTATATCTTTATGGTCTATATTTCCTTTCTCATCAGTCGTCTACCTCCAGTACACTCCTTCTTCCAAAAGACATCTATCCTCGAAGATACCTCCAAATCTTTACCAACTTATTATTGAGCCCACTTGAAATAGTGCCATTTGCCACTTTTTACCCCTTACAGAAGTATC
>UQUJ01000040.1 GCA_900544195.1 uncultured Alistipes sp. | reverse complement strand
AACATCAATATATTGCAAATTTAAACTGATGCAAGTTATTTTTTAACGCTTACTAGAAGTTGTTTTAGAAGTTGTTTTAGAAGTTGTCAAATCATAGAGTTATGGAACTTTCATTAAAAGGCAAGGTCGCGGTGGTCACAGGTAGCACGCGCGGCATAGGTTACGCGGTCGTGAAGAAATTCCTTGAGGCTGGCGCTTCCGTAGCCCTGTGCGGCTCGAAGCCCGCGACCGCCAACGCGGCGCTTGGAAAACTCCTTTTCGAGTTGCCTGAGGCCAAGATTTTGGCGATCGCCCCGGATCTCACAGATTCTTCCTCTGTAGAGAATGCGTTCAATGAGGTTTTAGCAAGGTTTGGAAGGTTTGACATCCTTGTCAACAACGCCGGTATCTCGCAGGCGCTTCCTCTCAATGACTACACCGATGAGGAAATGGACAGGATTCTGGACATAAACCTCAAGGCGGTGTTTGTCTGCAGCAGGGCTGCGGCGAGGTTGATGGAGGCGGACGGCGGCGGTGTCATCCTCAACACCAGCTCCGTGGTGAGTCTTTACGGTCAGCCGTCCGGTTGTCTGTACCCGACCACCAAGTTCGCTGTCAACGGCCTGACGAAATCCCTTTCCCGGGAACTGGCTCCCCGTGGGATAAGGGTCAATGCCGTGGCTCCGGGCGTGACCCGCACCGACATGGTCGCTAACCTCCCGGAGGCTTTGATAAAGCCTCTGGTGGCGCGCATTCCTATCGGCAGGGTAGGTGAGCCTGATGAGGTCGCCGACGCGTTTCTCTTCCTGGCCAGCGACATGGCCTCGTACATCACCGGTGCCGTCCTCCCGGTTGACGGCGGAGTCATCATCTGATTCCCGTAGCGGCTCCATGGCAGCACTGTGGTGGCTCCGTGGCCGCTCCGTGGCGGCTCCGTAGCAGCACTGTGGCAGCTCTGATGACTTTGAGTAGCCGAAGGTGGCATTAGGTAGAGCGAGTGTGGGGAGATGGGAATGGGGATGGAGATGGGAATGGGGATGGGGGAATGCCGTGGGATCCGTGGCGGACAACGTGTTGTAAATCAGCGGAATAAAACAACAGTCTGGTGTCGGATTTGGCACTAGGCTGTTGCCTTATTTGGTTGACTGTCAATGGGTTGGCTGCCACGCCGCTCACGCTGCTTCTCCCCACCCACAGACTGTCTGAAAAGTCTTGGCGAGAGTTGAAAAGTATGTACCCCACTACAGGGGGCGACAACGAATTCTCAATCCTCACTGGGGGTACTTTTACTTTTAAGGCAGTCTCCCCCTCACGGGCTGCCTTAACGGAAACTTTCGTATTCGGGCATTCCGAGACCTGAGAGGAAATCTTTGAACTGCTTGTAATCCTTAGGGCAGATCAGAAGCACGTCACCAGTGTCCACAATGACGTAGTCCTTCAGCCCTTTCACGGCGTAGAACTTCTTGCGTCTGACGGTACTCACGAAGATGCTGTCCCTACAGTCCTCGGTCATGATATTGTCTGCGAACACCACGTTACCATCCGGGGTCTTTCCGTTGAAGTTCCTTGACAGGGAATCCCATCCGTCGATGTCCGACCAGCCGAAATCCCCCCGGTAGAGCCATGCCCTGTCCGTCTTCTCCATCACCCCGTAGTCGATGGAAACCTTCGGGCAGTCCGTGTAGGCTTTCTCAAGGAATGTCCGCTCCTCGTCCGTTCCGAGAGCCTTCTCCCAACCGGAGAAGACAGCCGTGACATCGGGGATGTACTTCTCCATCTCTTCCTTGATGACGGAGACTTTCCAGGCGAATATTCCCGAATTCCAGTAAAACTCGCCGGTCTTGCACAAAACCTCGGCCATCGCCTTGTCGGGCTTTTCCGTGAATGTCTTGACTTTCAAAGGGATGTCATAACTGGCGTCCTCGCTGCCTTTCGGAGCTTGAATGTAGCCGTAACTCGTGTCGGGATTGGTAGGAGGGATTCCGAGGGTCATCAGGACAGGCTTCTCCTCCGCATATTCCATCATCTTCAGGATCGTGTCCCTGAATCCGCTCTCGTCCGCTATGGTGTGGTCGGCGGGAGTGGCAAGGACGGTCGCGTCCGGGTTGCGCTTCATGATGCTGTAGGTGGCGTAGACGAGGCACGGGCCTGTGCTTCTGGAGTAAGGCTCAAGAAGGAGGTTGTCCGCCGGAAGATCCGGAATCTGCTTGCGGACAAGGTCCGCGAATCTGGCCAAGGAGACAACAATGATGTTCTCCGGGGGAACAATCCTTGAGAAACGATCATAGGTGGTCTTGATGAAGGACTCGCCTGTGTAGGCGATGTCCAGAAACTGCTTGGGGCTTGCTTCGCGGCTTATAGGCCAGAAGTGGTTAGAGGTGCCTCCGGCCATGATGACGCAGTATCGGTTATCTTTGTTCATATCTTGGTGCTTAGTATATTTATTCTCAAATCAGCGCGGTCACTTCGACAAGTTCAGTGACCGCATTCCTGCTCCGGTTGCCGAGCTTGTGGTTGCCGAGCTTGTCGAAGCATCGAAATACTTTATTAATAATCTCGGAACTCCAAGTTGCGTAGTGAGCTTGTGGTTGCCGAGCTTGTGGTTGCCGAGCTTGTCGAAGCATCGAAACACCCGTTCAGAGGTACATCGGATAAAACGCGTTCGGGAACCATTCCACAATCTCCTTCCCTCCGTCAAACGTCACGGCGACGACATCAAAGTTGACTTCCAGATCACCGGAGATCCGCTTGTCTTTCGCCGTGTTCAAGTACCTCAGCGCCGCGTCGGCCACTTTCCTCTGCTTGCTCATTGTCACATTCTCCTCCGGAGAGACCATAACAGGTGCGACCCGGCTCTTGACTTCCACAAAATGCACACCATTCCGATCTAAACTGATGATGTCGATCTCAAGATGACCGGACCTGAAATTCCTTTGCACGATAATATGCCCTTTGCCGGTCAGAAACTCACAGGCGACATCCTCACCCCTCCGCCCCAGCTCCATCCGTGGAGTCATCTGTTTTTCAGTGTTTTTCATAGTCTTGATTCAAATGCTTATCCCAACGTCACGATCGTCACACCCGACCCGCCGAACTGAACCTGCTCATCGTGGACGGAGGTGACCCCGGGAATTGTCCTTAGATATTTCTGTAACTCATCGCGCAGCGCCCCTGTGCCTTTGCCATGGATGATGCGTACGGAGCCGATGTTCAGCATGATGGCGTCATCGATGTAGTGAACGACAATGTCCAGAGCATCCGAAACCCTCTCTCCGCGCACGTCCAGTTCCGGAGAGAAAGCCAGTCTGCGTTCCCGCAGACCTGAATCGTCCTGGGCGGCCCGAGGCTTGATGTTCTCCCGCACCGAGGCTTTATATTCATTGGAAGAGATCCGCTCAACCCTGTCGAGCGGCATTTTGCTGGTGATGTTGCCGATGGCGACGGTCACTGCCTTGTTGGACACCCGGATGACCTCACCGGCCATGCCGTTGTCTTTCACCCGCACTTTCTCTCCTACCTTCAGCACGCCGCCCCTGAATTGCCCGGAGGTTTGCGACTGGCTGTCACCCTGGGTTTTACCCTTGCGGGCATCGCGACGCATCTTTCTGTCTTCCAACTGCTTGAGTTTCTTTTCTATGTAGTCGTCGTGATTTTTCTGTTCGTTCTCCTTCTTTGTCTGGAGCGATGACATGAAATTCTGGAGGGCTTTTCTGGCGTCGGAGGTCTTCTCCTTGTCTGCCTGGGATTCCTTGATGGTGCGGATGGTGTTCTCGACCGTCTTGTTGGCTCCCTGTACGATTTCCTGCGCCTCCTTCTTGGCCTGGTCCAGAATCTCTTTCTTGGTCTGTTTCAATCCCTCAAGCTCTTTCTGGTAGCGTTCCGTGATGTTCTCCAGCGTCTTGTCCGTGTTCTTTATCCTCTGGAGCTTCTCGTCAAGGGCGCGGCGGTTGCGCACGATCTTGCGCAGGTTCCTCTCCATACCCACGAACTCCTCTCCGGCTCTTGCCTCGGCATCTTTGACGATGCTCTCCGGAAGTCCCATCTTGCGTGCAAGCTCGAAGGCGAACGAATTACCCGGCATTCCGATGTCCAGCTTGAACAGAGGCTGGATCTTGGCGGCGTCGAACTGCATCGCTCCGTTGATGACTCCGGTGTCGGAGCCGGAGGCGTAGAGCTTGAGGTTCGTGTAGTGTGTCGTGATGACTCCATAGACCCCTCTCTTGTCCATCTCGCTGAGGATCGCCTCGGCGATGGCTCCTCCGGCGGCAGGCTCGGTTCCGGAACCGAACTCGTCTATTAATATCAAGGTCTTGTCATCGGCCTTGGCCAGCATCGTCTTCATGTCGTCAAGGAACGAGCTGTAGGTGCTGAGGTCGTTCTCGATGTTCTGGTCGTCACCGATGCTGACCATGATCCTGTCGAAGACAGGAAGTTCCGAGGTCTCAGAGGTCGGAACCAGCATGCCCCACTGGAACATGTACTGGAGCAGCCCCGTGGTCTTGAGGCACACCGACTTGCCGCCGGCGTTAGGTCCTGAGATCAAAAGAATATGCTTGGCCGGAGTCAAGCGGATCGAAACCGGCACGATTTCCTTTTTCTCTTTTCTCAGCGCCCTCTCCAGAAGAGGATGACGCGCCTTACGCAGGTTCATCTCACCGTTGTCGGAGATGATCGGCGCACCGGCCTTGAAATCGAGGGCTACCTGTGCCTTGGCCATCAGGAAATCTATCTCGCCGATATATTCCGCGGAATTGATAAGATCTGGCACATAGGGCCTCACGAAGTCGCTGAACGACGCCAGGATGCGCTGGATCTCCTGTGCCTCGTCGGCGCGAAGGGTGATGATCTCGTTTTCCAGTTCGATGATCTCGGCCGGCTCGACAAAGGCTGTCTTGCCTGTGGCCGAGGTGTCATAGACGAACCCCTGAATCTTTTTCTTGCTGGAGCTGTTGACCGGAATCAGCAGCTTGCCGTCACGCACGGAAAGCCCGGCGTCCTCGTCCACAAGCCCGTCGGCCTGTGCCTGCTTGAGGATGGCGTTCGCCCTTTTGGAGATCGCCCCCTCCTTTGTCTTTATCGCGCGCCTGATTTCCAGCAGCTTGTCCGATGCCGTGTCTTTGACATCCCCGAACTTGTCCAGGATCAGGTCGATCCTTCTCTGTACCTCAGGGAAACTCAGCACCGGGGCGCTCATCCGTTTGAGACTGGGATAGACCCCATCCTTTATGGACATGAAGAAGTTGGTCAGCTTGCGTACAGTCTCGACCATCGTGCGCAGCTTGCCGAGCGAAAGGATGTCGATCGTGTAGCCGGTGTTCTCAAGCGGTTTCAGGAAGTCAAGGCAGTCGATGTAGCCGTTTGTCGGGAAGTTCTCCTCGAACATCACGATCAGCCTCATCTCGTCCGTGAGCGCAAGCCTTTCCCCGATGATTTTCGGGTCGTTGCTGAACGTCTCCTCCGTCACCCTCGCGACGGCATATTCAGTGGAACATCTGTCGGCCACAAAGGTCCTGACCCTGTCAAATCCCAACTTGCTCTCCAGTCTGGTGTCAATCTCTGTTCCGTGTTCCCGCATATTCGTAAATTATTGTCTTTCCTCCGTGGAGCGCTTTTCCTCCGAGGTACCCTCGCCCGCGCCGAGAAGGAGCTTAAGTTCGTTGATGTTGCCTATGCTTTTGATGTTGCCGCCACGCACGAAAGAGATCCCCCCGGTCTCCTCCGAAACCACAACCACGTCAGCGTCAGTCTCTTCAGAGATTCCTATCGCCGCCTTGTGCCTCATTCCGTAACGTGCCGGGATGTCAGAGCGTCCGGTGATGGGAAGGGTGCAGCGCGCGGCCACAATCCTGTCGCCTCCGATGATCATCGCGCCGTCATGCAACGGGGAATTCTTGAAGAATATGTTCATTATCAGCCTTCTGGTGACTTTGGCGTCCACGATGTCCCCGGTCTCGACGATGAAATCAAGCGAATCCTTGCGCGGGAACACGATAAGGGCTCCGGTCTTGTCGGCAGACATGGCCCGGCATGCCTCGGCGATCTCGTTGACCGTGCCTCCTGCCATCTTCTGGTCCTGGATGCCCATCATCTTGTTGAAGAAGTCGCGGCTTTTTCCGGCCATCCCATAGCGCGAGCCGAGCTTCATCAGAAAGTGCCGCACCTCGGGCTGGAATATGACGATGAGCGCGATCACGCCCACGTCGATGAAAGTCCCGAGCAGGGCGCTCATCAACTTCATGTTGAACGCCGCCACTACCACCCGCAGGACGAAAAGCAGGATGACGGCGACGAAGATATTCATTGCTGCGGAACCTCTTATCCATCTGAAAACCAGATAGATGAATATGGCGACCATCAGTATGTCCAGAACATCCGTGAACGAGATGTTGAGGAATCCGAATATATTCAAAAGCATCATTGCACTTTTTTACGGTACAAAGATAACTAATCCTTGATTCATTCCACAATGCTTGATGACGATTTCTCTGATTATTAGGGAGTAGGCTTGTGGAAAACTTTGTTAATTGAAAAAAAATCGCTACCTTTGCAGTCCGCAAAATAATGCGGATTAACGTAAAATATTTATTTACAATTAATTAAACAAAACCAATGCCTGGATTAATTGGAAAGAAAATCGGAATGACTTCCGTTTTCGGTGCTGATGGAAAAAATATTCCATGCACCGTTGTCGAGGCTGGTCCGTGTGTTGTCACGCAACTGCGTACAGTAGAAAAAGATGGCTATGCCGCTGTACAGCTTGCCTATGACGAAATGAAAGAGATACACGCCAGCGCGCCTCTTATGGGCCATTTCAAAAAGGCAGGGACCACCCCTAAGCGCAAGCTTGTCGAATTCGCGGCAGACTTCCAGGGTGAGCTCAAGCTTGGAGACACCATCACCGTGTCCGACGTTGTCACTGACGACGTGAAGTACGTTGATGTTGTCGGTACTTCTAAAGGTCGTGGCTTCCAGGGTGTTGTTCACCGTTATCATTTCGCCGGTGTAGGCGGAGCGACCCACGGTCAGCACAACAGACTGCGTAAGCCGGGTTCTCTCGGTGCGTCATCCTGGCCTTCACGCGTGTTCCCTGGAATGCGTATGGGCGGCCACATGGGCAATGAGAGGGTCAAGGTCTTCAACCTCGAGATTGTCAAGGTTATTCCTGAGAACAATCTTCTCGTCATTAAGGGTTCCGTACCTGGAGCCAAGGGTTCTTATCTTGCATTAGAGTTTTAGTTATGGAATTACCAGTATTGAAAATTGACGGATCAGAATCCGGAAAGAAGGTTGTTCTTGACGAGAAGGTGTTCGGTGTGGAGCCGAACGACCATGCAATCTATCTTGATGTCGTTCAGTACCTCGCCAACCAGCGTCAGGGTACCGCCAAGACAAAGGATCGCAGCGAAAACGCTCATTCCACCAAGAAGCTCGGTCGCCAGAAGGGCGGCGGTGGCGCGCGTCACGGTAGCTTGAAGTCCAACATCTTCGTTGGCGGTGGCCGTGTTTTCGGACCGAAGCCTCGTCTTTACAGATTCAAGCTTAACAAGAAGCTGAAGTCGCTCGCGCGTTGCTCAGCCCTCACCTACAAGGCACAGGAGAACGCCATTGTCCTCGTTGAGCCGTTCACTATGGAAGCCCCTAAGACAAAGGAACTCATGCGCATCCTTGACGCTCTCAAGGCTGGCCAGAGAAAGGTTCTCGTAGTGCTTCCGGAGAATTCAAACAACATTTTCCTTTCATCACGTAACCTCCCTGAGGTAAAGGTCATCACTGTTGACGAAATCAACACCTACACCGTTATGAATGCCAATTCAATGGTGCTTGTGGATGGTGTTCAGGATGTCCTCGCAGCCAGGGTCAACCGTTAAAAGCGCAAAGAGATGGGAATTTTAATCAAGCCAATAGTAACCGAGAAGCTCACGGCTGAGACTGAGAAGTACAACCGCTACGGCTTCATCGTTGACAGGGAAGCCAACAAGCTTCAGATAAAGGCCGCAGTAGAGCAGTTCTACAATGTGACTGTAAAGGACGTCAACACCGTGAACTATCACGGAAAGAGAAAGTCCCGCTACAGCAAGGCGGGGATGCTCCGTGGCCGTGCCAATCACTTCAAGAAGGCGTACGTTACCCTTGCAGGTGATGACAAGATTGATTTCTACAGTAACATTTAAGGAGGGACAAGGCAATGGCAATCAGAAAATTCAAGCCGATTACTCCTGGAACCAGGAACAAGGCGATCAGTGCATTCGACGAAATCACTGCCAAGAGGCCGTACAAGCCTCTGTTGGAACCTCTTAAGAGTACAGGTGGTAGAAACAACACCGGTCAGATGACTGTGCGTTACCGTGGCGGTGGACACAAGAGAATGTACCGTATCATCGACTTCCTCCGCACCAAGGACAACATCAAGGCCACAGTCAAGACCGTTGAGTACGATCCTAACCGCAGCGCCCGCATCGCCCTCGTTGAGTACGAGGATGGCGTGAAGAAGTACATCATCGCTCCTGCCGGAATCAAGGTAGGACAGATCATAGAGTCCGGATCAGGAATCGCTCCTGAGCTTGGCAACTGTCTCCCACTCGCGGAGATCCCTGTAGGTACGCTCGTACACAACATCGAGCTTCGTCCTGGCCAGGGCGCCGCGATGGCACGTTCCGCCGGTACATTCGCGCAGTTGGCCGCCCGTGAGGGCAACTACGCCATCCTTCGTCTGCCTTCAGGCGAGACCAGAATGGTGCTTGTGACCTGCCGCGCCACCGTTGGAACAGTTTCTAACGCAGATCATAATCTTGAGTCTTACGGAAAGGCCGGCCGCAGCCGCTGGTTCGGTCGCAGGCCGCACAACCGTGGTGTCGTCATGAACCCTGTTGATCACCCTATGGGTGGTGGTGAAGGTCGTGCCTCCGGAGGTCACCCGCGTTCACGCAAGGGACTTCCTGCAAAGGGTTACAAGACACGTAATCCTAAGGCTACTTCCAACAAGTTCATCATCGAGAGAAGAAAGAAGAAGTAATTAAACGGAATTAAACTTTAAGATTATGAGTCGTTCATTAAGAAAAGGTCCATACATCCAGGAAGCCCTGGAAAAGAGAATTCTTGCTATGAATGATGGTAGCAAGAAGAAGGAGGTCGTGAAGACCTGGTCCCGCGCCAGCATGATCTCCCCTGACTTCGTAGGCCACACTGTCGCAGTTCATAATGGAAACAAGTTCATTCCTGTTTACATCACTGAGAACATGGTGGGCCACAAGCTCGGCGAATTCGCGCCGACCAGAACTTTCAAAGGCCATTCGGGCAACAATAAGTAGTAATTAAGGAGAATTCATTATGGGAGCTCGTAAAAGATTAATGGCTGAAAAGTTCAAGGAAGCCAAAAAGAATACAGCAGTAGCTAAGTTGAATGATGTTCCTACATCCCCTCGCAAGATGCGTCTTGTCGCTGACACTGTGAGAGGTGTGGAGGTGAACCGTGCGATTGACCTTCTTCATTTCTCGAAGAGGCAGCCGTCCATCCGTCTTGAGAAGCTTCTCCGCAGCGCCATCGCCAACTGGGAAGCCAAAAACCCGGATCAGAGCAAAGAGCTGGACAACGGTAACGTTTATGTCAAGACGATCATGGTAAACGAAGGCCGCACGCTCAAGAGAATCCGTCCTTGCCCTCAGGGCCGCGCCGGAAGGATCCGCAAGCGTTCGAACCACGTCACCATCATTCTCGACGTCAAGAAACCAACAACAGTAGAGGAGAACAAGTAATATGGGACAGAAGACAAATCCTATTTCTAACAGAATCGGTATCACCCGTGGTTGGGACTCTAACTGGTGTGGTGGTAACTATGCTGAGAAGATCGCTGAGGATTATGAGATCCGCAAGTATCTGACCAACCGTCTTGCCAAGGCCAGCCTCTCCAAGATTGTCATCGAAAGAACCCTCAAGTTCATCACCGTGACCATTCACGCCGCAAGGCCTGGATTCATCATCGGTAAGGGCGGGGCCGAGGTTGACAAACTCAAGGAAGAGCTTAAGAAGGTCACCAAGAAGGACGTTCAGATCAACATCTTCGAGGTCAAGAGGCCTGAGGTTGACGCGCACATCGTCGCTGACAGCATTGCCCGTCAGATCGAGGGACGTGTTTCCTACAGAAGAGCCATCAAGATGGCTATCGCTTCAACCATGAGGGTTGGTGCGGAAGGCATCAAGATCCAGATCAGCGGCCGTGTAGGCGGAGCTGAAATGGCCAGAAGCGAAATGTTCAAGGAGGGCCGTACACCTCTGCACACATTCCGTGCTGACATCGACTACGCTCTTGCGGTTGCAAGCACAAAGGTCGGCGCCCTCGGAATCAAGGTGTGGATCTGCAACGGTGAGCGTTACGGCAAGCAGGATCTCACTCCTAACACAGCTGCGGCAGCCAACGCGCAGGGCGGTTCACGTCCTTCACGCGGAGACCGTGGTGAGCGCAGAGGTGGAGACCGTGGCGACCGTCGCGGCAGCCGTGGTGGCCGTGGCCGTCGCAATGACCGTCAGGCTGAATAAGGAATATTCAGACACAGAATACAAGATTGAGTGGCGGGAGAATTTCCGGCCACTCTTTTTTTGCGTTTTGGCGTGCCATGATTGAAAGTTTTAGCGGTAAAAAATGTAAATTTGTAGAATCAGTCAAATATTCATTAATCACGATAGCACTATGGGTGAATCCAGAAGAAGTTTTTTGAAAAAGTCGGCGGCGGGGTTGGCGTTGTTCACGATCCTGCCACGCAATGTGTTCGGAGCTATGGGCGGCGACAAGAAATATGTCGCGCCAAGTGACCAACTGACACGAGGGATTATCGGCACGGGAGGCATAGGCATGAGCGGTCTTCATTTCGTAAGTGACGAGCGCTGCCGTCTGGTCTCGGTTTGTGATGTGGACAGGAACCACCTTGACAACGCCCTTAAGAAGGGTGTGGAGAAGTTCGGCACAAAACTTCAGGCCTACACGGATTGGAGGGATCTCGTACATGATCCTAATGTTGACATCGTTCACATCGCGACCCCTTCGCATTGGCACGGAATCATGGCCGTAGAGGCTTGCAGAGCCGGAAAGGACATATTCTGCGAGAAGCCTATGACAAGAACAATAGGGGAAGGCCAGAAAGTAGTGGAGGCCGTCAACAAGTACGGCAGGATCTTCCGTCTGGACACATGGTTCCGCTTCAAGGACACGTTCTATGGCCTCGGAACAACTGTCGAACCGCTTAAGAAACTTGTGCAGAGCGGTCTTCTCGGTTGGCCTTTGACAGTGAGGATCTCAGGAGCCACCGGTTTCACCTGGAAGTTCTACTGGACCGGTAAGGAAAACCTTGTGCCACAGCCTGTCCCGGCAGAACTTGACTACGACATGTGGCTCGGGCCGGCTCCTTACAAGCCTTACAATCCGCATCGTGTTCACCAGACTTTCCGCGGCTATTGGGACTACGAGTCCGGCGGTCTCGGGGACATGGGACAGCACTACATCGATCCTGTGCAGTACATCCTCGGCAAGGACGACACCTTCCCTGTAAAGGTTGAGGTGGACGCTCCTCAGCAGCATCCGGACGCGGTGGGAATATGGCGGAGCGTCACCTACACCTACGCCGACGGCTGCAAGATCATCCTTGAGGGCGAAGGCTTCGAGAGCAAGGGCAAGGTTCCTTACATCGAAGGCCCTAACGGTAAGGTTTACAAAGGATTCGAGTGTACTATCCCTAACGTGATGGATGTCATCAACTCGCTTCCTGATCCGGAGCCGCGCCACACGGACTTCCTTGAGTGCGTGAAGACCCGTCAGAAATTCGCGCTGGCCGAAGACAACGGCCACCACAGTTGCACGATCGTCAACATGGGAGCGTGCGCCCTGCGTCTCGGCAGAACCCTTAACTTCG
The DNA here is from genome assembly GCA_900544195.1 of uncultured Alistipes sp. Classification (GTDB taxonomy): domain Bacteria; phylum Bacteroidota; class Bacteroidia; order Bacteroidales; family UBA932; genus Cryptobacteroides. Next base: position 16,937 of record UQUJ01000040.1, on the reverse strand, counting down.
ATCCGGACAAGCAGTTGTTTATTGACGACGATGCCGCCAACCAACTTATCAACCAGCCGATGCGCGCCCCTTGGGGTTCAATGATCCTTTAATTTGTTTCTGAATATGAAGAAGTTTATAACATCCATACTATTCCTTGCGGCCGCTCTGACTATGAGCGCCCAGGACGCAAGGCAGAGAACCGTGGAAACCGTTGTGGCTGACGTGCTTGCTGCCATGCCGGCCAACAATGCCACGGATTTCAACACTCAGATGGCCGACCTCGCCGCCGCTGCTCCCGCCTCAGTGGTGGAGACTGCCAAGATGATGAAACCGGCCGGCGAAGGCGTGAGGAACAATCTTTATGAATATGCCCTCACGGGTCTCGCAAGTTATGCGTCGGCCAACCCTCAATGTGTAGACAAGGTCCGTGAGGGATTCATTCTGGCCATAATGGCCACGGAGGACAGCAACAACAAGGCTTTTCTGCTGAACCAGTTCCGCCAGATAGCCAAACCTGCGGACGCTCAGTTCTTCAAGGAATATGTCAGCGACTCCGCTCTCGCCTCCACGGCCATCGGCGCCCTCGTGGATATTCCGGAAACAGAGGATTTGATTCTTGACCTTGTGAAGGATGGAACCGCCGACAGGAAATTGCTGGCGACGGCCGCCGCGGAGAAAGGAATCTCCGCTGCCGAGCCTTATATTCAGAAATGGGTCATCCCGACCGTCCTGAATTCCACGATGCACGACAACGCCTACTTCTCAGTTTTGGCTGCCATAGGCTCCGAGTCTTCATTGAATATTCTTAAGGAGAATTCGACTCCAGACTATGCCGCTCTGGCAGTGAGACTTGCCGATGGTTCCAAGAGCAAGGCCGTCGCCAAGGCAGCCAAGGATCTCATGGCTTCTGAAGTCTCCGCCTACAAGTCCGCCGGAGCTCTGGCTCGGATGAAGAACGACCCGGCGAAGGCTTTGAAGGTCGTTGCCGCCGCTCTCAAGAGCGAGGATGTGAAGTATAGGAACTCCGTGATTGACAACGCCACTTTGATCCTTGGCGCCGGAAATCTCGTTCCGCTTTTTACAAAGAACTTCGCAAAACTCTCTGCACCGGTCAAGGTGGATCTTCTCAACTGGTTTGGCAATAATAATATCTCGTCTGTCTCCGAGATCGTGCTCGGCTCGTTCTCCGAGGGAGGGAATGTTGCTTCCGCCGCCATCGCGGCCGCAGGAAAGATCGGTGGTGACAAGGCCGCGAAGGCTCTTGTGGGACAGCTCGGAGGTGAGAACAGCGCCGCTGCGATAGCCGCTTTGAAATCATTCAAGGGCAACTATCAGGACGAGCTTCTTGCCGCTCTTGACGTAGCCAAGGACAACAAGACTCTTGGAAATATTCTCGGCCTTGTGATGGCCAGAAGGATTACCGCTGCCGCCCCGAAGGTATATTCATTGATAGATTCAAAGGATGCCGAGGCTTCGTCTCTCGCCAAGCTCGCGCTCGCGGACATCGTTGGCGTCCAGGACATTGACAAGGTCGGCGCTTTGCTTGACAACGTTTCCGCCGCTGATCAGAAGGCCGCCCAGAACGCTTTGATCGCCGCTGTGCACACTCTTGCTCCCGCCGAGCAGTACGCCAAGGTCAGCGCTTTGATGAAGAAGTCCAAGAACGTCTCCGCTTACTATCCGGTCCTTGCCGCCACAGGCACCGACGAGGCCGTGAACGATCTGGCCGCCGCCTACGAGGCCGGTGACAAGTCCGCTTTCGCGTCGTTGCTTGAAGTAGACAATTTCAAGGTGGCACCGATTCTCATCAAGATTGCCGGTTCGGACGCAGGGCTGGCCGACAAGGCTGTGAAGAGATATTCTTCCCTTGTCTCTAAATACGAGACCAATGTTGACAAAAAGCGTATGGATTTCGCCAAGGCTCTTGAGCTTGCCCAGACCCCTGCCGTGAAGAGGTCCATTCTCAAGTCTCTTGCTTCCGTACCTACGATGAAGGCATTCTTGCTTGCCGGCAAGTACTTGGATGACAGTGACAAGGGAGTCAGGCATGCCGCTGCTGAGTGCGTAAGGACAATCGCCTCCAAGACCAAGGAGGAGATCAACTACGCTGACCTCAAGTCCAACCTTGACAAGGCTGTCGTGATCTTCAAGGCCGCCGGTGGAGCCGATGACGGCTACGCTGTCGATGAGATCGGCAAGATTCTCAGCGAGGCGGTGCCTTCTCCGGTCTCTCAACTGACCGATGAGGAGAAGAGGCAGGGATTCGAGATGCTGTTCGACGGCACGAATCTGGACAAGTGGCAGGGCGATCTTGAGGGGTACACTCCTGTCAACGGAACAATCTATGTGTCGGCCAACTACGGCAGTACAGGAAATCTCTACACCAAGAAGGAATACCGTAACTTCGTCTATCGTTTCGAGTTCTGCTTCCTGCGCGAGGGTGTGAACAATGGTGTGGGTGTGAGGACTCCTATGGGTGTTGACGCTGCCTATGACGGAATGTGTGAGGTGCAGATCCTTGATCATGACGCTCCGATGTACGCCAAACTTCGTGAGTATCAGGTTCACGGATCGGTTTACGGTGTGATCCCGGCGAAGAGAATCGTCCACAAGCCTCTTGGGGAGTGGAGCACCGAGGAGATTCGTGTCGAGGGCGACAGAATCAAGGTGACCGTCAACGGTGAGGTAATTGTGGACGGCAACATCCGCAGGGCCTGCAAGGGGCATAATGTGGCTCCGGACGGCGGCAAGAAGAATCCGTACACCGTTGACCACAAGAACCATCCGGGAATGTTCAACAAGAAAGGCTACATTTCATTCTGCGGTCACGGTGAGGGTCTGAAGATCCGCAACGTCCGCATCCTCGATCTCGGCGACAAATAGTAGCTGGAAAGAAGGTAGTCGCTTCGCCGGTGTCTCGGTCGCTGAGTTCCTCTGGTTGTTTAGACCTATTGGTTCTGAGATCTTTGAGTTTCCGGGCTTGTTGAAGCGCAGGAACATAGAAGGTCCAATGGCATAGAAAGAGCGGGAAGCCTCTAACCTGAATTTTGCACGTAACCAAAATTCAGAACAGAGGCTTTCCGCTCTTTTCGGTCTAGCTATCTTTTCTCATCAGTCGTTTGCCACCGGCACACTCCTTCTTCGAAAAGACATCTATCCTCATAAATCTGACACAAAATTTAGTTCAGCTTATTTTTTAACGCTTACTTAGGTAACCTTCAAAAAATAACCTGCATCATCTTAAGGAATCTTTTCGGTCTAGCTATCTTTTCTCATCAGTCATGTGCCACCGGCACACTCTCCTTCTTCGAAAATAGAGCTATCCTCGAAAATATTCTCTTAATCTGAGGCAACTTAATTTTTTCATGTTACTAAGAAGCTGTTTTGAATTGTTTGAAATGTTCTTTGAGGTGAAAAAACTTCATTTTCTTCCCGCTTCTTCAGTCAGATAGCACCGCTATCTTCCTTGGAAGAAGCGGTCGAAACTGAAGTTTTTCACTCTCAACCCAGCGCCCGAACCGAGGGCAATCGAACTTGTTCGGATTGCCGAGGTGAGCAGCAGGGAAAGAGCTTGCTCTTAACCTTCAAACAAACAATTCAAAACAGCTTCTAAGAATTGCAGAAAAAAGGTCTTTGAAAATGCAAAGACTGCAATTCTGTCGGGCAAAACCGCCGAAAGGGCTTGTTTTGACGACGAAATTGCAGAGAAATTATATGTGTGGGGCTTTGCTAGGCCTTCCGGAGTGCAAATCTATAGCAAACAAATCAAAAATAGCCTCTAAACGGCTGGCATAAGAGAATCGTCCGCCGCGAAACAGATTCGCGAAATCCGGGAACTGTAAAGTTTCTTTATGAAATGCGGTTAACAACAGCACTAAGGTTAGGTCCAACAAGCGGCCAATGATGATACCCGGCTGACCAGCGGGGGACTCCCGTGAGCGGAAAGGCGCTTCCTGCGCACGAGGCTGGCCAGCGTGGGGCTCCCGTGAGCGGAAAGGCGCTTCCTGCGCACGAGGCTGGCCAGCGGGGGACTCCCGTGAGCGGAAAGGTGCTTCCTGCGCACGAGGCAGGCCAGCGTGGGGCTCCCGTGAGCGGAGAGGCGCTTCCTGCGCACGAGTCGGGCCAGCGTGGGGCTCCCGTGAGCGGAAAGGCGCTTCCTGCGCACGAGGCAGGCCAGCGGAGGACTCCCGTGAGCGGAAAGGTGCTTCCTGCGCACGAGTCGGGCCAGCGGGGGACTCCCGTGAGCGGAAAGGCGCTTCCTGCGCACGAGTCGGGCCAGCGTGGAACTCCCGTGAGCGGAAAGGCGCTTCCTGCGCACGAGGCTATCTCTGAAAGGGGGCTTGGTCGCTCTGCTTTCTAAGCGCAGGTGCGATGAATGACCGAAGATAGTTCTTGATAATATTTTCCTTTGGAAATTTGTTTTATTGGAAATTAATTCCGTACTTTGGGAAAGTTTTCGTTGGAAACTATTGTATAAATGCTTGTTAATTATTTAAAACACTGATTATTATGAATGCAATTACGTTAAAGGCGCTCTTTTGCATCAGCGGGGTGGCTGTCGGTGGGCTTCTTCTGTTCTCTTCTTTTGAGACCAAGGCTACAGAAAGGTGGGGAATAGGAAGTGCTTTGGTTGCCGAGTCTGTCGAAGTGGCTCTGACTCGGGTTGCTGAGCTGGGAATTGAGAAGATGGATCTGGAAAATTCTGGAGTCAAAACGCTGAAAGGGAATGAATTGACGACTGATATGCCGACTGCCGAAAGGTTGGCGGGAGAGCAGAATGCTGAGGTGCCGAATGCCGAAAGGTTGGCGGGAGAGCAGAAAGCAGAGCTGTCGGGTGCAGGAAGACCGGCGGAAGAGCAGGGTGTTGAGATGACTGGTGCGGTAAGGCCAGATGAGGAGACGGCGGCGATGGAAAAGCCGACGACAAGGGTGGTGCACATCACCAAGGCTGATTTCCTTAAGAAGGTCTATGACTTCGAAAAGAACCCCGATGAGTGGAAATATCTCGGATCTCAGCCGGCCATTGTCGATTTCTATGCGGACTGGTGCGGGCCGTGCAGGCAGCTGTCGCCTGTGCTGGACGAACTGGCCAAGGAATATTCAGGGAAACTCACCATCTACAAGGTCAATGTGGACAATGAGAGGGGACTGGCTACATTTTTCGGCATAAGATCGATTCCGACGCTTCTGTTCATTCCGATGAAGGGTAAGCCGCAGAGGTCTCTCGGGGCTTTGTCTAAGACGGAGCTCAAGGGAATCATCAAGGATGTTCTTAAAGTTGAGCTGTAGTTGGTAGGTCGTGGAGAATAAGAAGAACACAATCTGCCGCCTTCGCGAGATCCATAGGGCGATCTCCGGGCTGGACGCTGAGTTTCAGAGGAAATTCGGGCTGAACCTGAACGAGGCGATGCTTCTCTGCTTCCTTGCGGGGCAGGGAAGCGCTTCGGCATCGGAACTATCAGATGAGTTGGGGCTTACACATTCGAATATGTCCAAGGTTCTTGCCTCGGCGGAAAAAACATCCCTCATCAGCCGGAAACTTAACCCGGCTGACAAGCGGGGGATGATCTTCTCGCTTACAGACGAGGGCCACATCCGGCTCGCCTCCATCCACTGTGAAGAGCTGGTGATCCCGGACTTACTCAAAGTAATCCTTGATTAGGCTCAGAGCCTTACGCTCTTCCTTGCGAGTCTTTAAGAACATGACCTCTAAGAAGCTGTTTTGAATTGTTTGAAATGTTCTTTGAGGTGAAAAATCTTCATTTTCTTCCCGCTTCTTCAGTCAGATAGCACCGCTATCTTCCTTGGAAGAAGCGGTCGAAACTGAAGTTTTTCACTCTCAAACCTTCAAACAAACAATTCAAAACAGCTTCTAAGAGTATGTGTCACAAACGTCAGGGGAAAAATCAAATTGCAGATTTTGGTAACGTGCAAAATCTGCAATTTGCCTTTTTTCCCCTGTCGTCACACATTATTTCTATAGAATGTAAAAGATAAATGAGTCACACAAAATAGTTATATTTGCATATTCATAAAATTCTGTTGTCATGCGTAAGATTATAATCCTGTTGACAGCCGCGATGCTTTGCGTCTCTTGTTCCGAACAGTTCAATGCGGCTTATCTCCTTTCTGGTGGGGCGAAAGTGGCTCAGGCCGCCGTCTTGTCAGACGCACAGATTCAATCTTATGTCGGACAGTATGTGCAGAAACTGGATGCGGAGAACACAGTCCTGCCGGAGACAAGTCCATATGTCAGGAGGGTCAGGAAGATGACATCTGGAATCACCTCGGTGAACGGGACTCCACTCAATTTCAAAGTCTATAAGACGAACGAGATTAACGCCTTCGCCTGTGCGGACGGGAGCGTAAGAATCTATTCCGGACTTCTGGACGCGATGACTGACGACGAGGCTCTCGGAGTTGTCGGTCACGAGATCGGCCACGTCGCCCTCAAGCATTCCGAGAAGCAGTTCCAGCAGGCCCTCCTTACATCGGCTCTCAGGGATGCCGTGGTGTCCACCGGAGGAACTGTCGCTGTCCTCACGGCGTCGCAGTTGGGGGATCTTGGCGAGGCCTTGATGGGCGCAAGTTTCTCGAGAAAGCAGGAGACCGCCGCTGACGACTACGGTTATGACTTCCTGAAGAGCGCGGGTAAGAATCCTTGGGCTATGGCTATGGCTTTCGAGGAACTTCAGAGGCTTTCTAGCGGTGAGACGGCTTCCGGAACACAGGCCGCCTCAGGATCTTCGGTCGGTCAGTTGTTCTCAACCCACCCGGCCACGGCGGACAGAATCTCCAGGATGGCGGAAAGAGCCGTCAAGGACGGCTACAGGAGACCTTCCAAATAGTCAGCGTAAAGTCTTGTTCTCTGCCACGGTGAATCCCACGGAGATTGAATTTCCGGAGTCATCGACGGCTGTGACGGTGTGTTTGCCGGGTGAAGGCTTCAGCGTCATCTGGTGGATCATCTGAGTCTGCCCGACATATTCATTGTCCATGTGCCAGAAGACATTGACACTTGGAGTCCTGTGCGCCAGATTGAAGGTTATGCCGGCGATTGACCCGTCCAGCTGGCGCGGAATGTAGATCACGGCCCCGCTTTCAGGATAGATGAATTCCATCGGGGAACTGTCCGCCTTGCCTTTCGGAACCACGGGGGCATATTCAGGATGATGCTGCCTGTAGTACCATTCCATCGATGGCGGCAGGATGAACGTCCGGACCCCGTCCACAACCTTATGGTATGGGCACGGTTCGCTCCTCACCGATTTGCGTGGCAGCATCAGAGTGTCCGAATCCTCGCAGTTCACCCCTTTCAGGCAACCGGACTCACGGCATACCTCAGCGACAATGTAGTCTCCATAGACCGGCTCCTTGAACCAACCATTCCTGGAATATTCACTGTCATATTCCTTGGCCGGAAGAAGGTTGAATATGTCGAACATCACCGGCCCGGCAGTGCGAGCACCCGTCAGGCCGGGAACTCCTTGCCCTTGGGCGTTGCCTGCCCAGACTCCGACGGCGTAGTCAGCTGTCACTCCGACCGCCCACGCGTCCCTGAACCCGAAACTGGTGCCTGTTTTCCACGCAACTTTCTTTACCGAGCCGATCAGGTGCCAGTCAATCTCATCTGGTCTGTTGACCTCTTTCAAAGCGTCGAATGTCCACCACAGCGCGCATTTGTCGTTCAGCGGGAAATTGTGCAGTCTGTCACCCTTGGATGTGTGCGTTGTGTCCGCGCTTTGGTACGATGCCGACAGTTTTGAATATGCGGAGGTGATGTCGCCGAGTGTACCCTCCGCTCCTCCGAGAATGAGCGAGAGGCCGTAGTGCGAGGCGCTTCCGTTCAATGTCGTCATCCCGCATTTTCTGAGAATATCCAGAAATTTCGGTACCCCGAATCTGCGCAGGAGGTGTACGGACGGCACATTGAGTGAGCGGGCGAGCGCTTCGTCGGCTGGGACTGCCCCATAGAACTGCCGGTTGAAATTCTGTGGAGAGAAACCGTTGATGTTGATCGGCACATCCGGCAGAAGAGTTTTCGGCAATATCTCACCCTCCTGAAGCAGAGCACAGTACAGGAGTGGTTTCAGGATGCTGCCGGTGCTTCTTGGCGCGCGGATTATGTCCACCTCGCTTCCCGGACGTTTATGATCGGGATTGGCGTTCCCGATGTAAGCCAGCGTCTCACCGGTGCGGACATCCTCCACGACAGCCGCGAGATCGTAGATTCCTGTCTGCGAGAACTCGTTGTTCCACTGGTTGACTATTGCTTGCACCTGTCTTTGCAGATGGATGTCGATTGTGGTGCGGATCCGTTTGCCGGGAGAGGTTTTCCAGTAATATTCAGTCAAATGATGCGATTCCTGCGGCAATGCCATCGGTTCATCTGGAAGCGGCTCGTCGCAGGCGAGGACAAAGTCCAATGAATCAATATGCCCGTGCTTGTAAAGCGAGCCCAGCAGCCGGTTGCGTTTTTCCAGCAATCTTGTCCTGTTTTTGCCGGGATGGATCTCCGCCGGGGCGTTCGGGAGCACCGCCAGCGTGGCGGCCTCGCCCCAGGAAAGCTCATCGGGAGGTCTTCCGTAATATCGCCAGGAAGCGGCTTCCAGGCCGACGACATTCCCGCCGAAAGGCGCGTGTGAGGCGTACAGGCTTAGGATTTCCCTTTTGCTGCATCTTAGTTCCAGACGTGTGGCGAGGATAGCCTCGATGATTTTCTGGCCGATGTTTCGTTTCCGCCTCCTGGACATCCTGATGACCTGCATCGTGATCGTGCTTCCCCCGCTGGTGATCTGCCCGGCTTTGATGTTGCCGGCTGCGGCACGCGCTATCGCGACCGGATTCACGCCTGGGTGGTATGCGAACCATCTGTCCTCGAACTCGATGAGGGCTGTCTTGAATTTCTCCGGGACGGTGTCCGGTGGCGGGAACCTCCATTGTCCGTCACTTGCGATCCGGGCTCCCAGGAGCTCTCCGTTCCTGTCTGTGACGACGGTGGAATAAGATGTGCCTTTGAATAAGTCTCTGGGCAGACAGAAAAAATATGCGGTCAAGAGGGCGATGACTGCACCTGCCACTATCCTTGACCGCAGTTTCTTTCCCATGGATTATTCAGTGACTTTCGCAGTACCCGAAGCCGTGTTGGCGCTGATGTGAGGGGTGTACATCGCCTCGCATTTCACCGCAGGGAGTATGAACTCGCCTTGATAGGATGCGTGCATCTTGATCCTGAATGTCTTGCTGGCTCCCTTCGGAAGGTCGAAGAACCAGATGACACGGTCATCCCTGATGTCGCGGTAATTGTACGAGGCCTTTGAACTCTCGCCTCCGTAGAGCCTGTCGTTCATTATCTCCCAACCGGAAGGGATCATCTCGGTAAGGGCGAGATTGTCACAGTCCCTGACACCGCTCGTGTTGCCGACAGTGATGGTTACCGTGAAGTCCGTCCCCTGGGTTATGCTGTATGGATTCAGGCTCTTGCCCGCCAATGTGCTGTAGCTGACGTTCAGACTTAATCCGCTGGACTTGGCCTCCACCTTGTTCCCGAATTCCGGTATGACTGATGTTATCAGCGTCGCATAGAGGCTTCCGTTCATCTTGTTCGTGATGTCTATGCTTCCGTTTTCGGTGTCCACCGCGGCATGGCCGATCGACTTGACGCTCTTTACCTCTGTCGTGTTGTCCCCTTGCTTTATTTCAGCCGAGACCGCATCGGACCCAACCTTCAAGGCAAGGCTCCTCATCGCGCAGGTCGCGAACGCTATTTCCTGTGTGGAGTACCATCCTCCGGCGATCGCGTCGGCGATTTCCTGGGCGACATCCATGGCTTCAGGCAAAGCGTCGTTGAGAACCAATGCCTCAAGGGCCACGGCCTTGTCCCTTACAGGAGATCCGAACGTCCTGTCGGCCTCCTGGTAATCGGAGAAGTTTGTTTTAAGTCCTGCGATGATGTCTCCGGCCACGGTCTTCTTGCCTGTGACAGCGTATGTGGACGCAAGCATCCAGGCGGCCTGACCGGAAAGGGTCTCGCTTTCCTTCAGCCTGTTCATGGCCCCGCTTTCCGCCTCCCCGTTAAGCGCCAGAGTGTAGAGCCTGTAAGCCTGCACAAGATCCCCGAGACCTTCATTGTCGGAATTACGGTAGTCCTGCACGTTCCGCTTTTGGAATCTTGACCAGCTGGCCAGCACACCCTTGCTGACGCTGAATCCGTTCTGTGAGGCTGAGATCATAAACTGACCGGCCATGGAGCTTACCCATCCGCTGGCGTCAGCGCTTCCAGGCCAATAGACGAATCCGCCGTTGCCAAGCTGACGTTGGTACAGCTGCTGAAGCAGTTCAGGAATCATCTTGTCGATTTGCTTCTGCCTGTCCTCCGGGAGCATATTCCTGATAGCAAGAAGGCTTATTCCCCTGGAAGAGATCTGCTCCGTGCAATTGTAGGTGCAATTGGTCAGGAATGAGAATATTCCTCCGCAGTCAACAGACGGGAATCCTGTGAGTTCCAGGGTCGCCCATTGGTCGTCATCGGCCTTGAAAGGCGAGAAACCGAAATGCTTGGTCGCGTCTTTGCCGATCATAGCCCTTGTCACGGAGATTACCGGCGGGTTAGGAGCGCGCACCCCAATGGAGATCGTTTCGCCGGCCTTGTGCCCGTTGCCATTCGCGGTGACAGTCACTGTGGCGGTTCCGGTCCCGGTGGCCTCAAGGTTGAACCTGACCATCTTGTCCCCAGGCTTGTCGAACTGGACGGACGCGTTGGCGTTCCCGGTTATCTTCAGTGGGCCGTCAACCTTGATGCTGACATCGGCGTTCCTGACCCCGTCCTCAAGAGCGAAGACATTTACAGGCATCACGACCTTCTCCCCGGTTCCGATGACTCTCGGCAGGGTAGGGAGAACCATAAGCGGAGACCTTACCGGGACAGTCTTCTCGGCATTGCCGTACGCTCCGTTCCTTGCCGCCACAAGCATCACCCGCACACTTCCGACGTACATAGGAAGCTTGACCTTATGTGTGGCCGAGCCGCTCTGCAGCGAGAACGGACCGATGTACTTGACAACGGCGTTGAACCGGTTGTCCTTCCTCGCGCCGACAATAAGGCTTTCGTCACCTCCGATGCTGAACATCGGCGAGAATCTTCCGCTGTAGGCTCCGATGACATCATCGTAGAGATCCCACGTGCTGACTCCGAGCGCTTCCCTGGCGTACATCGCGTTCCAAGGATCCGGAGTCTTGAATGACGTGAGGTCCAGAAGTCCCTCGTCCACAATGGCCAACGTGTAGGTCATCGGCTTGCCGTTCTTTTCCTTGACCTTGATCTTGAATTCCTCCTCAGGGCGGAGCACGTCAGGCATAGTGATGACCGGCTCAAGGTGCGAGTCCTTGTCGTTGACTATGACAGGGCGCACTCCGTAAAGACGGATCGGCAGATCGTTGTCGGCTCTTTCGTGCGGCTGGACAAGGGTGATGTGGATGTAGAAGTTAGGAGCCATCTCCGGGGTGACCTTGAATGAATATGCCACATCACCTTCATTCCCCGAGGTTTTCACCCATTCTCGCGCGATTACCTTCCTTGAGTTCTCAAGTGAAACCAGTGCCTGTCCTTTTGACGCGGCCGGAATATAAACGGTCACCTTCTCGCCGACCTCGTAGGATTCCTTGTCTGTGGAGAATGACAGCATTGTCAAAGCGTCGGGATCAGTCTTGGATGACCTTCCCCTGTAGGCCGGCCAGTCCACATAGATGACATCCCCGGCCGTGTGTCCGCTTACATTGTCGGTCACAAGCAACAGATATCGTCCCCATTCCGGATAGTCCACCCTGAACGGGATGAGGTTGTCTCCTTTGGATGATTTGATTACACCGGAGGATACTATGTTCGCTGACGGACTGTTTACGTAGGAGTCGAGACTTTCGCTGCGGCTTTCCCACCACCAGCTCCATTTCATCTTGTAGATTGTGTACTTAAGGTTATGGCCTGACACCCTCGCGCCGTTCTTGTCCACGACGGCGATGCTGACGCTATAGTCCTTGTCTGTCTCCAGATAACGCCCGTTCCCCTCTCTCGGAACTTTCACTCCGACGTATGATGAATATGGTGAATATGGCACCGACAGCGAATTGAAGCTTACATCCCCGCCTTGCTCCTCGACTGTGGTCACGATATCGGCCCGGAGCATTCCCGGAGCGTTCTCCGCTGACGGCATCGTAACGTTCAGTCTGGACTGGCCGTTGGAGTTCAGCCTTGTGTCGATGAGCTGATGCTCGCTTGCGCTGAAGTCCGACAACGGACTTGAGAAGTTATACCCCTCGAATCCCTTGAATGTGGACGGACCCTGGCGCAGTGTCATATTCACTTTCGCGGCCAGTCCGGCGGCAGGAGGGCCGGTCAGCCAGTCCGCAGATATGCAGACCGGGACATTCCGTCCTCCGTCAATGGTCTTGCCTTCAAGGTCAAGATTGATCTTCAGTCTGTTAGGTTTGATGTTCTCGATTCTGAAAGGCTTATGGAACGTGGCTCCGCCAATCTTGAAGTAGGCGTGCCATGTGCCCGTAGGATCCTCGTTCTTGGTAGGAACCGTGAAGGCGTAGAATCCATTCTTGGCGTTCGTGTTGATCTGCTTTGTGTAGAACTGTCCCTGAGGTGTGTACAGCTCCATCACGGCCGGATGGTTGTCAGGGATCCTGTTCTCTTTGTCTTCCAGGATCATCGTGACGTGCAAAGTGTCTCCCGGCCTCCAGACACCTCGCTCCCCATAGACGAAGGCTTTCAGACCCTTTTCCAGAACCTTGCCTCCTACATCGAACCTGCTGAGAGACTTCTGCTCACCCTCGGTGACTTTCAGGTAGCTGGTCGCTCCGCCCCTCTTGGCCACAACCACGAAAGGCTTTCCGGAAAGCTGCACCTCTGCCATTCCGTCAGTGCCGGTCTTGGCATAGCCGATTTCCTTGAGCTGGTAGCTATAGACGTAAAGTTCGGCGTTGAACACAGGAGCGGCCTCGATGATGTCGCTCACGCTGACCCAAAGCTTGTCCCCGCCGGCGTACTTCGCGATCACTCCCAGATTGGATGTCAGCAGGTTGATGGCCGGGAACCTGCCATCTTCCATATAGTACGTTGGCTTGAGAGGATTATCCCTGTCCTTCCAGTTGTATTTCTCCCAGTCATAGAAATCATCATAATAATAAGGTGAAGGGGTGTCCCATTCATCGTTGTCCTTGTCCGTGATGTCCTCGGCGGAGATGTTCACCATCTTGTCCGACGGAGTGCCGCTCTTGAATGAGTCATTCTTGCCATAGACTGAATATTCCTGCTTGAAAGAGATTCTGATGCGGTAAATCGCACCTGGCTCCTGCCTGAACAGTCCGGAGAGATCCACCGAGTAGTCCTGCCATTTGTGCAGGTTCTTTGACGGATCGGAATCCAGACGCACGCGACGCTTATAGACAAGCCGTCCGCATCTGCGCAGGGAGTTGTCACCGGAAAAGTTGTTGTCCTGCAGGAACATCAGCACGTTGTCCTCGTAGATTTGAATGACCCTGATGTCCACCGCATTGAGATTCACCGCCTTGAACGGAAGGATCAGTTCCTTGGAATTCGGCAGTATGTTGCCGTTCACCGGAATCTCGACCGCCGGCCTTACCTCCGTCGAAGAGAATTTCTTTGAATAATCATCTCCGAGTCTTGTCCCGTCGTGGCTGCTTACCGCACCGGAGATCTTGAGTGTCAGAGGCTGATCCTCCGGATTCTCGTAGAAGACTTTTACGTGCGCGTTCTCTGTCTGAATGTAACTGCGTCCAACCCCTTCAAGTGTGAACAGGCCTGAGTTGTCGCTTACATCAGCCAAAGCCTCTGTGAAATAGATGTCGATGTACGGGTCGTCTGCTTCCACCCTCTCGGTGCTGAGTACCTTGAAATCGTTCATCGCCGGAATCCTGATCTCCAGCCTTGAGTCTGTCACGAATCCGGTATCTCCGGCTTTCAGGCTGATTTTCAACGTCCTGTCCTTTGTGTCCCTCGGTAGGCCGATGATCTCGAAATGATAGTTGAGCGGATCCGTTCCGGCTGTGACATTGGCCTCCGCGCCTTTCTCCGGGTAATCATATTCAAGCATCTTCCGAACCTTCTCAAGAGGAAGCGCTTCCGTAAGGGAGATTGTGCCTTCAATGCTGGCCCTGTCAGGAGAGGCCGCGGTGATCGTGATCTCGTTCAACGAGAGCACAGCCTCCTTTATGGCCACAAGGAAATTGAACGAGAATTTCTTGAATTTACGGTCGCCTACCTTCTGGATCTTGTCCAGCCGCAGTTTACCCGTATATGACTGCCCCGGTTTCAGGGCTCCGGTCTCGGGAATGAATTCTATCATGCTGCCGGACAACCATCTGGCCGTTCCTTTGACTGACGGCGTGAATGTCAGTACTCCATCTTTGAGATCAGTCCCGGCCGTCGCTTCGGGAATGTCGGAGGCGAGTTCCACACGGATTGTGGATTTGTCGGAGACGACCCCGCCTGTATAAGCCTTGATGAATGTGGCGAACTCGATGCTTTGCCCCTTGCTCTTGCCGAAGCGGCTGCAGGATGAGCTGGCCATAATAAGTATTGCCATTGACAGAATGGCGATAACGCTTTTTATCGAGATTCTAAAGTTCATATACCTTGTTATTAATCAGGTGTGTGTCCGGTTGTTCCTGTCGGAAGGCTGCGGCCTTCTCTCTATTCTCTATGGCTCTATAGTGTTCCACCTCGGCTTCAAATTTAGGAATTCTTTTCCGTATGTCCAACACCCTGTCATTATTTGCGTCGGTTTATTAGCGGCGGTGTGACAATTTGTCAGCATTGTTGCGGTGGCACAGCCTTTGATTTCATTCCGGTGTCTCCGGAGTGAGCCGGAGCGCAGATTTAAAAACATTTAAAAACTTTATATCATGATTAAACCATTGGCAGACAGAGTCTTGGTTGAGCCTAAGGAGGCTGAGACGAAGACAGCTTCAGGTCTTTATATTCCTGACACAGCAAAGGAGAAACCTCAGGAGGGTAAGGTGATCGCCGCAGGTCCTGGCAAGAAGGATGAACCTATGGAGGTCAAGGTAGGTGACGAGGTCATCTATGGCAAGTACGCCGGCACAGAGGTTACCGTTGAGGGTAAGAAATATCTTATCGTGAAGCAGTCAGACATTCTGGCTATTCTGTAATTAACAATAGGAGGAATTTATTATGGCTAAAGAGATAAAATTTGATGTTGATGTCCGCTCGAAGATGAAGGAAGGAGCTGACGCTCTTGCGGACGCTGTTAAGGTCACACTTGGCCCTAAGGGTCGTAATGTTGTGATCGATAAGAAGTTCGGTGCGCCTCAGGTCACCAAGGACGGTGTGACTGTCGCTAAGGAGGTTGAACTCGCTGACAGGTACGCCAATATGGGCGCCCAGATGGTAAAGGAAGTCGCTTCCAAGACCAATGAGCAGGCCGGTGACGGTACCACCACCGCTACTGTTCTCGCCCAGGCCATCATCAATGTCGGTCTGAAGAACGTCACCGCGGGCGCCAACCCTATGGACCTCAAGAGAGGTATCGACAAGGCTGTCGCCGCTGTTGTCGCCGAGCTCAAGAAGAACAGCAAGAAGGTCGGCACAGACTATTCAAAGGTTGAGCAGGTCGGCACCATCTCCGCCAACAATGACGCTGCCATCGGCAAGCTCATCGCCGATGCCATGTCGAAGGTAAAAGGTGACGGCGTCATCACTGTCGAGGAGGCAAAGGGCACAGAGACCGAGGTCAAGGTTGTCGAAGGCATGCAGTTCGACAGAGGTTACATCTCTCCTTACTTCATGACCGACTCTGACAAGATGGAGGCTGTCCTTGACGACGCTTCCGTTCTTATCACCGACAAGAAGGTCTCCTCAATGAAGGATCTCATGCCTATCCTTGAGCCTATCGCACGTGACGGCAGGGCACTGCTGATCATCGCCGAGGACGTTGACGGCGAGGCTTTGACAACCCTCGTTGTGAACAAGCTTCGTGGCACTCTGAAGGTAGCCGCTGTCAAGGCTCCTGGTTTTGGAGACCGTCGCAAGGAGATGCTTCAGGACATCGCCACCCTTACAGGCGCCATCGTAGTGTCCGAGGAAAGAGGATTCACTTTCGAGAACACGACTCCTGACATGCTTGGCAAGGCTGAGAAGATCACCATCACCAAGGACAACACCACGATCGTGGGTGGAGCCGGTGACAAGGACGCCATCGCTGACAGAGTCGCCCAGATCCGCAAGCAGATCGAGAACACCACATCTGACTACGACAAGGAGAAACTTCAGGAAAGACTTGGCAAACTGGCTGGTGGAGTCGCGGTGCTCTATGTCGGTGCAGGTTCCGAGATTGAGATGAAGGAGAAGAAGGACAGGGTTGAGGACGCTCTCAACGCCACGCGTGCAGCTGTAGAGGAAGGTTACCTTCCTGGTGGAGGTGTCTCCTACATCCGTGCCGCCGAGGCATTGAAGAATCTCAAGGGTGAGAATGATGACGAGACCACAGGTATCCACATCATCGCCCGCGCCATCGAGGAGCCTCTCCGCCAGATCGCCCAGAACGCTGGTGTTGACGGCAGCGTCATCATCCAGAAGATCCGCGAGAACAAGGGTGACTTCGGCTACAACGCCCGCACCGATGAATATGTCAATATGCTTGAGGCCGGTGTCATCGATCCTACCAAGGTCGCTCGTGTAGCCCTTGAGAACGCCGCTTCAGTCGCCGGAATGTTCCTTACCACCGAGTGCGGTATCGTTGACATTCCTGAGAAGGAGCCAGCCGCTCCTGCGATGCCTGCAGGCGGAATGATGTAATCGAAGCTTTACTTTAAATGAAAACGGGAACCATTATCGGGTGGCTCCCGTTTTTTTTGTGCTTACTTAGTAACATTCAAAAAATAACCTGCATCATCTTAAGGAATCTTTTCGG
>UQUJ01000039.1 GCA_900544195.1 uncultured Alistipes sp. | reverse complement strand
AAAACAATCTAGTTTAACCACCCAAAAGTGTCAACCTTTTCCAGGGAAGGTCAAGGGAAGGTCATGTTGATCAATCAACGCGGTGATTTTCCCTCAATGAGTGATGATTTCCTGCGTTTTCTTCCCTTAATGAGGGAAAATTGCTATATTTGCGCGGAAGTTATACAAATTCATGTTATTATGATTGACACACAACTTTATGAATATATGATGGAGATGCTGAGGAAAACTCCCACGGGGTTTCATCGGTATCTTTATCAGGATATTCCCTGGGAGGCGCAACTTGTCGGGATCACCGGGGCGAGAGGAATCGGAAAGTCCACGATGATAAGGCAGTATATTCTTGGAAATCAAGATAAAGGACGATTCCTCTATGTTTCGGCTGACTACACGTATTTCGCTGACCATAGATTATCCGATCTGGCGGATGAGTTTGTAAAGGATGGGGGAACGCATCTGTTCATTGATGAGGTGCATAAGTATAGTGACTGGTCAAGGGAACTGAAGCAGATTTATGATGTTCATTCAGATTTGCACGTGGTGTTCACTGGATCTTCTATTTTGGATATCGAGGACGGTGCCGCGGATTTGAGCCGTCGCGCGCTTGTCTATCCGATGAGCGGACTCTCGTTCAGAGAGTATCTGAAACTCTTCCACAAAGTTGATGCACCGACATATTCATTGGTGGATATTCTTGCAGGGAAGGGAGAGATCCCTGGCATTGAGCATCCGTTGCCATATTTCCGTGAATATTTGAGGAAAGGGTATTATCCTTTTTCGGGTGAGATAGGATTTGAGATGCGTCTGCAGCAGGTTGTGTCGCGGACGATTGAGTCGGATATCGCCCAACATGCCAACTTGAAGGCCTCCACCGCCCACAAGTTGAAGAAGATGCTTGCCATCATAGCTTCGCTGGCACCATACAAGCCGAGTATGGAGAAACTGGCGGTGGAGATAGGGGTTAGCAAGAACAATGTTCCTGAATATCTGACGTATATGGAAAAGACAGGCCTTATCGGCCAACTTCGGGATGACACCGGAGGGCTCCGTGGATTGGGAAAGGTAGAGAAAGTTTACATTGACAACCCGAACCTGATGTATGCGTTGTCGGGAAGTTCTGTTGACATCGGTAATGTCCGGGAGACCTTTTTCTATAATCAGATGAAGGTCCGTAACGATGTCATCTCATCCAAAGAATCGGATTTTGTGATTGGCAAGAACACCTTTGAGATAGGTGGCCGCAAAAAAGGTCAAAAACAGATAGATGGGATAAACGGAGGCATAGTCGTGAAAGACGACATTGAATATGCCTACGGCAACGTCATTCCGCTCTGGCACTTCGGGCTTAACTATTAGGCTGACGTTGTATTTTATCCAAAACTATTCGTATAGTGGATAAATAAGGCTTTTTTTATCCACTACAGAGCGTTTGGAGAGTGTGAAGACCTTGTGTAGTCTCTATTGATTGCTATCTTTGTAATAACAAACATTAAAGTTATGGCAAAGGGTTTCGGGAACACGTGGTGGGGGAGCAGGTGGCTGCTTTCGCTGACGCACATCGACTATGAGAACCGGATTCCGCGCGGGGCGACGTACGCACGGGCGGGGGCGGTGCGGGAGATCAAGGTCAAGGGGAATGTCATCAGCGCGAAGGTGGAAGGGAGACGACCACGGCCATATTCAGTGACCATTATTGTCCCGCCGTTCTTCCCGGAGGATGTCGAGAGGCTTATCCAGGGGATTATGGAGAGGCCGGACATCGTCTCGAAACTGCTTAAGCATGAGCTGGATCCGGCGGTTATGGACATCGCTTCGGAGTGCGGGCTCAAGATATTCCCTGAAAAATGGACTGACTTCAAGATGCAATGCAGCTGTCCAGACTGGGCGGTGCCGTGCAAGCATCTGGCGGCGGTTATCTATATGATGAGCCGGGAGATCGACAACAATCCTTTTCTGGTGTTTACGATTCACAATGTGGATCTGCTGGAGGAACTGAAGAAACGTGGGGTGACGGTGGACGAGGCGGCCAAGACGGCGGCTGTGCCGTCAGTCAAAGATGTTGTCGAGTTCCGGAAACCGGCCAAGGAGGTGGGCAAGGAAGCTCCTGAGTTCCATAGGGTTAACTTCTCTCGGTTGTCGGACAGGCTGGATGTCCTTCTGATGCTGCTTCCACCGAATCCTGCATTCGATCTGAACGGTGACTTCAAGGAGCGATATTCCTCGCAGATGCGGAAAATCAGCGGCAATGCGGTCAAATTCTTTGAAGGCAAACTCCCGGCCGAGAGGCTTTTCCCGCCTCAGGCGCTTTCCAATGAATATAATGAATATGCCCTTTCCGGAGATTCGGCCATGTCGCTGGAAGCGGATCTGCTGTTGGATTGGAATATGTTATATTCACCTGACGGCAAGGAGTTTACCAAGGCGGATGAGAACGCTGTCCTGCGAGAGATAGCCGGAATCAATCCGGATTTCATTCCGGACTATTCCCCGAGCGTGGCCGCTGTGCATCAAGGATTTCTGGCGTCGATGCACTTGATGGCGAACGGAGACATCGCCCCGCAGATTGTCCGGCTGGCGGACGGGAACTGTGCCGTCAGATGGATTCCCTGCACTGTGGATCCGGAGGTGACATCGCTGCTGGAGTCTTTGGAGGCCATCATCCCGGACACGATGATCCGGTTCAAGGTCGGGAAGTCAGGAAAGTACGTGAAGAACAAGGCCGGGACACTGCTCTCTTACCTTTTGGGTAAACTTGTGCCGGAACTTAGTCTGGCATCGCACAGGCCGCTTACCGGGATATTCTTTGATGGTGAACGTTATGCCTTTGACCAGCCTGGCGAACGGGAGATTCCCAGCAGCATCGCCGCCTGGTTGTCGTCATATTCAATACGCCAGTCCCGTTTCGTGCCGGTGCTGACGGTTGATGAGAATGTGGACGGGATGTTCTATGTGAACCTCGGGGTCGAGGATGTCGAGGCTCCGGAAAAGTGGATCACCGCTTTGTCGGATGTCCTTGCCAAAGAAGAGTTCGCATCGTCCCGGCTTCCGATTCTGAAAGCGTTCACTGATCTTTCTGTGATTATCCCGGAGGTGGAACGCTATATCGCACGGAAGGCGGCGAGGGCGCTAAGATATTCATTGGATGAGTTCGTACCGCTTCTGATGAGGATTATTCCCGCTATCAAACTATTGGGAGTCAAAGTATTCCTTCCAAAATCGCTTGAGAATCTGATAAGGCCGAAACCGACTCTGAAGCTGAAGAAGAAAACCGGCAGTTCACCGTCCTGCTTCAGGCTTTCGGATCTGTTCGAGTTCGAGTGGGAAGTGGCTTTGGGTGACGAGGTGGTCTCGGCGGAGGATTTTCACAGGCTTCTTGGGCAGGCGGGCAAACTGTTGAAATTCAAAGGACAGTACATCTACACCTCTCCGGAGGATCTGGAGAAAGTCAACAAGGCTATCGCCGGAGTCGGCAATGTCAGTCCGGGCGAGATGCTTCAGGCCGCGATTCTCGGTGAATATGATTCCGCTCCGATTGTCCTTTCCGATGAGGCGAAGGAACTGATTGACAGGTTTACCAAGGAAGAGGAAATTCCTATCCCTAATGGGGTTAAGGCTGAGCTGCGCCCTTACCAGAAGAGGGGATATTCCTGGCTCTACAGGAATATGCGGGTCGGCTTCGGTTCCATTCTGGCGGATGATATGGGGCTTGGCAAGACGCTTCAGACCATCACTCTGCTGCAGAAGATGAAGGATGAGGGTGTATTGAGGGAGAAGCCGGCGCTTGTGGTCGTGCCAACGGGACTCCTTTCCAACTGGCAGGCGGAGATCTCCCGGTTCGCTCCAGGCCTGACCTCTTTCATCTATCACGGCACTGGTCGGCAAGGGCCTGAAAGCCGTGTGGACATCCTGCTCACGACCTACGGCGTGCTCCGTTCTGACCAGAAGATCTTCGCGAAAGTCAAGTGGAGCGTGATGGTGATCGATGAGGCGCAGAACATCAAGAACCCGACCGCCATCCAGAGCAAGGCTGTCCGCTCCATCACCGCCGACACGAAGATCGCGCTCAGCGGCACCCCGGTCGAGAACCGCCTGACCGAGTTCTGGAGCATAATGGACTATGCCAACAGCGGTTACCTCGGTAACCTCAAATCTTTCAAGAGTGAATATGCCAACCCGATCCAGTTGTACAACGATGAGGAGTGCGCCGCGAGGTTCCGAAAGGTGACGGCTCCGTTTATGATGCGGAGGATGAAGACCGACATGACTGTCATCAGCGACCTTCCGGACAAGGTCGAGATCAATGAATATTCAGCCCTTTCTCCGGAGCAGGCGGCCTTGTACCACAAGACGTTGGATGCGGCGATGGCTGAGATCGAAGGCAAGGACACTTCCGACAGCGCCGCGCTTTTCGAAAGGCAAGGCCTTATCCTTCAGATGATTCTGGCGTTGAAGCAGATATGCAACCATCCGGCGCAGTACCTGAAGAACGGGAATATGTCTCCGTCGCTTTCCGGCAAGGTGGAGATGCTTCTTGACCGGCTGGACGGGATCGTGGACGCCGGCGAGAAGGTGCTGGTGTTCACGCAGTTCAAGGAGATGGGCGAGATGCTCGTGAAGTTTGTCGGTGACAGGACGGGCAAGGCTCCGATGTTCTATCACGGAGGCTGCTCGGTCAAGCAGCGCAACGAGATGGTGTCCCGTTTCCAGAACGGCAGGGAGGACAAGATATTCATTCTTTCCTTGAAGGCCGCCGGAACCGGTCTTAACCTGACGGCGGCCTCGCACGTGATCCATTTTGATCTTTGGTGGAACCCTGCCGTCGAGGCTCAAGCCACCGACCGTGCCTACCGTATCGGCCAGAACAAAAACGTGATGGTTCACCGTTTCATTACCAAGGACACATTCGAGGAGAAGATCGACGCGATGATCCAGCGCAAGAAACACCTTGCCGAGATGACCGTCTCCACCGGCGAAAGCTGGATCGGCAAACTCAGCAACAAGGAGCTCCACGACATCTTTGGGTAGTACCTTATAGCTTGATGATCATTCCGGAGGTGGCGTCCAGCTTGAGGGTGGTGCCTTTGGCGGTTCGTTTGCAGGTGGCCTTGCCAGTGGTCAGGAGAGGGGAGACGGGGCCTTTCACGGATTTGAGGGCGGAAAGGTACGGGTCGATCTCGCCGTCAAGGACGAGGGTCTTGCGCTCGGAGGTCGGGTTGAGGACGATCAGGAAGGTCTCCGTGCCGTTGCTGCGGAGATAGACCATCGGGTAAGGCTGTTCCTCATTGAAAATCGGGATGAAACGGCTGTCGGCCCAGAGGGCTTCGCTGTTTTTCCTGAGCGAGATCAGGGCTCTGGTCCAGTTCAGGATGGATTCCGGATCATTCACCTGAGACTCCACGGTCGGGTTTCCTTTGGCGATCGGCTTGGCTTTCCCGGAGGCCAGTTCCTTTTTCCACTCGGTGTACTGAGGAAGAGAGGATGCCGGAGTCCAGTCCGTGCAGACAGGAAGGTAAAGTTTGTCCGGAGTGCAGTCGCTGAATCCTGCGGTCTCGTCCGCTGTCCACTGCATCGGGGTGCGGGCACCGGCGCGCTCCTTGCCGTTGTGGTTCGCCCCTTCCACATTCGGCATATCCACAAGCGAGCGCATTCCGATCTCGTCACCGTAATAAAGGATCGGAAGCGGCATCGTCATAACCCACGCCATCATCACCTTGAGCTGCTCGGGAGTGTTGCGGGCACCTGTGTTGATCCTGAGGTGGTCGTGGTTGCCGGTGATGCTGGCGAAATAGCCCATCGTGCGTGTGCTCTCGACGCAATCGGTGAAGTAGTCGTAATATTCCTTGAGCATCTGCGCCGGCGTGGTCTTGGAGTCAACCTTGTTCTCCGGCCAAGCGTTGCCGTAGAGGTCCTTGACGGACGGCTGGCCGCCATTCAAAGAGAAGTAGCTTCCGCCATCAGCCTGATGCTTTCTGTCGAAGTACATCCTGCGGTTGTGCGCCCTCGTGTTGTTGAGGTCCATATCCACGTTGTAGCCGGCCGCGAGGCAATATTTCGGAGAACCCCATTCCGCCATAAGGACGTGGTCAGGGAAGTTCTTGTCGGACCACTCACGGATCTCTCTCCAGAGATTGAGGATCTCCTTCTTGTCCTTGTCGTTCTTCACGAGGCTGCTGGCCATATCCACGCGGAATCCGTCCACGCCCTTGCCGTACCAGAAGGCGAGTATGTCCTTGAGTTCCTGGCGCACGGCCTTCGGTCCCGGCTCGTTCACGCCCTGCTCCCACGGATGGTTTGGATCCGGGTTGGCGTAACCGTAGTTGAGGGACGGCTGGCAGGCGTAGAAATTCTTCATATAGTATTTATCACGGGGATATTCACTCTTCATCCATTTGCCGATGGTGCTCTGCATGTAGTCAGGACTTTTCAGCATCGCCTCAAGGTCTTTCTCGGCCTTCGCGTCCGGAAGACGGTCGGACCAGATGTAGTAGTCGGAGTACTGGAGGTTGCTGTCCTGCGCGCTCTGGAGGAACCACGGATGCTTGTCGGAAGTGTGTCCGGCCACAAGGTCGAGCATCACCTTTATTCCTTTGTCGTGGGCTTTCCGGATGAGCTCGACGAGGTCGTTATTGGTCCCGAAGCGTGGGTCAACACGGTAGAAATCAATCACATCGTAGCCTCCGTCAATCCAACCGGAGACGAAAAGCGGATTGAACCAGATGGCCGAGACACCGAGGCTCTCGATGTAATCCAGTTTGGAAATCACACCCTGGATGTCACCGATTCCGTTCCCGTCGGAGTCTTTGTAGGAGGACGGGTACACTTGGTAGATAACTCCGTTGCGGAGCCAGTCCGGCCCTACTTTCCAAGTCTGTTTGAAACTGCCCGGCGCCGGCTGAGCTGACACGAACGCGCTGACCAGCAGAGCGATGGACAAAAGAAAATTCTTTTTCATGTCTAAATTTGAATATGTCGGTTCTAATATTTCATGAATGTTTTGAGTCGCTCGGGGACGGGATTGACCGCTCCGCTTTGGGTGCAGACAAAGGCGGCCACACCGACGGCGAGGTGATGAGCCTCCCTGATGGTCGCCCCGTTCAGCCTTGCCATCACGTAAGTCGCTGTGAAAGAGTCTCCGGCGCCGACCGTGTCAGCAACCTTGACTTTAGGGGTAGGCAGATGTGAAAGCAAGCCCTCCTCTCCGTACACCTCACTGCATTCCGAGCCTTGAGTGAATATGACCGTCTTCAGGGAAAACCTGCGTATCAGCTCGGCGACACGTTCCCCGGCAGCGCCTTCGATCGAGAACATTCCGGCCACAACAGGCAGTTCGTCCTCATTGAGTTTCAGGATGTCGGCGGACTTCAGGGACTCCTCGATCAGATCTCGGCAGAAATAATTCTGCCTGAGGTTTATGTCATACACTTTCAGGCATGAAGCCGGGGCGGAAGCCACCATATTCATTATGCTCTTCCGCGAACAAGGGGTTCTTTGGGCCAAAGTGCCCCAGCAGACGACATCGGCGTCACGGAACAGGTCCAGCGTCCTGCCATCGCAGGTCATCGCATCCCAAGCAACGCCCTCAACAATCTCGTACTGAGGAATTCCGGCATCATCCATGGTGACCAGCACCCTGCTTGTGGGCTTGTCGTTTCTCTGAATATATCCGAGATTCAGCCCAGTGGCTTTCAATGCCTCCAAGGTTTCGTCTCCGAGGGAGTCGTTTCCTATGGCTGTCACGGGATATGCCTCCGCTCCGAATTCCTTGGCGAAGAACGAGAAATTCACTGGAGCCCCTCCGAGGCGTTTCCCTGACGGGAAAACGTCCCAGACAGTCTCTCCTATTCCGATTACTTTTTTCATCTTCTTATGAACATAAAATAATAAGTTGCTTCAGATCAAGAGAAGATTTTCGAGGATAGATCTTTTTTCGAAGAAGGAGTGTGCCGGCACATGACTGAAGAAAAAAGATATAGACCGAAAAGATCCCTTAAGATGATGCAGGTTATTTTTTGAAGGTTACTTATGTCAATGGAATGGCTTATCCTTGTTCCTTTTCCGAACGGTCCGCTCGCTTGATGGCCGGGACTCGTTCCAGTTCGGCGATGTTCTGGCCATGCTCCACGGCGAGAGATGGTTTCTTGTCGGGGTCGAAATGGAAACGCTTCACGTTGTCTGAGGTGTTGTAGCCGATGATCTTCACCTTTCCGGTGAGGTTGATCTCGTCTTCAGGCTCAGGCAGGGGCTGCCTTTCGAATTTGAAGTCCTTGCCGATGAGGATCATGTTGCCGAGGTCTGTCCTTGCGATTTTCCTCAAGTCATTGACTTTAAATCCGGTGGCGATGGTGGTGATCTGAATCTTGTCCCCGATCTCGGGATCTGTCATCCAGACCAGACCGGTCTTGAACTTCTTGACATTCCCGGTATATTCAGAGATCTTGTGGTTGATCTCGGAGAGGTCGTCCATCGTGAGGCCCTTGTCGTTCTTGCCGCAGGTGATGTTGATCAGCAGACTTTTTGCCGTCTTGAGGTCGAAGTCGTTCAGGAGAGGGGACTGAAGCGCACCCTTGACGGCATCCTCGATCCTGTTCTTCCCGGAGCCTGTGCCGCAACCCATCAGGGCCATGCCGCTGTTGCGCATCATGGTCTTGATGTCCTCGAAGTCCACGTTGATGTAGCCCGGACGGCTGATGATCTCGGTGATTCCTTTCACGGCGGTGGAGAGCACCTCGTCCGCCTTCGGGAACGCCTCATGCACGAGATGGCTGCCGAAAAAATCGTAGAGCTTCTCGTTGTTGATGATCAGAAGACTGTCCACGTTCTTCACGAGCTCATGGATGCCGTCGATCGCGCGGGACATGGCGTTCTCGCCTTCGTTCTCGAACGGCAGTGTGACCACACCGACGGTCAGGACACCCTTGTCCTTGGCCATCTTGGCAATGATCGGGGCGGCTCCTGTCCCGGTGCCTCCGCCCATTCCCGCGGTGATGAACAGCATCTGGGTGTCTTCTCCAAGCACCACCTTCTCAATCTGGTCGTGTGCCTCAAGTGCTGCCTTGCGGCCTTTGGCCGGATCGGTTCCGGCTCCGAGGGCGTTGTCCCCGATGTGTATCTTCACAGGGACGGGACTTCCGTCAAGTGCCTGACGGTCAGTGTTGCAGACGATGAAACTGCAACCTTCCACCTTTTCCCTGAACATGTAGTTCACGGCGTTGCAGCCACCGCCACCAACTCCGATGACCTTGATCATCGACTGGATGGGTGTCATCGTCGGGCAGGTCTCAATTATATCTATCAAATCGTCAATCATGTCGCCCATAATCTTGTCTTGTTAAACCTCTTCGTTATTCATTTCATCGTACAGTCCTCCGACTGTCTCTCCAACCTTGCCCAGAAAGTGTTTTGTCCAAGTGAAATTGAACAGCTTCCGGTGCTCTTTCCTTTCTTTTTTCTCCTTCTGTTTCCTGGCTTCATATTCCTTGACCTCCTTTTCAGTCGGCTTGTCGAAGACTCCCGGCCCATCATCCTCATTCTGCGTGGCCGCGACTGATGGCTCTATGGTAGGAGGCTCAATGGTGGAATATGGATCGTATTCAGTCTCAGGAACTTCATCGTGCGGTTCATCGCGTGTGACGGAAGCTCTTTCATCTGTGGTGACCTTCTCTTCCGGAGCGGCCGCTCCCGGCTCCTGGCTGGTGACCTCCTGCTCATTTGGAGCCGTGGCGGCGGCATCCTCGGCGGCGGCTGGTTTGACCACCCTCGCCGTGACTTCGTTGACACAGTTCAGAAAGCGGTCGCCTTTGGCGGACAGTATCATGCCCATTGAGGTCGCTGCGCTCGCCTCGCTCGCCTCAGGGCATCCCTCGCAGGAGAAGAACCGTCTCGGGCGGCCGATCTTCACTGAATATCCAGACAGCTCCTTGATGAAGTTGGTGCAGTTCACAAGCTCAGCCCCTCCTCCTGTCACGACGACGCCGGCCCTGAGGTCATCCTC
This sequence comes from uncultured Alistipes sp., assembly GCA_900544195.1. Lineage (GTDB taxonomy): Bacteria > Bacteroidota > Bacteroidia > Bacteroidales > UBA932 > Cryptobacteroides. The sequence goes on along the minus strand of UQUJ01000039.1, from coordinate 19,609 downwards.
GGAGGCGTAGCCGCTTTCCTGAATCCTGAACAGAAGGGCCTCGATGATCTCTTTCATCCGCGCGGTGATGATTTCCGAGATGTACTTCACGGAAACCTGTGCGGTGGCGTTCCCGTCCTCATCGACGATCTGGATGGACTTCTCCCCAAGCGAGGAGAGCTTGTTCGGCATGCAGGCTCCGTAGGCCTTCTTGATGTTCTCGGCAAGCTCGAACGAGAAGTTGCATTCGGACTTGATGTCGTTCGTCACGCTGTTCCCTCCGAAAGGAATGGCGGCGTAGAACCTCATGATCTTGTCCTTGAATATGGTGACGGAACTTACTCCGGCTCCGATGTCAATCAGTGCCACGCCGTTCTCCATCTGCTCGGACTTCAGCACAGCGCGCGCCGTGATGCCCGGGGTGAAATATTTCTTCGCTATGGCTATCCCCATGTCATTGAAGACGCTGTCGATGTTCGATGAATATCTCCGGTTCCCGATGAACACCTTGAAGTTGCCCTCAAGAGTCTCGGCGGCCATGCCGACGATGTCGTTCTCCGGCTCGTTGATGCAGTCTTCGGTGGAAAATGACTGGGCCACAGCTCCGTAGATGACTTCCTTTGCCGAGTCTTCCAACGGGTAGGACTCCAGTGCCATGGACTTCAGGGCACGGATCTCGTTCTCCTGGATCAGATCGTCCGGTTCTGGTCTGGTCATGCTGGCGGATGCCGTCTCCTGGCGGACGTACCAGCGCGGCAGTCCGACGATCACCTGTTGGATCTTGATCCTGAGGGCCTGCTGCGCCTCGCTTATGGCAGTCCTCAGCCCGGCCTTGACTTTCCCGGGAATCAGGACATAGCTGTAGCGTATGCCAAGCGAAGGTGATTCCTTGTAGTAGATCACCTCGACATTCTGATCCTGTACCCTGGCCACGCAGACAGCCAGTTTTGACGTTCCCAGATCAACGGATGCTATGTATCTCTCTTCCATATTCACTTGCTCTATTTTCTGCAGACAATCTGCCCGTTGTACTTAACATTCACTGTCGAATAGTATCCCGCTCCTTTCTCCGGCAGGATGGTTGTGTAGTAGCGGCCCATCCGGTCGAACTTGCTTTCAAAGCCGGACGGAAGCCCGAAGATGAACCTTTCTTTCCCCTGGCGTGGGATCATGAGCAGATCCCCGTTGTCCTTGACCGTGATCTGGCAGATGTTTTCCGCCCAGATCCGGGAGTCCTGCATGAAATTCACCAGTTGTATCACTTCCGAAAGCCATTGTCTCTCCATGTCGGTCTTTGGCTCCCCCTTGTAGCCTCTTTCCACATTCAGCGGCACCGCTCCGTCTATGACAGGGACCATGGACGTGTAGTTCTTCTGGAGAGGGAACAGGAAGCCTTTCTCGTCGGCGTAGTACCCGTTGTTGTCTTTCTGGAACCGGATCACAGGCTCCCTCTGCCTGATCCTGACGTTCAGGTAGCCGTCCGGAGTCGTGTAGGCCTCGGCCTTCAGGATGGCACTCTTGCCGTCCAGAATGCTCTCAACCTTCCGCAGATCCACGCTGTCGAGCCGTTGTCCTATGTAGGCGCCGTAGCCTTTGTTCAGGTAGCCTTCCACGTCTTTGGCGGTCACGAAGTTGAAGTCGTCCGTGAACTCCACCTTGACACCGGCGCAGGTGAGCTGCCCGATCCGCCTTTCGTTCATCCCGTGGATGACGAGGCAGATCAGACCGAGCAGGCAGAACGCCGCGGCGACGAGGGTTATCCTGAGACCTTTTTTCATTTCTTCAACCTTTCCTCAAGAAGTTCGGTGATCGGTGCGATGAACCTGTCGATGTTGCCGGCCCCGAATGTGGCCAGAACGTCGATCGGCTCGTTCCTTAGGTAGTCCATCAGCTCCTCCTTCCTCAGCAGGACTTTCTCCGGAGCCGTGACCTTGTCGAAGATAAGCTCAGACGTGACTCCAGGGATTGGTTCTTCCCTTGCCGGATAGATGTCCAGCAGAATCAGCTTGTCCACCTTGCTCAGAGCGGCTGCGAAATCTTCGGCGAAATCCCGCGTGCGGGTGAAAAGGTGAGGCTGGAATATGGCCGTGAGCTTCCTGCCGGGGAATATTCCCCTCATTGAGGAGATCGCCGAAGCCAGTTCCTTCGGATGGTGGGCATAGTCGTCAATGTAGGACAGATGCGGAGTGTTGAGGTGCACGTCCAGTCTGCGCCTGACTCCTGAATATGTCCCTATCGCTTCCTTGATGGCCTCCGGGGCCACACCATGGCAGAGGCAGACCGCCGCGGCGGCCACGCTGTTCTCCACATTGACCCAGCCTGGAATGCCAACCCTGATGTTACCGATCACGCCTCCAGGGTAAACCAGATCGAAGATGTAATGCCCTACCTCGTCCGGTCTCGGATTGGCGGCATGGTAGTCGGCGTCCGGATTGTCGTAGCTGTAGTGCAGGATTCTGGCGTTTGTGTCCTCGGCGGTGATGTCCAGCCCAAGTTTCACGATCAGGGTGCGGCTTACCTGCGAGGCGAATGCCTTGAACGCCTTCCGGTACTCCTCAAGAGTTCCGTAGATGTCCAGATGGTCAGCGTCCATGGCTGTGATCGCGGCGATCGCCGGGTGCAGCTGGAGGAAGGAACGGTCAAACTCGTCAGCCTCCGCCACGATGGTCGGCGTGTGGCTTGTCAGAAGGTTGGTGTCGTAATTCTTGGAGATTCCTCCAAGAAAAGCCGAGCAGCCTTTGCCGCTTTCCGTGAGGATGTGCGCCACGAGTGTGCTTGTGGTGGTCTTCCCGTGCGTCCCGGCCACGGCAAGGCATGTCTGCCCTTCGGCAAGCTCGCCGAGCATGCGGGATCTCTTGACCAGTGTGTAACCGTGTTCCTTGACGTACACCAGTTCCTTCAGATCCGCCGGGATGGCCGGCGTATAGATGACCAAAGTCGAGGCCACATCTTTCGGGATGTAGTCCGGATCATCATTGTAATGCACGTCAATCCCTTCTTTCTCAAGGGCGTGAGTCAAGCCAGAGGGTGTCCTGTCGTAGCCCGCTACCGGATACCCTTTGAATTTGTAGTACCTTGCGATGGCGCTCATGCCGATGCCACCGACACCTATGAAATAAATCTTTGAATATTTTGACATCTCTAATCCTTGATCAGTTTGTAAACCTCTTCCGCAATCTTTTCCGCCGCGTCAGGCAGCGCCATCTTCCCGGCGTTCTCCTCAAGCCTGGCGATCATCGCCGGGTCCTTGAGCAGTTCCAGCGCTGTCGGTATCATTTTTTCCATCGCCTCGGCATCCTTGACAACCACAGCCGCGTCTTTCTTCACCAGAGCCATCGCGTTGTGGGTCTGATGATCCTCCGCCACATTGGGGGACGGAATGAATATCACGGCCTTGCGCGCGGCGCAGAGTTCCGACACGGAACTGGCCCCGGAACGTGAGATCACCACGTCGGCCGCCGCATAGGCGAGTTCCATCCTTCCGATGAAATCCGAATGATGAATATGCCGGGCCACATCCGGGTTCTTTGTCCGTTGCTCGTCCATGAACCTGTCAATGTCCGGTCTGTAGTGCTTTCCACACTGCCAAAGTACATCGACACCGTCAAGTCCGGGACATCCGTCCGAGATCCATTCCTTCATGCACTGGTTGAACCGTGCGCTTCCAAGACTTCCGCCCACGATGAAAATGTGCTTTCTGGATGGATTGAGACCATATTCCTTGATGCCCGCCTCTTTCATTTCCGGGGTGGCCGGGACGATGATGCTCCTGATCGGATTGCCTGTCATGACGATCTTGTCGGCGGGGAAGAACCTTTCCATCCCTTCGTAGGCGACGCAGATGCACTGCACCCGGCTGCCGAGTTTCTTGTTGGTAAGCCCGGCGAATCCGTTCTGCTCCTGGATAAGCGCCGGGATGTGCATCCCTGTCGCGGCCCAGAGCAGGGGAGCGCTGGCATAGCCTCCGACTCCGATCGCGATCTGAGGCTTGAATTCCTTTATGATTCTCTTGGCCTTGAACAGGCTGGCTACAACCTTGAAGGGCACGCACAGGTCGTTGAGTATGTTCTTCAGATTGAGCCGGCGCTGCAGACCCACGATAGGCAGCCCAACGATCCTGTAGCCCGCCGCCGGCACTTTCTCCATCTCCATCTTGCCCTCGGCCCCGACGAACAGGATCTCGGTCTTGGGATTCTGCTCCTTCAGTTTGTTCGCGATCGAGACGGCCGGGAAGATGTGACCTCCTGTGCCGCCTCCGCTTATTATGACTCTCAATGCTTTATGTTCCATCCTATTCATTGTTATGGTCATCAATCCCGTAGTCCGGGATGTCATTCTCATGTACCGGAACCTCCTCATCCTGCCCCGTGAACTCGCTGTCCCGGGCTGAAAGTCCGCTCTCCATCTGGTCCAGATCGTCCAGTCCGCTGCTTACCTCGTCCTTTATCGCCCTGTCAACCAATGGCTCGGCCTTGGCGGCCTCCCTTGCGATCTTTCTCTTGGCCATCTTGCTGATGGACAGGATGATGCCGAACGCCAGACTGAACATGAGGAACGAGGAGTTTCCGTGACTGATCATCGGGAGGGTCTGTCCCGTGAGAGGTCCCATGTCGCAGTTGATGGCGATGTGCATCATCGCCTGACAGGTGATGAGCAGCACCAGCCCGGCCACCGCCGTCTTGGCGAAATGGTTGTCGCAGTTCCTGACGATTATCGAGCCTCTGGCCAGAAGGCTGATGTAGAGGATGATGACAAGCAGCCCTCCGAGCAGCCCGTATTCTTCCACGATGAAACTGTACATGTAGTCCTCGAACATGATCGGCACGACGTACCTTTGGGTGCTGCGCCCAGGTCCCTTGCCGACCACTCTGCCCTCATGGATGGCGATCTTCGCGCTCATCGGTTGCTTGATGTCGTCAAGCGCGTCCTGGAACTCCTTGCTGTTCTGCGGACTTTCACGTATTATCTTCAGATTGTCCTCTGTCCCGGCTCCTGTGACGCGGCTGATGGCCGAATCCAGATGCGGGAACAGTTTCTTGCCGTCACGGTTCGAGTCAACGACCGCGATTATTCCAAGGAACACTATCAGCGCCCCGGCCGGTTTGACAAGTTCCTTGACGCTTATTCCTCCGATCAGGATCGTGATGAACATCATGCCCCCGATGAACACCGTGCTGGACAGACTTCCCATCATCATGATCAGGCAGACACTGCAGATCGGGAGGTAGATATAGACGAACTTCTTGACAAGAGGCTTTTTCCAGAAAGGATACTTCTCCCCCAGAAGGTTGGCTATCACGAAGCTGTCGTTGCGGAAAGCGTTGACGGCCCATGCCAGGTACATGATCATGGCCACTTTCACGACTTCGAAGACGTGGACCTGGAATCCGAAGACGGAAACGATTCGCCACGCATGGTTGATGTAGAGGGCTTTGACCGGGCCGGCGGAGATGTGCAGCGCCAGAATTGACAGCAGGCCTATGGAGACCGCGTAGCCCAGCTGGGAAACTATCCTGAAAAAGCCGATCTTCCTGATGCAGCAGCAGACGATGATCACCCCGAGGCCGACCAGGGACACGACCATCTGTTCGCTGATGATCGCCATTCTGGTGGTCTTCTGCTGGAGGGCCAGCAGGGAGGTGGATGAGAATATGGCCACGATGGAGAAGAGGATGAGCAGGATGACGATCATCCACACAACCTTGTCTCCTTCGAGAGAATCCACGAAGTTCCAGAGAGTCTTCTTTTTCTTTGTTTCCTCGGCCATATTCATTGAACCTTTAGAGTCTTCTCACGGCTTCCTTGAACTTCTCGCCGCGGTCCTCGTAGCAGGTGAAGAGGTCGAAGCTGGCGCAGCACGGGCTGAGCAGCACGACATCTCCCGATCCGGCGAATCCGCTTGCGGCCTTGACGGCCTCGTCGGCGGACTTTGTGTCCACGATTTTGTCCTTGCCTACAATGTCCTCGAAAGCCTCATGGAACTTGTGGTTGTCTGTTCCCATGCAGACGATGGCCTTGACTTTCTCCTTGACCAGATCTTTGAGGACCTCGTAGTCGTTGCCCTTGTCGGTCCCTCCGACAATCCACACGACAGGACGCTTCTGGCATTCAAGCGCATACCATGCGGCATCGACGTTGGTGGCCTTCGAGTCGTTGATGTAGAGCACATCCTTGATGCTCAGGACCGGCTCAAGCCTGTGCTCGATGGGCTGGAATGTGCTGAGGGCTTCGCGGATGGTCTTGTTGTCGATTCCGGAAGCCTTTGCGGCCAAGGCGGCGGCCATCGAATTGTAGATGTTGTGCTTGCCGCCAAGGGCAAGCTCTTTCAGGAATATGTCGCATTCCTCCTCGCCGTACTTCACGACGATCTTGTCGCCTTTGAGGAATGCGCCCTGCTTCACCTCGTCTTTCTGGGTGAACGGCAGACGTTTGGCGGAAAGGATGATTTTGTTGAGGTGCTCGATTGTGATCTCATCGTCGGAGTCGAAGATGAAGCAGTCCTCGGGACGGAGGTTCTGCGTGAGGCGGAACTTGGCTTTCACGTAGTTCTCCATCTGGTAGTCATAGCGGTCAAGGTGGTCCGGAGTGATGTTCGTGATGATCGCGATGTCCGGACGGAAATCGTAGCAGTTGTCAAGCTGGAAACTGCTGATTTCCAGAACGTAGTAGTCGAAGTGCTCAGTGGCGACCTGATAGGCGTAGCTCTTGCCGATGTTGCCGCCGAGGCCCACGTTGAGTCCTGCGTTCCGAAGCAGATAGTAGATCAGGGACGTCGTGGTGGTCTTTCCGTTGCTTCCTGTGATGCAGATCTTTTTCGCGGTGTCGTAGCGGCCCGCGAACTCGATCTCAGAGATGATGTGGATCCCTTTCGCCTCGATCTTCTTGATGATCGGGGCGCTGCCCGGGATGCCCGGACTCTTTATGACCTCGTCGGCGTTCAGGATGAGATCCTCTGTGTGGCGCCCTTCCTCGAAGCTGATGTCCCATTTGCGGAGCTCATCCGCGAAGTGTTCAGAAATCTTTCCGTAGTCGGAAAGGAACACATCGAATCCTTTCACTTTTGCGAGAACAGCGGCTCCGACCCCGCTTTCAGCGCCTCCCAAAACTACAATTCTGCTCATATTCATAAATTTATCTAATCTTCAACAATGCCAGTGTGGTGACCGCGAGGATGACTCCGATGAGCCAGAACCGGGTCACGATCTTCGCTTCCGGGATGGCGTGCTCCGGTCTGCTGACAAGCGCCGGAATGCCTTCCTTCTGATAGTGATGGTGCAGAGGAGCCATCTTGAATATCCTTCTGCCTTCACCGTATTTTCTCTTCGTGTACTTGAAATACGCTTTCTGCATGATGACGGAAAGGGATTCCACCAGGAATATCCCGCAGAGGACAGGCAGCAGCAGCTCTTTCCTCATCAGCACCGCGCTCACTCCGATGATTCCTCCGATCGTGAGGCTTCCCGTGTCGCCCATGAACACTTGGGCAGGGTAGGAATTGTACCACAGGAATCCCATCAGTGCCCCGACGAACGCGGACATGAAGATCGCTATCTCTCCGCTGCCGGGGATGTACATGATGTTCAGGTAGTCGGAATTGATGAGGTTGCCTCCCAGCCATGCCAGTATTCCCAGTACCACTCCGACGATCGCGCTTGTCCCGGCCGCCAGCCCGTCCATGCCGTCCGTCAGGTTCGTTCCGTTGGAGCAGGCCATGATGACCACCACGATCATCAGCACATATATCGCCCATTTGCAGTACCATCCCCATTTGCCTTTGAACGGGGAGAAGCATTTGTAGTCGAACTCATGGTCTTTCACAAAAGGTATTGTGGTCTTTGTGCTTTTGATCACATTCTCCATATCCCATCCTGCGTCCTGGGCCACAAGCGTCTCCGAGTCAACGTTCAGGGAACCGCTGTTGCCTTGCTCGACCACATTGGCCACCCCGGCCTTCACCGGAACTTTCTCCCTGACCACGATGTCGTCGCTGAAGCAGACCGTCAGACCGATGACCAGTCCGAGCCCGAGCTGGCAGATCAGTTTGGCCTTTGGGTGGAGGCCTTCCTTGTTGTGCTTGAACACCTTGATGTAGTCATCGGCGAATCCAAGAGCTCCGCACCAAAGGGTTGTCAGAAGGAGAAGCTGGATGTAGATGTTCTTAAGGTTGCAGAACAGCAGGACCGGAACCACGATTCCGAGAATGATGATGACTCCGCCCATTGTCGGCGTGCCTTTCTTCTGCATCTGACCCTCCAGCCCCAAGTCCCGGATTGTCTCTCCGATCTGTTTGAGCTGCAGCCATCTGATGATCTTGCGTCCCGCGAAGAACGAAAGCAGCATCGCCGTGACGCTGGTCAGCATCGCCCTGAAGGACAGGTAGGTGAAAAGCCCTTGTCCAGGAATATCGTATTGTTTGAGATATTCAAAAAGATGGTAGATCATCGCTTTCCCCTCCTATTGTCCGTTGATGTTGTTGAAAACTTCGGCCACAACCTCGCGCTCGTCAAAATGACGGTGCTCGGAGCCGATTATCTGGTAGGTCTCATGACCTTTGCCCGCAAGCAGGATGACGCCCCCGTCCTTGGCGAACATTATCGCCGTGCGGATGGCCTCTTTTCTGTCCGCTATGAAGATTGTCTTGGCCAATCCCTTTTGACTGAATCCTTTGCGTATGTCATTCAGGATGTCTTCGGTCTTTTCGGTGCGGCTGTTGTCCGAGGTGACCACGATCCTGTCCGCGAACTGTTCCGCGATCGCCGCCATCTCAGGTCTCTTTGTCTTGTCGCGGTCACCGCCGCATCCGAACAGGCAGATCAACTCTCTGGCTCCGTCGATGTCTTTCAGGGTCTTGAGGACATTCTCCAACGCGTCGGGTGTGTGCGCGTAGTCGATGACGACTGAAAGGTTCCTCGGCCCTCTGATGACTTCCAGACGCCCTGGAGCGGATTCCAGCTTGCTGATGGCAACGAGCGTCTCGTCAGGATCCGCGCCTACCGCCATGGCCGCACTGTAGATCGCGAGAATGTTGTAGGCATTGTGCTGGCCGATGAGCCTTGTCCATGTCTCTCGTCCGTCGATTTTCAGCAGCATGCCCTCGAAGGTCTCCTCCATGATGCGGCATGTGTGGTCGGCGATGCTTCTGCACGAATATCTTACGACTTTGGCCTTGGTGTTCTGCACCATGACCTCCCCGTTCCTGTCGTCGATGTTGGTGATGGCTGTGGCCGTGGCAGGAAGGTTGTCGAAGAACAACTTCTTGCAGCGGAGGTATTCGGCGAAAGTCTTGTGATAGTCGAGGTGGTCATGGGTGAGGTTCGAGAATATCCCGACCTTGAACTCGAGGCCTGCCACACGTTCCTGCTCGACTCCGATCGAACTGACTTCCATGAAGCAATACTCGCACCCGGCGTCAACCATCCGGCTCATCAGGCGGTTGATCGTGACAGGGTCGGCTGTCGTGTTCGCTGTCTCAAGACGCTTCGGGCCTATGTAGTTGGCGATTGTGGAAAGCAGCCCGCAATTGTAGCCCTGCGACATGAACAGACGGTAGAGCAGGGTCACGGTGGTTGTCTTTCCGTTTGTGCCTGTGATGCCGACGAGGGTGAGTTTTCCGGACGGATTGTCGAAGAAATCCGCTGCCATCATCGCCACGGCATGACGGGAGTCGGCCACCTTGACGAAAGTAAGACCCTCCAAAGTTGTGCTGTCATATTCAGAAACCGCCTCGGACAAGGCTTCCTCGTCCTCGTAGGCGATGGCCGCCGCACCGGAAGCGATGGCTTTTCCGATGAAGGCGTGTCCGTCCTGGGCGTACCCTTTAACGGCGATGAATATGGCTCCGGGGGTGACCTCCCTTGAGTCGTTGCAGATGTCGGTTATCTCAAGGCCGCGGTTCCCGCGCACCCCGATGACTCCTGCGTTCCTTATGATATTTTCCAGTCTCATTTCAATGTGATCGTTATTGATGAGCCGTCAGCGGCTTTCTGTCCCTTCTTCGGGTTCTGTGACACGACATGCCCTGTCCCTGTATATTTGCATCTGAACCCGCTGTTTTCTATCACATACATGGCGTCTTTCAGCCCCAGCCCCATGACATTCGGCACCGTCGGATTCTTGGATTCCGGCTTTGCGGCGCTTCCCGTGTCCGATGTCATTTTCGGGACTTTGGCGGAGGTGTTGAGCTCCGTGCCCCATTCCGGGCCAAGCGCATAGATCGCATCGACAATCTCACGCATGGCCGCGGCGGGAATCACGCCACCGTAAACGCTGCCTCTGATCAGACCTGATTTCACACAGATGATGGCGCTGTATTTAGGAGCGTCGGCAGGAAAGAATCCTACAAAGGTCGCCAGATTGTGATAGCTTCCGTCTTTGGTGACGTACGGAGTCTCCATTCCGTATCTGCTTATCTCCTTGGCGGAAAGCACCTGTCTGGATGTTCCGGTCTTTCCGGCCACTTTCAGCTTCGCCCCTTTCAGCCTCGTGGCTGTTCCCTCGGATGTGACGGCGCGCATGGCTCTGAGCAGAGTGTCGGCCGTGGCTTTCGAGCAGATTGACGCGTTCAGCACGCTTGGACCTTTACGGGTCTTGACCGAGCCGTTCCTCTCAATGCTCTCGACCAGATACGGCTTCATCATCCGCCCCTTGTTGGCGATGGCGTTGTAGAATGTCAGGATGTGCAGAGGAGTTTCCTTGACCGCATAGCCGATGCTGACGGAACCGAGGTCGGTCGCGCTCCATTTCGGAGAATCCGGAGAAGGAAGCTCCGGCTCCGTGAGTCCGTCCAGATCGAAGTCGAACGCCTGTCCCATCTTGTAGAGATAGAGCTTGTCGAGAAACTTCTTCGGGTCGCCTGAGTAGTTGTTGACGGCCAGATAGCGGAACACGTAGTTTGACGAGATCTCGAAGCCGCGCAGAATGGAGATGTCCTTCATCCCCTGGACATGGGTGTCCGGTTTGTAGCCCGGAATCACTCCGTTGTTGGTGGGGATCCTGTCGTCAAGGGATTTGATCACGCCGTCCTCCAGGGCGGTCATCAATGTCGTGGTCTTGAACACTGAGCCTGGCTCGGAAGCAAGCCCGATGGCCATGTTGTAGGTCTCGTTGAGGGACATGTCCGTGGAATCCCTCGTAAGGTTCACCATGGCTCTGATCGCCCCTGTCTTGACATCCATGATCACGGCGCATCCCATGTCGATGGACATGTTGTCCTGAATCTGTCTGCGGAGTGCCTTATCTACGATGTCCTGAAGGGTAATGTCCAAAGTCGTCCTGACATCCAGACCATCTTCCGGCTTGACGTAGGTGCTGTCGTAGTTCTGGATCTTCTCGCGGTTGTCCGTAGGCCTGAGCCAGATCTCACCCTCCTTGCCGTGGAGGACATAGTCATACTTCCCCTCGATTCCTATGTGGCTGCGTCCTCTCTCGTCCGCCTTTTGGTTACGATTGTCCTTGACATAGCCGATTGTCCTCCTCGCCAGCATCCCGTAAGGGTACTGTCGGGTGTCCCTTTTCCTGATGATGAGTCCGCTCTTGTACTGTCCTTCCTCCATCAGCGGAAGCTTTTCAAGGCGCAGCAGGGTCCCTCTGTCAAGGTTTGTGAGAAGCTTCATGTACCGTTTCCTCTCGTTTCTGCCTTTGACGATCATCCTGTAGTACTCGTCGGCGTTGATACCTGTCTCGGCGGAGAGGCCGGACGTGAATCTCCGCGCCTTGCCCAGCCAGTCGTTCTCAAGGCTGTCCGCCTTCCGTGGATCCTTCTCGCTCATGAAATCCTTCTTGAGCACGGTACAGTCCATGTAAAGATCGTACATCGGAGTTGACAGGGCCAGCAGCTTCCCGTCGCAGCCGATGATCGCACCTCGCTTTGGCTCTATGACGCTCCTTGTGCTTGGAGGAACGAAGTATCTGACCAAATCCTTGTCGGGCTCCCAGACAAACATGATGTAGAGCATCCTGCCGAACACGGCCAGGCCGACGAACAGCAAAAAGATGTAGAAGCAGTACAGAATCAGACCGATCCTGTCCTGCTCTTTCTTTGTCGTGTTCTGTTTTGGTGCAGCCATCGCCGTTATTCGTTTAACCTGTCAGCCGGTTTCTCCGGCATTGTCAACTTCGAGCCTGATTCCTCCAGCATAGCCTGGACCTTGCTCATCCTTGAAAGACCCGCAAGCTCGACGGTCTTCTGAGCGTGGTAAATCTCCATGTCGGCAAGGACCTTCCTGTTGTCCTCCACCCTGGTCAAGGTCTTCTCGATCCTGAGACTCAGCCAGATGCTGACCCAGAAAAGGAAGAACGTGTAGATGATGTGGATGAAATAGCGGCTGACATGCAACCTCAGCAGCAATTCTCCCTTAAGTGTCGCCAGGGCAGCGTTCTTGAGCCACGCCCAGATGTCGGAGAATTTCCATTTCCTCAATTCCGTCATGGCCTGTTCCCTCCGTCTTCAATTTTCTCGGCGATCCTCAGCTTCGCGCTCCTTGCCCTCGTGTTTGAGGCGATCTCTTCCTCTTGAGGCAGGATCGGTTTGCGGTTCACTGCCTTGAGGGGCGCATGAATATTCCCGAATATGTCCTTTTCCTCCCTGCCGTCGGCCCTTCCGGTCTTGATGAAGTTCTTCACCATCCGGTCCTCAAGTGAGTGGTAGGTGATCACCGCCAGTCTGCCGCCCGGCCTGAGGGAGTCTGCCGCTCCTTCGAGGAATTTCTCCAGAGATCGCATCTCATGGTTCACCTCGATCCTCAGGGCCTGATAGACTTTCGCAAGATATTTGTGCTCAGCGACTTTCGGAAGCGCGGCCTTGACGGCCTCGTCGAGCTCGCCAGTGGTTCCGATGCTGCCCTTGTCCCTTGCGGAGGCAATCAGCCGGGCGACCTTGCGGGCGTTGTCCACCTCGCCGTAGATCCGGAATATCCTCTCAAGGTCTTCCTGTGAATATTCATTGACCACGTCCGCGGCTGTCTTGCCGCCCTCGCGGTTCATCCTCATGTCCAGAGGCGCGTCGTAGCGGAAGGAGAACCCTCTTTCTGCCGTGTCGAACTGATGGGATGAGACTCCGAGGTCGGCGAGAATGCCGTCAAGGCCGTTTGTTAACTTCCCCTTTAATGTCTCGTCTGAGGTTTCGTGCGCCTCGTTCAGCACGAAATTGTGTATGAACCGGAAATCAGCCCGCACCATTGTCAGGCGAGGGTCGTCTATCCTGTTGCTGATTGCGTCGCTGTCACGATCGAAGGCGATGACGTGACCGTCTTCATTTAAGCGTGAAAGTAGTTCGGCGGTGTGACCACCGCCCCCGAATGTGGCATCGGCGTAAGTTCCTGATGGATTGGTGACAAGGGCGGAAATGCTCTCGTCAAGCATCACTGGTGTGTGGTATTCTGACATCGTCCGGCCCTCCTATCTCTCCTGAGACAGCTGTCCGGCAATATTCAAGAATTCTTCGTTTGAGATTCCGCTGGCCTCGAATCTCTCCTTGGCCCAGATCTCGATCTTGTAATCGTTGCCCGAGAAGACTACCTCTTTCGTTACACCAATTGACTCCAAAAGCTTCTTGGGGATAGAGATGCGTCCGAGCTTGGCGTCCGGTTCGACGATCGCGCGGTCGCGCATGTACTCTCTCCAGAAAGCGGCGTGAGCACGATTAAAGAAATTGAGTTTGGATTTGACCTCCTCGGACTGGCGCTCCCACTCCTCAAAGGTGTACATCTCAAGGCATTCCTCGAAGATGTCTTTCTTTATGACAAACCTCTGATCCCCCTCGGACGCCATCAGCGACTTGAACGGCGAAGGGAAAACCACTCTCCCTTTGTCGTCGATCTTGCCTGAATATTCTCCGATGAATGTGATCATAAGTTATCGCCTTTCACGCTTGGTGACAAAGTTAGGAATATTTTTCCATTTTATTCCACCTCTTTCCAAATTTTTCCACAATGATTTCAACACCGCCTTCCCACGCACCTGTGGACCCACGTTCCACCCCTCTGTATAGCCCACCCACGTTCCACCCCTCTGTAGAGCCCATCGCCTTCCCACCCCTCTGTAGAGCCACATCGCCCTTCCCACCCCCCTCGTATGACCTCCAGCCCCTCCCAGGTGTGCGAAACTCCTCACACCCGGAAACCGATTCTGTTGCCCGTCAGCCATTTGCGTTTCCAGGTGTGCGTGAAAAGTCACACCTGGGAGTCCCCACCCACGTTCCACCCCTCGGTAGAGCCACACCGCCCTCCCAGGTGTGCGAAACTCCTCACACCTGGAACTAGAATTGACTGAAGAATAATGAATTGCAGTTCTAGGTGTGATTTAAATGTGTAAAGGTTGGGAAATATTGTTTATTTGTCATAACTTGGAGGCGAAAAAGGAGGAAGGATCTGATGCAGAGTCTTGACTTCTTAATGTTAACTTAAACTAAATGAAGTACTTATGGTTGAGGCGAAAGGTTTGAAAGACAGAAAAACTGGCCAAGAGCAATGGAAAGGAAAAGAATCCGGACATGCGCATGTTGAAGGTCAATGGAGAGAGCAAAAGGGGTACGGTGCCTACTTTGACGCGTCCGGTAAGCGGACTGAAAATCAATGGAGAGTACGGTACGACGTGCGAACGCAGGAGAAAGAGCCTCTGTATCAGGCATGCTATGACCTCGCGCGGTCACGGAACGACGTGCGTACGCAGGAGAAAGAGCGGTTGGAAGATCGTGAGGAACCCGGGTGGTTCCACATCTGTTCACAAGGGCTGGAAGGCGTTGACTTGTTCTCTGACGAGAAGGCGTTCATCGCAGGTGTGAACAAATTCGCCGCCGCATTCAAACTGTTTGGCGAAGACGTTGATGTCGTGATACTTGTACTTGTGTCAACTCATTTCCATTCGTTGGCTTGGGGACGAAAATCTGACGTGATCCGATGCGCGGAAAGGTTCAAGAGAACAATAAGCATGTACTATTCACACCGCTTCGGAACATCAAAAGTCATGTGCAGGGTGCGTGTCAAGGTGGAAAAAGTGGATTCCGAGGAGTATCTGAAGAATGTCATCGGATATATTCTTAACAATCCGCGCAAGCATCGCGAGACAAACAACCCTTTCTCGTACCCGTGGAGTTCTATTCTTGAATATTTTGACAAGGAGGGGCATTCGGCGGTCTTGCGTCCAAGGATTGTGGATATCCCTCAATGGCGTAAACAGAAGGTTCTGGGGACAAGTCGCGGTGTCCCTCAATCTTGGAGACTTTATGCCAACGGAATGGTGACATTCGCTTCCTTCATTTCATCAGATCGTCTGGAGTCTGCCGTCAAAACGATAGGCTCGCTTTCCTATCTGGTGAACAAGGCGGATTTGAACGCCAACCAAGGAGAGGCGATCCGCTATCCGGATAACGACCGTGAGGTCAGGAATGCTGTTGCACGAATATGCCCGATGCTGTTCCCTGACACCATCGGACACTTGGAAGAATCGCCTGTCTCTCCAGTGCGGAACACTGGCTATTGTCTGAAAGAAATGCGTAAAACCATCTGCTCCATGGCTGAGGATATGCTGGCGAAACTCGATTTCAATCAAGTCATGGCATTGAGGAACGTTCTTTCAGGCCGCTATGGATTCCCCTTGAAGATCGTTGACCGTGTGCTTCACTCAAAACCACCGTAGTGTGTTGGCCTTATTAGGGGGAGACTGTCTTAAAAGTAAAAGTACCCCCAGAGAGGATTGAAAATTCGTAGTCGCCCCTGTATAGGGGTACAGACTTTTCAACTCTCGCCGAGACTTTTAAGACAGTCTGGGGGAGACTGTCTTAAAAGTATAATTACCATCTCCGAGGATTGAGAATTCGTTGTCGCCCCTGTATAGGGGGACAGACTTTTCTACGCTCTTCATCAGGGCTACCACCTCGTCTACTCTCGCCGCGACTTTTCAGACAGTCTGAGCGGGGAGGGCTATTTCACTCGTGGCAGAAACGCGAAATGTCCCGGGATGTCGCCTGTGGTTGCACTCCATTTTTGCACACCGGATTTGGAATAGCAGTAAAGAGTTCCACTGGAAGTGTAGTTCTTTGCGTCGGTGATGTAGATGTCGCCGTTTTTCGGATGAACCGCGATTCCGTAAGGCGACACGATCTGGCTTTCCGTTCCGTCAGTGATGATCTTGCGGGAGGCGACACTGCCACGTGCGGCATCAATGATGGCGTAAGAGATTGTGCTGGTGGAAGTGACGTAATTGTACTCGCTGCTGTAGATGTAGAGCGAATCATTCGCGATGGCCATGTTGGACACGGGAATATTCATGGTTTCCGCAACTTTGTACTGTGTTCCGTCATTTTCCAGCCGGTACAGGTTCGAAGCGACATCGACATAGTTGCCGTTGGATGACACCCACAGATTGCCCTTTGAGTCGGCTTTGATGTGGCATAGATTGATCGCGACATCAATCGTGTAAAGCTCTATCATCGAATTCACGTCAATGACGGAAACCGTTGAGTCATAATTCGGTGCTCTATAACCGCCGGAATTCGCCACGTATGCGTTGGATCCGATGATCGCAATCTCTTCAGGTTGGTATCCGACCCGAGTCTCGCCCTCGATCTTGTAAGTGTCCAGATTGACTTTGAACACGGAACCTTTACGGTCTGCCTGGAATTCAGCGTCGGAACCAACATAGGCCGTGACGTAGGCGTAGTTGTCCTTGAAGGCGATGTACCTGCAGTTTGCTATGTCGATCTGGGTGATTCTTTTGGCCGTGTAGGCATCCATCACTTCCACCTTGTGCGAGCCGTTGATGACAGCGAACAATCTTCCGTCATAGATTTGTAGATCATTGCCAGTGTCTCCCAATCCTTTTACAACAGTCGGATTCTTTTCGGCGTAGATTCCGCAGGAGTAGGATGCCTCACGGTAATCGAGGAAATCAATGTCGGCCTTGTTGCTGCCCATATTGCCCTCATTGAGGACGTACATTCCGATCGGATCCGCATCCGGGTCTGTCTGGAATCCCAACGGGCCATACACCGGAGGAACGATAGTCTCTTCCTTGCGGCAGCTGCAGATGGCCACGCCGAAAAACAGGACTATGGCCAAGGCTTTGATGATTTTGTTTGTGTGTCTCATAATGTATTGATTTAAAAACTAAAACTCGTGACAAACCGGCAATTGGTCTTCGGCATCGGGTAGTTCAGCACCACGTCGTAGTCCTGGCCGAAAAGGTTGTTGATCTCGGCTGTGAGCTTGATGGTGCGGGTGCGGATGGCGAAGGACTTCTGCACGGAGAGGTCGCTGGTGTACCACGGCTGGGTGTGGTTTCTGGGGATGTTCTCCTGCTGGTTGTAGCGCTCGCCTGTGTAGATGAAGCTGTAGTTCAGTCCCCAACCTTTGTAGGACACCGCCAGCACGGCGGAACCGCTGTGCCAGGGAATATATGGAATCTGGTCCCGGTAATATGTGTCCGCAGGATCCGTGATGTCGATCGCCTCCTGGTAAGTGTACTGAAGCCTGGCCGTGGCCTCCACCTCGCCGAAGGCCCAGGCTGAGTTCAGAGCCACATCTACGCCCTTGATGTCCACCTCCCCGAGGTTCAGCATCGTCCAGCGGAACTGCTGGCCTTTCGGGTAGGCTATGATCTTGTCCGTGATGAGGTTGTGGTAGGCGTCCACGGAAGCGTCAATCATTCGCAGAGCGGGTATATTCATAAAACTCCTCGCGTATTTCAGCCCGACGTTGAACTGCTCGGCATATTCTGGTTTCAGGAAGGCGTTGCCCATGTCCGTGTAGTAGAGGTCGTTGAACGTCGGCATCCGGAACATCCGTTTGTAGAACGCCCTGAGCGACAGATCCTGCCTGCGGAACGGCTTGTAGGACAGAAAGAAAGCCGGTGTGGCCACAGCCTTGTCCGGACGGGCCTCGAACCGCTTCACCTTCTCGTGCGCAAAGTAACCCAGCACGCTGGCCTGTCCTTTGAGCCTGCCCCATTCGAACGCCGTGGCAAGCGCCGCCATCTGCGTGTAGCGGGTAGGGTAGGGGAACGTACCGTCGCTTTCGGTCGGCATATAGAATGTCGCGTCAAGAGTGTTCCACTGGAAGTCGTATGAGAACGAGACCTCCCAGTTATCCATTATATTATAAAGGTTCGCGCAGGAGGCGTACAGCTCTTTCTGCTTGTAGGTGTTCTTCGTCTGGATCAGCTTCGCGTCCTGATTCTCGTAATGGGTGTAGTCGGCGGCGTACTTGGCGTTGACCAGAGATCTGAACTTCGGTGTCCACCTGTTTGTGAAAGTCCCTTGAATGAACGAGTTCGTGTCCCAAAGACGTTCTCCGTTCCGGAACACGTTGTTCACGATCGCCCCAGGAATGCCCCTCTCGGAGTTGTATGAATATGCCCGGACGATCCACCGCCCTTCATTGGTTGTTCCGTGAAGCGCTGCCTCAAGCCTTGTTGCGTTGATGTCTCCGTTGTGACGTACCGCGGTGGTGTCATAGACAGTCTCTCCGAGCGAGTTCCTTAGGCGGTAACGGAACTTGTACTTGCCTGTAGCCTTGACCCATTCTCCGCTGAACGAGGCACTTACGGCATCCGAGATCTTGTACTCGCTGCGGATGGACGGATTGATGAGGCCGAAAGATCCGGTCTTCATCGTCGCCTTGAAATTGGCGTTCCGGCTGTTCTCGAACCGTGGTCTCCTGGTCGTGATGTAGATTGTCCCCGAGGCTCCGAAGTCCTTGGCGGACTGGAAGATGTCGCTTTTCTGGCCGTTGTAGAGCGAAATCTCCTCCACGTCATCGAGAGAGAAACGTCCCAGGTCCACCTGTCCGTTCTGGGCGTTGCCGAGCTGGATTCCGTCATAGAACACAGCCATATGGTTCGTGCCCATTGAGCGGATGTTCACGGTCTTCAGTCCGCCGACCCCGCCGTAGTCTTTCAGCTGGATTCCGGAGAAGTGTCTGATCGCGTCCGCGACCGAGAAACTGTTCAATCTTTGGAGTTCCTCTTCCTTAAGGGTTTGTGCCGGGATCACCTCTCGGTATTTGTATTCTGCCGGAACGCCGATGATCACGGCCTCCTTGATCACTTGGACACTGTCCAAAGGCGCATCTTTCCGGTGGACAGAAGTCGTGTCACCGGAAGTCTGTGCAAAAGCCACCAGCCCGCATCCCAGGAGGCAGACCGAGACTATGAGACGGTATATTCGTTTCATAAATTCATGTGCGGCAGCCGCCCGTGATCCCGCAGGTAATGCCGTAAAGTTCTATGAAGGCAGGTCTTCTGACTTGTTCCTGACGCGGCGCCTTCCCGGTTGTGGACAACTGAATATCCAGCGTCCTGCCAGTGGCATAAGAAAGCCGCGTCAATCTTCTGGCTGTTTTTAAGGACAGCCGCCCCTGACACTCAAAATGTCAGGCGGAACTCACAGCAGCGGGTACTGTCCCGGATTCGCACCGGATTCCCTTTTGATCCTTGGCATCAAAACCGATCCAAAGAACCTTCATGGGGCAAAGATAGCAATCATTGAAATCATTGTCAAATCTGAGAAGCTGTTTTGATTTGTTCGAACTATTCTTGAGTCCACTTGAAAAGTCTCGACGAGAGCAGAAAAGTCTGTACCCCACTACAGAGGCGACTACGAATTTTCAATTCTCACTGGGGGTACTTTTACTTTTAA
>UQUJ01000038.1 GCA_900544195.1 uncultured Alistipes sp. | reverse complement strand
CGGCCGGATGAGAGGTTTTGTTAGACTTTTGTTCATACTGCTTTTGATTTAGATATTGATGAGATATGTTGTCCTGTTCCTTGGCTTGTCTCCGGCTTTGCCACCGAGCTCCCCCTCCCGAAAAGTGATTTGTCAATAAACGGAATTTTTAATAAGCAATACAGGAAAAATATTTTAGCCAAAACAGGTGTTTTTATTTAGCCATAATGCGTAATTGAAAATATTGTGTTATCTTTGCAGAGTAATTAATGATGAATATGAAGGCTTATAAACCAAGAGTTGCGGATCAAGAACTAAAGCGTAAGTTAGCTGGTATCGGTGCTGTTTTGATTGAAGGCCCGAAGTGGTGTGGCAAGACCACCACAGCAGAGCAACAGGCCGCTACAATTATCTATATGGATGAACCATCGCATATGGAGCAGAACCTTCGTATGGCAGACATTAACCCGAAAGCCTTGTTAGTCGGAGAGCCGCCAGTATTGATAGACGAATGGCAACTCGCTCCTAAATTATGGGATACAATTCGTTTCGAAGTTGATCATCGGGACGGAGCCGGACTCTTTATTCTTACCGGCTCTGCAGTACCTGCAAAGACTGAAGAAATACATCATTCGGGTGCAGGTCGTTTTGCATGGCTTACAATGCGTCCCATGAGCCTATACGAGTCTGGAGAGTCAACAGGTGAAGTTAGTTTGGAAGCGTTGTTCGACACACCTGAAAATATCATAGGAATCAACAAACTGACGCTCGATGACATGGCATTTCTGATCTGTCGCGGCGGATGGCCTCGTGCGACGATGCAGGATGGGGATATTGCATTGGATCAGGTTAAATATTACTATGATGCGGTGACCCGTGCTGATGTATCGCGTGTGGACGGTGTGCGTCGTAATCAAGAACGTGTAAAACGGCTGATGCGTTCGTATGCTCGCCATCAAGGTACTCCGGCTCCCGTGAGTACGATCGTTGAGGACATGCGTGTCAATGACGAAGAGTCAAGTGATGTAAAAACAATAACGAGCTATATCGAGGCTTTGAAAAAAATCTTCGTTATCGAGGATTCGGCTGCATGGAATCCTAACCTGCGCTCAAAGACCGCAATACGTACTTCTGACACTCGATATTTTGTCGATCCATCTATTGCAGTGGCGGCACTGGGTCTTGGACCGAACGATTTGATTGGCGATTTGAATACGATGGGACTGCTGTTCGAGACGCTTTGTGTCCGCGATCTGCGTGTTTTTGCAAGTGCGCTTGACGGGCAGGTTTACCATTTTCGCAACAAGTATGGCCTTGAGTGCGATGCTGTTGTGCATCTGCGGAACGGTAAGTTCGGACTTGTTGAAATTAAGCTCGGCGGCGACAAATTGACAGAAGAGGGGGCGACCACACTGAAGACATTGGCAGAAAAAATCGATACGGACAGAATGAAAGCACCATCATTTCTGATGGTGCTGACAGCTACAGGAAAATTTGCCTACCGACGTGAAGACGGGGTGTATGTAGTACCTATCGGATGCTTGAAAAATTAATCTCAAAGAACATTTCAAACAATTCAAAACAGCTTCTTAATTTCTTGTTTAGTAACATGAAAAAAAAACGGAATTATGCACTTTAGGCTTGCTGTGGCACCGGGCAGGATGGAACCCGAGCCGGATAGGGAACACCCAAAATAGAAAGAAGACACTATTCCTAGGCGTTCATTGTCATGAAAAGATCACTAAAACGCCAGATAAAGCCATAAGTCTCTAACACTTTATTTTCGTCAATGGCTATAGGAAAATACGTAATTTGATTTCCATATTCCATCCAAATATATATCCTGTTGTTTTGTACAGCATACATCAAAGCGATTTGTTCAAAAACCTCAACCAAATTAGACTTGGTTTTTAATGATGAATCAAATGCCCAATCTACTATTTTGTAGCATTTGGAATGATAGAATTCATCTTTACAATCTATCTTTTCCAAAGCAAGGACATTGCTGCGAAAATACTCAAAGTAAGGGGATAATGTCATGTTATGCTCGCTGATAATCAAATATCCATATACTATCGCTTGGTTGTAGTTCTCTCCCACAATGATTAACGCATTAGCATTTGCAACATGTTCTCCATATAACACCAGGGCTTTAGTTTGCGTTTCTTCATCAAGATTATTGAAATGTCGTATATGTAAATTGCTGATATCTATACCTTTGTTTGCTCCGTAAAACATATATCATTAATTTTTTTGCTAAGTTAGCACTATTTATATACGAATACAAGAGAAAGTATGAAGGCAAACCATATAATAGCAAGAATTGGGAACAATTACGGATTTAAGCAAGGAAAAGAATATGATGGCTCATCTTATTTGTCGTTGGGTAGTGTAACAATTAGGATTTCCAATCATAAGACACATTTATGGACATGGAACTACAACTTTGGCGTGGATTTGCCTAAAAATATGATTTCCATTGTTTTCGAGGATGAACCAACTATTTCACAGCCAATATTAAGATATCCTGTGGATAAGTCGTTCACGGTTACAGAATATACATACCAATCATCCAAATTAAATCTCAATGACATAGATAAGATAGCATCTGAGATTAACTCTTGCGTAACCAACTATACTTGCCCTTTGGGTATTGCAAAACCGGTTCTCATTCACTCCAAAAATCCGATTTAGAATAATAGACAAGGCGATATTTAGTCATTAAATCGCATTTCTGTTCGGGAAGTGCGATTTTTTTCATACATTTGCCCCGTACATATTTGCGAAAGTGTTTTCGTGTTCCTCCGTGGAAATGTGGAAGTTTTCAAAGTCTTGGGGATTACGGAATACGTCTCGCTCGCATTGACTATGCTGTGATGCCCATATCTATGTGGGCTGATACTTCATATCAATCCGAGTGTGGAGTATCAGTAGTTTATCAAGACGGGTTTTTCCACAACCTCCATGGACTAAACGAAACGAGCTCCACACTTTTGTCGTTTTTTATAACAACCGCCAACGGGGCTTTGGCAACGTAAAAACTTACACAATGATTGAGGTTTATGAACACCCATTGGAGAACGGGGCTAGGCTCCTTATCCTGAGGGGCGACAGGGAATCCGACAAGGATGCCATCAACGCCCATCTTGACGGTCTCCGCATCCAGCCGCCTGTCTGCGTACTGGAGCAGGAAGGCAACGGCTATCTGAAGGTCGTTATCATCGGAATCAACGAACTAACTTTCGAGAAATTATGAGAAAGGTAACCGCAGCGGTGCTTGTGGCGCTGCTATGCTGTTCCGTGGCAGGATGCTCCTCCCCTGAAAGCGTGGCGAGAAAAGACGCAATGGAAATGAAACGTGCGACCAATCAGACCGAGATAGACAGGGCTATCCGGCATTCAGAGGAGCATATGCGGAGGTACGGCAAAGACCTGGACAAGTATCGAAGATATATGGACACTTACAGACAATCTTATGGAGAATAACGTCAACCTTAATGAAATGAAATTCCGGCGTAGCGAGGAGATGGAGAATCAAGCCGTAACAGGCATCCTGTCCTTGTTCACCGAAGACACTTGGGAGGAGACCTCCAAGAAAACTGCGAGGCAGGAGATGGCTCTTGTCCTGTCCCAGATGAGGGACGCTTGCATCCTCACCCAATCCACGGAGGAGACCCCAGAACATCTGATGATAGCCCATTCCAATGGGTATTTCAACAGATTGATCAGTCAGTTTGAGTCAAACGCACCACTTACGGTAGCGATATCCGGCAACACGTTTGATGATATGATGCGGAACCTGAGGCTGATATATGATGCCGCCCAAAGCGAGCCTCACGCCAAGGAAATCACAGAAAGAATGAATATTTTCTTTCAGAAAATCGAGCAAATGGCTTCGGATGCTATGGCGACGCAGAATAAAGCGAACAAATACAAACTAATAAGTGGAATTGTCGGGACTGGTTTGTTCCTTTTCGCATATTTATACGGCATTCGTGACACGGGAAAACTTGAATTATTTGATATAATCATAATCATACTTATGACAGTCGGTGTGTTCACTGGTTTTGCGGCAGTAGGTAATTACATCTTTCAAATCAAAAACAAATGAAGACAATGACAATTTCGAATGACGGGCTGATGGACCCGAAGAAAGACAACCGTTGGGATGGTGATCTTATCCCTCCCAAGCAACCAGAACCGGTGGAACCAGGCAAAAGAATCCCTCTTAACGATTAATCGCTTATGAAAAAGATTTTCTATTACATTGCAAGTGTTATCGCCTTATGTTTCCTGTTATCAGGATGCTTCGGAGGAGGTTTCGCGGGGACATATTCAGGAGATCTGACGATAATGCAGAGCGGCACGCAGACCAAAATCGTGCTTAATCCGGATGGTTCAGGTTATTTTCAGAGTGGGGATCACTATGACAATATGAACTGGTGGGTTGATGAGGTCGGCGGTGGGGTCTGTTTCACATATGGTCAGTACTATATGGACAAGGACAAGACCCATATGTATTATGGGTTCGACAACTACATGAACAAAACAAACGGGTACAAAATCAGGAAAATCAAATAACCAATGAAAAGAAACGTGATAAGAAAATTCAGGATGCTGGCGGTAGCCGCATTGCTGATTGGTGGGGTAACCCTCACATCGTGCGGTTCCAAGGCGAACAAATGCGCCTTCTGCGGGAAGAAACTCACCGAGTCCAACAGGGTGAAGGCTACCACGTCGGCTGGCGAGGCTTACCTGTGCAATCAGTGCTACGTGGTGGGGAAACAGTGCGGAGAGTGCTTCTAAACCTATACCTACCATTATGAGAGAAAACGCAGTCGGCTACGTCCTTCTGCGTTTTCTTGCTATATTTCCTCTGAAAAAATTGCAGATTTTTATGTAAGTTTGCGAAAACATTGAGTAACAATGAAACCAGATATTATTACTGACGAGCAAATAAAAAGGATGGTTAATAACATAGTTGGCGACATATTAGCGGAAATTGGGCATAAACGTGATGGCTTTATTATTGTCAAGCACATGCCATATTCCTCTGATTTTAAATGGGAACAAGGTAGTTGGGAGAATTATTGGGAATATAAGAAACACCTACCTTTTCCTAAACAGTCCGTATGTGATTGCTGCCATAAAAAAAGAACCAAATTGGTAGGCTGTCATGTTGTGGATGTCAAAACAAAACAAGTGTATATATACCCTGCATGTCAATCCTGCAACGCTAAATTCATAGGGAAAGAGAATGAACATCCCTTTTATGCCAGGAAGGACTGGCTAGTACCCTTTCGGGTGGAAGAGGCAACGTGCGAAAATCATTCAAAATCTCCCGAGGAACTTCTGAGCGACGCACTAGCAAAAATTTCGTCTCATTGGGACCAAGTTCCGGAGCCATGACAATTTTTGCATAGAAATATTTACCGTTATCCATTCTGCGGAATAGACAATATGTTGCCGGAACATCTTTGGGTGCAGTTGTATCAATATACATACGGACATCTTGGCTATAGCCTTTCTTTCCAAATTCGGAGAAATCATAGTCGGCATATATTCCATCAATACATTTCCACTTTCCCAGTTGTTTCTCAACGGCATATGTATGCCCATTGATGGTCGCTTCCGAGATAATCTGGATTACTGATTCCCTGACGATATCCCGGATTACTGATTCCGTTATCCGGATTGTCCTATTATCTCTATTCATTTGTTTTCAACTATTTGATTTATCAATAAATAGTTGAATATTAGGATTTGTTTACGCCACCGCCAGCGAAGCCAGCCTCTCGAATGCTTCCTCACTTTCTCTGTGGTTCATACGGAAACTGAACTCATCCATGTACAACTGCATGTATTTTACTGATATGTGGTGATATATACCATATATTCCCCTCTTAACTATCGCCCAGAACGACTCTATCCCGTTTGTATGAATCCCGTTCCTCAACGAGAACATTACCGAATGGTCAACCTTCAACCTCACAAGGTTCTTCTCGTTCTCCCCGTCAAGGATGTTGTATCCGCTGTACTGGTCGGTCATCACCTTGTTGCCGCCCTTGCACACCTTGTTCAGCACACTGAACAACTGCTTCCCAGTAAGTTGCTGACCTTCCGAATTCCTCAACGCCACCTTGCAGTAAACACGACCGGACGAACGCTCCTTCACACCGATGACAGGAGTCTTTGATGTACCGCGACCACGCTTGTTCTGGCTTTCAGGGCGGTCATCGTCATCATGGATGTTTGATTTACGTGGCTTACCTCCAACATATGTCTCGTCTATCTCAACGATTGCCTCGAACACCTCCTTCATGTCCTCTTTGTGCATCGCCGACCTTACCATCCTCATCATCCTCCAAGCGGAGTGGTATGATCCCATGCCGAGTTCCCTTTGCAACTGGCAAGCGGATATCCCCTTCTTCGCCACAATGACAAGGTTCATGGCATATAGCCACATGCGTATGTCAAGGTGGGTGTTCTCGAATATGGTTCCGGAAAGCGCGGAGAACTCGCTCATGCAGTTCTTGCAGTATAGTTTCCTGTGGTCATAGGATTGATGGTAGATGTTGTGGTGAACGCAGCCGCACTTTGGGCAGACATATCCGTCATGGTATTTCTTAGCCACGATGTAGTCAATCGCCGCGTCCTCTGTAGGGAATCTTTTTGTGAATTCGAAGTAAGTCATATCATATATCCTTAGCTGATACAAAGATAACGTGGGCTTATGCCAAAACATGGCACAAGCTAAAAGAAAAGTTAAAAAAGGTGTATAAAACTGATTAATTGGCGATAAGTGGAAAATAATCCGGCAAGTTTTTCGGAAACAGGTGTACTATTTATGATAAAAGATGTATCTTTGGAACAAAGACCAATTGTAGTTGGTTAGCATCGGCACAAATGTAGATATGAAAAACGATTAATAAGATGGAAGCAGCGACAAAATCTTTGCAAACAATAGATATATTAGTGTTAAGCGAATATATCATAAAACACTATGGACCGATGTCTCATCTGAAATTGCAGAAACTTCTATTTTACTGTGATGCATATCATTTGGCATATTTTGAACAAGAATTAGTCAATGATGAATTTGAAGCATGGGTGCACGGTCCAGTATGCAGGAAGGTTTATGACAGTTTCAAGGATAAATCTATTCTATATTCTGACATCGAGTATAATTATGTGCCGGGAAGTATTGACGTGGACGCTGAATTTAACAAACTGACTACTTCTCAACAGGAGTTGGTCAAGGATGTCTTGAATACATTGTCAACTTGGACTGGTTTAGAATTAGAGCAAACGACCCATAGTGAATTGCCTTGGATAGAAGCAAGGCGAGGATACGGGGAGGCTGACATCTGTCATTCTATAATATCTAAAGATACAACAAAGGAGTTCTATAAAAAGGAAATCAACCGTGCCTAAAATCAAGAAGGAAAAGCAAGGTTCGGTTATAGCTGCTTTCCTTAAAGAAAAACAACCTATAACCAAAGACGAGGCGAAAAACTGCTTCAAGATTTCATTCCAATATTTGGATACATCTCAAAAATATGGCTCGTCATTTAAGGATTGGCAAAAATGTGGGTTATTGTCTAGAATGTTAGAGACTTTTCACGGTTACTCAAAAAAGCCTTTACTTGCTCAAATTGATGGTGGCAAATTTGCCGCTTACGAAGGTTATCCGCCTGAGTCTAAAACCAAATTTGTATGCCCTGGTTTTGTCCCGGACGATGCTCAATGGGCAAGAATACATATAACGGGGCAAGCAATTGTTGTTGGGCATATTGTTGATAACACATTTTATGTTGTCTTTTTGGATAAAACTCACAAATTTTGGATGACATCTAGGATAACGGATAATTAGCAATATTATGTTCTTCGTTCCATTGTATAGTTTATCAGATCTGGATCGGGTCACCTCACCGTCCGGCGCCCAGCAAGCCTAAAGTGCATAATTCCGAAAAAAAATAAGTTGCCTCAGATTAAGAGAAGATTTTCGAAAATAGATCTAGACCGAAAAGATTCCTTAAAATGATGCAGGTTATTTTTTGAAGGTTGCTTAATCAGCATTGTCGCGTTTGTGCGTCTTATCAAGTATGCTGGCCTTGTCGGCGGCGAGCTGGGAGCGGAGGGTGTCGATGGAGTCGAAACGGCGCTCGTCACGGATCTTGTGGTGGAAGGTGACCTTGAGGTCGAGACCGTAGATGTCCTCGTCGAAGTCGAAGATGTTGGTCTCAATGGTGCGCTGGCCTCCGGCACGGACGGTCGGACGGACACCGATGTTGCACATCCCCTTGAACTTGCGGCCAAGCGTCTCGGCCTCAACCGAATAGACACCGTTGCCCGGCAACAGTTTCAACGGCTCGTAGAGCTGGATGTTAGCCGTCGGAAAACCTATAGTGCGGCCAAGGCGGTTGCCCGCCACCACAACTCCCAGCAAGGAATATTCATACCCGAGCATCGCGGCGGCGGTCTCCATCTCCCCGGCGGCGACAGCCTCACGGATCTTCGTGGAGCTTACCGTCACACCTGACGGAGAGGTGACACTGCCCAAACGGACAACATCAAGCCCCTCACCCACAGCGATTCTCTCGATTGATTCCGGAGTCTGCGGATCGCAGCCCATACGGTTGTCGTAGCCGATCAGGACAGCCTTGGCGCCGAAACGGGCGACGAGGACATCACGGAAATATTCCCGGGTGGTCAACCGGCTGAATTCCTTGGTGAAAGGCAGCACCTCAACGTGGTCCACACCAAGCCCCCAGAGCAACGCCTTCTTCTCCTCCAGCGAGGTCAGAAGCCGCAGGTTGCGGGCATCGTCCTGAAGCACGTTGCGTGGATGAGGCCAGAAAGTGACGACCATGCTCTGGTCGCCCCTTTCCCTGGCCGCACTCACAAGCCGCTCTATCACAAAACGGTGCCCGATGTGGACACCGTCAAAGAATCCGGTAGCTATAACCATTTCACCAATTCAAAATCCTGCCTGTGAGGCAGCAACGGGTTCTTGGCGTACATTCTGACCGCCACCTGGTACATACCGGTCCTGTCCGGAAGGATGGACGCGCGGTACTTGGCGACACCGTCATTGAACTCGACCACGTCGTAGTCACATTTTTCCTGAATATGCAGCTGATGCCTCACGTCAGTCGTCGCGAACAGCATCTCCACACCGATGTCCTGAGGAGAAAGATCGCCGAGATTCAGCACAACCTCAGAAGTCAAGGCATTGGACTCGGTAAGGCTGTAGGACGGGTCAGGCTGCGTCTGGGAGATGACCTCCACGTTCTGCCACTCGCGGCGCGCCTTCTTCTTCCATGCCGAGATCACGCGGGCCATCTTGTAGTCATCAGCCACCATATTACCGGCACGCTCCGACTGAGGGATGTAGTACTGGTTGCAGTAGTCGGTCAGCATCCTGTTGGTGGTGAAATTGTCGGCCACCTGGGCGATGGTGTTCTTGATGTAGCCCACCCAGGTAGGAGACAGTCCGAGGGACTTGTCCACATCGTAGTAGGCCGGAGCGATGTCGTTCTCGATAGTAGTATAGATTGTGGCCGCGTCCAGTTCGTTCTGATAGTTCTGGTCATCGTAGGTTCTCTCCAGCGGAAGAGCCCATCCCGCGCCCGGCTTGTAGCCCTCGACCCACCAGCCGTCAAGCACGGAGAAGTGCATGACACCGTTCATCGAAGCCTTCTCGCCGGAAGTGCCGGAAGCCTCCAGAGGCCTTGTAGGGTTGTTCATCCACACATCGACACCCTGCACAAGCCTCTTGGCGAGGGAGATGTCATAGCCAGGGATGAACACGATCTTTCCGATGAAGCGATCCTGCTTGGAGATCTCGATGATCCTCTTGATGAGGTCTTGCCCGGCCTTGTCGGCAGGATGGGCCTTGCCGGCGAAAAGGAACTGGACCGGATGCACGGGATCGTTCACGATGGCGTCAAGCCTGTCAAGGTCAGAGAACAGAAGGGTTCCTCTCTTGTAGGTCGCGAAACGACGGGCGAAACCGATGGTCAGCACATCATCGCGAAGGTTCTCCTTGATCGCCACAATCTGGCTCGGAGAGTAATGGTTGCACTGCGAAGGGTCGGAGACACGCTCCTTCACAATGTCTATCAGTCTCTTCTTGAGGGTCTTCCTGGTCTCCCAGATCTCAGAGTCAGACACTTTGTAGATGCCCTCGAAACAAGACTTGTCATAGTGGTGCGTGGCGAACTCCGGGCCGAACACACGGGCGTGGATCTTCTTCCACTCGGCGGCCGCCCAAGTCGGGTAATGCACGCCGTTGGTAACATAGCTGATGAACAGTTCCTCAGGCAGATAGCCCGGATAGATGCCGCTGAAAATCTCCTTGCTGACATCACCGTGAAGCATCGACACACCGTTGACGTTCTGCGAGAGGTTGGCGGCGAGGAAGCTCATCGAGAATTTCTCGTTCACATCGTTGCCGTTCACCTTGCCGAGTCCCATCATCGTCTCCCAGTCAACCTTCAGACGCTGAGGGTAATGGCCGATGTACTTCCTGAGCAGTCCCTCGTCGAAAGCGTCGTGTCCGGCAGGAACCGGAGTGTGGGTGGTGAAAAGCGATGATGACCTCACGACCTCAAGTGCCTCGCTGAAATCAAGATTGTCTTCCTGAATATATTCACGAAGCCTCTCGAGTCCCGTGAACGCGGCGTGTCCCTCGTTGCAATGGTAGATCTGCGGATTGATTCCGAGGTTCCTGAGGGCTCTGATGCCGCCGACTCCCAGAAGAAGTTCCTGCTTCAGACGGTTCTCCCAATCGCCTCCGTAGAGGTGATAGGTGACCTGACGATCCTCCGGAGAGTTCGCCTCATAGTCAGTGTCAAGCAGATAGAGGTCGGTACGACCCACGGCCACCTTCCAGAGACGGGCGGTGATCGCGCGCCCAGGGAAGGCCACGCTTGTGGTCATCCAGTTGCCCTCGGCGTCCATCACCGGCTCGGCCGGGATCTTCGTGAAGTCCTGGGCGTCGTAACGGGCTACCTGCTCGCCCTGACCGGTGATGATCTGGGTGAAGTAGCCGTAACGGTACAGAAGTCCGACAGCCACGAGGTTGACGTTCATGTCGCTGGTCTCCTTGAGGTAGTCACCGGCCAGAAGCCCGAGACCTCCGGAGTAGATCTTAAGCGAGGTGTCAAGGCCATATTCCATGCAGAAATATGCGATGGAAGGATCCTTGCGCTCCGCCTTGAGAGCCATGTAGGCGTTGAACTCGTCCATGACGGACTTCAGCTCGCCGAGGAAGGCATCGTCCTTGGCCAAGGCCTTGAACCTCTTGAGGCTCACAGCGTCAAGCAGAGCCATGGGATTGTGGCAGGTGTCGTGCCAGATGACCGGATCGATCGATTTGAACAGGGATTTCGCGGACTCGTTCCAGCACCACCAAAGGTTTTTGGAAAGTGTCTCGAGACCGGAGAGCGCATCCGGAAGGTGACGGGTCACCATCACGCTCTTCCAGGTAGGGTTATTGATTACTATCTTCTTGTACACCATTGATTTGTCTTCATTAAGTTCATCCGGGAAAGCACCCTTGGCCTCAATCACTTTCTCTATGGCCTTTGAATATGCTTCCTTGTAATACTGAATCTGGTTCTCCCACAGGGCGATCGTGGAGACATCCTTGGCCGAAGCCATGTAGGCCTTGCGGCCTTCGCTGTCCAGGGCGGCGATCTCCTTGACCCTCGCCACGACTCCGTCCACGACATCGTAATAGTTCGAGTCGTTTCTGTCAAGGATGGTGATGCCGGGATGCTCCTTGCCATAATGCGACCTGACCCATAGGCCGAATCCGGCGAGGCTGGTGGTAAGTGACGGAATGCTGAACGCGAGGCTCTCCAAAGGGGTGTAGCCCCAAGGCTCATAGTATGACGGGAACAAGGTCAGGTCAAGTCCCACGAGCAGATCGTAGTACTTCATGTTGAACACACCGTCCGTTCCGTTAAGGTATGACGGAATGAAATAGACCTTCACGCGGCTGCCTTTGGCGTTGGTGAAGCCCAACTCCTTGAAACGGCGGGTGATGACATCATATTCAGTGTCCATCAGATAGTGGGAGACCTGAGTCGTGTACTCCGAAGATCCGGTACCGGAAAGTTTGGCAACCAGATCCTTGTCGGCTCCGTTGTGGCCGGAAGGGATCATTATGAACGCCTGGATGTCACGGCCTTGCGGGTCGGTGTCCTGAAGTTTCTTGAGGGCGTCGATGAACACGTCGATGCCCTTGTTGCGATATTCATAACGTCCTCCGATGCCGATGAGGATCGCGTCCTTCGACACCTCCTCGCCCGACATCGCCGTGGCGACCTCTATCAACCTGGCACGCGCGGCGCGGCGCTTTTCGTCATATTCCTCATCCGTGGCCGGAGTGAAGCTGTTCTCGAAGCCGTTCGGGGTCACGACATCCACCTTGCGCTGAAGGAACTGCTCGCACTCTTTCGCGGTGATCTCACTGACAGTTGTGAATATGTCGGCGTTCTGCGCCGATTTCTTCTCAAGAGAGTGACGGGCGATCACGTTGAACTGGCGGGCTTTCTGGTCTCCGTCGTAAAGGTTCATGGAGTCGTACAGGGGCAGGTTGTTGCCGGCGATGCAGCGTCCGATGACCGTGGCATGGGTAGTGAACACTGTAGCTATCGGGAGTTGCTTGTACTTGAGGTAAAGCAGTCCGGCTCCGGTCTGCCACTCGTGGAACTGCGCCACAATCTTGTCGGAGGCACTCAGGTTGAAGTTCCTGAAACTCTCAATGACCTTACCGGCGGCGTAGCCGAACAGGAAGTTTTCCTTGTAGTCCCAGTTTCCGGTGATGGAATCGACCTGGAAACGCTCCCAGTACTTTGACAGAATATCATTCTGACTGGTAAGGAATTGCTTGAAATCCACCAGAATCGCGATAGGATTCCCGGGGACGTTCCATTTGCCTATCCTCACCCTGATCCCTTCAGAGGCGGCCTGCGCCTTCCAGATAGAGTAAAGATGCGGATCCTCGATGAAATCCGGGTTGCTTTCAGTGTCCATCCAGACATCAGGGCCGATCAGGATGTGGTGCTTGTGAAGCTGCCGCTTAAGGTAAAGCGACTTGGTGGCGATCACTGTGTAGATACCGCCGACCTTGTTGCACACCTCCCAACTGACCTCAAACAGATAGTCTGGATTCGTCAGTTCGTTTGTCATTTATTTATTTTTTACTTGTTTGGTTGTCTTTGTTTTCGTTGACTTCTTCGCTTCGGCGGCCTTCTTCGAGGTCGCCGAGCCTGTCGAAGCGACTTCCCTTGACTTCTTCTTTTTACCAGCGTCCTTCTTCGCGTCGGTCGCCGGGCTTGTCGAAGAGCCGTCTTCCACCTTCTTCCCCGAAGTGGTCATAGCGTCGTCAATCCTGATGATGAAGTCACTCAGGACGTTCATGTAGTTGATGAACGCCTCGTAAGGAGTGTTGTAAGGATTGAAGTAACTGTGGACCGCCCCGTCAGAGAAGAACTTGGTGCTCATATAATAGAAATGGTCACTCTCCTGCAGGTGTCCGAAATCCTCCCAAAGGACCGGATCGTTCAGGATGGCAAGCTTCTCGGCCTGCCCGTAGAGCTTGTTGTAAGCGTCCTGCTGGAGCTCGTTGCCCAGCCAGGCGCTGACATCCCTCTCCTCGTCAGCCCAGGAGATAGGATCCTGCACATCAATCTCGGCGATCGGCCTGAGCTTCCTCGCGGCCTGTGTCGGAGTGACAAACTCGAAAGAGCCGTCTTTCAACGCGATTTCCGGGAAATATCTCATGAATTCGAATATTCCCGAACTCTCCTTCTGATGCTCCCCGAACGTCTCATAGTCCATAAACAGGTTCACGATGTCCCCGTCGGCGGCCTTAAGCCAGGAAAGGTATTTCTCGCCGGTAAGCGGCCAATCCTTCCACCCTCTGTCGGAGAAGCGGAACGCGATGTCGTCGCTCAGCGAATAGTTGCGCAGCAGCAGTTTCAGGTGCTTCTGCTGGCTGTCGGTGTAGATGTAGTCCGGACTCTTCCATCCAAGAATATGACGCGCACCCTCAGCGAGCATCACCTTGAAGCCAAGGCTGTACACGTCGCGTCCGATGGAATCTGAATATATCAGCTCGGTGTTCCTGAAAGCCGTCGGCCTCACACCGAAATATTTCTCGATCGCGGCGGAGTGCTTCTCCACCTGATGCCTGAACTCACCGAAATTGGCAAGCGAGGCGAGGGAGTGGTAATATGTCTCTCCGAGGAACTCCACGCAGCCTGTCCGGGCCAGTTCACGGAAACTGTCCAGCACCTCCGGGGCGTATCTCTCGAACTGCTCCAGAGCGGAGCCGGTGATCGAGAATGCAACCTTGAAGTCGCCTCCGTGCTGTTTGATAAGATCCAGCAGAAGGTTGTTCATAGGAATATAGCATCGCTGGGCTATCCTGCGGAGGATGGTTCTGCCAGCGAAATCGTCATAGTAGTGGGAATCCTTGCCGATGTCGAAGAATCGGTACTGCCTCAGCCTCGTAGGCTGATGAACCTGAAAATACAGACAGATGTTCTTTTTCATAATCGTTCCCTTTATATTATCATGTAATCGTCAATAATCCTTGCCAAACCAGCGGCAACTTATTCTTTGCCGCCGACAACTGATTCGTAAATATTCTTAAGTTTCGCTGTCGCGATGTTCCATTTAAGGCGGTTGACCTCATCATAGCCCTCCCTGGCCGCGAAATCGGCAAGCGCAGGGTATTTCAGCAACGCGTAGATGTCGTCAGCCATAGCGTCCACGTCCCAGAAATCCACCTTGAAGGCATATTTCAGTACCTCGGCGGCTCCGGACTGGTTGGAGATGATCGCCGGCACATTCGAGCGCATGGCCTCAAGCGGGGATATTCCGAAAGGTTCCGACACCGAAGGCATTATGTACACATCCGACATCGCGAACATCTTCTGGACCTCCGCCCCGCGAAGGAATCCGGTGAAGTGGAAGCGGTCGGATATTCCCAACTTGGCGACGTGGCGGATGCAGCGGTTCATCATGTCCCCGCTTCCGGCCATCACGAAGCGCACGCCACTTGTCCTCTTGAGGACCTTGGCCGCCGCCTCTATGAAATATTCAGGCCCCTTCTGGAAGGTGATCCTGCCGAGGAAGGTGACGACCTTGTCGCGCACTCCCCTCTCGACCTTCAAGTTCTCCCGGCCGCTGAAGTCCACGGCGTTGTGGACGGTCACGACCTTCTCCGGGTCAATGCCGTACTTGTTGATGACGATGTTCCTCGTGAGGTCGCTGACGGCGATCACCTTGTCGGCGGCCATCATTCCCCTCTTCTCGATGTCATAGACACGACTGTCGATCTGGTCCTCGGTTCCACGGTCGAATGACGTGGCGTGCACGTGGACGACCAACGGCTTGCCGGTCAGTTCCTTGGCGGCGATTCCGGCCAGATAGGTCAGCCAGTCGTGGGCATGGATGATGTCGAACTCATCCTTGTGTTCCATCGCGATCGTGCCGCCGACCATCGCATAATGGGCGACCTCCTCCATAAGGTTGGAGCCGTAACGACCGGAGAAACGGAACTTCGTGCCGATGCACTTGGTCAGATTCTCGCTCTGGAGCCTTCGCTCGGACTCGACCATCTCGTGGAACTCCTCCGGATCGACGTACGGGATCATGTTCGAGCCGATGCGGACGAACCTGACCTTGTCCAGGAACTCATCCACAGTCGAGCCGAACGACTCGACCGGCACATCGCTGGCATTGATGATCCTCGCGGCGCTCTGATCCTCGTCACCTGAGGCGGACGGCATCACGAACAGGGTCTGCACACCGTTGTAGGCCAAACCCTTGACGATTCCGTAGCAGGCTGTTCCGAGTCCGCCGGCGATGTGGGGAGGGAACTCCCATCCAAACATCAAAACTCTCATATTCCTACTCCTCCTTGTATTTGTTCTTAAGGTACTCAACCTCCAGCAGGGCGGCGGTGCTCAGGGCAGACGAGATCGCCCCGTGAGGCTCGTGAGGCGGGTCTCCGTCGTAGAGTTCGGAGAACGCTCCGACCCCGTGCTTGTTCAGGTCCTCGTAAAAACCATTGACAAGCCACTGGGCCTTGTTCAGGAAAGCGGAGCCCTTCATCTTGAAGCAGACCTCGCAGTAAGGGCCAAGAAGGAAAGTAAGGCAGCAGCCGTTGTAGTAGGCCAGATCCCTGTCTGTCTGCGAGCCCTCATAAACTCCCTTATACTCGGAATGACGAGGGGAAAGCGTGCGTATTCCTCTTCTCGTCACAAGTTCGTTGTCAATGACCTGCAGCACCCTCTGCGCGATCTCCGGCTCCACAGGAATATCCTCACCCACAAGGGCGTAGAGCATATTCGGGCGAACCTCAAGATGCTGTCCGGCGTTGTCCACATAGTCGGCGAGATAGCCGGCACGGGCGTTCCAGAAGGTGTTCTGGAAATTCTCGCGGATCAGGTCCAGGATGTGCGACCATTCCTTCAGGAAGGCACTGTCTGACGGTGAATATTTCCGCTCCATAGTCACGGCGAACAGGACGGACTGGAACCACATGGCGTTCGTCTCGACCTGATAGCCGGCCCTTTCGGTCACAGGATTGCCGTCAACGTAGGTGTTCATCCACGAAAGAGCCCAATGATCAAGCTGCGCCCAGAGAAGACCGTTCGGCTGCATCGCCACCTCGACCCTCCGCCCCGGAAGATAGCTTTCCAGAATGCCCTTGACTGTCGGGCCGTATTTCTTCCAGACAGCCTTCGGGTCGGCGCCGTATTCGATGTAGCGCCCAAGGGCGCCGGCCAGCCTCAGCGGAGCCTCCACCTGGGTTGTCCTGTGGAAAAGTCGTTCCTGATTGTCCGCGATGAGGTTGTCGAGAATCTCCTCGAACTCGGCCTTGTCGCCGTTGGCGTAGAGGGTCAGCCCCGGAAGAGCCTCCAGAGTCTCCCTTAGCAGACCGGTGTAGAGCCAGGAGAATCCGGCGGTTATCATCTTGTGACCTCCGCGGTCCTGCTTCAGCAGATCGGCGCAGTGCACAAGCTGCTCGTGGTACGTGGTGATCTTCGCGGCCTTGGCCACGAACGAGTCAAACTTTCTCTTAAGTCCCGAAGGATTGGCTATAGCCACAGACGCGGAGAACACAATCGCGTCCCCCGGCTTCATCTCGGTCTCGAAATGCCCCGGAACGTAAAGATCCTCCTTGCAGGCGAAGCCGCGGCGATATTCATCGGAA
This sequence comes from uncultured Alistipes sp., assembly GCA_900544195.1. Classification (GTDB taxonomy): domain Bacteria; phylum Bacteroidota; class Bacteroidia; order Bacteroidales; family UBA932; genus Cryptobacteroides. Next base: position 12,402 of record UQUJ01000038.1, on the reverse strand, counting down.
TAAGTGATGCCTTTGTACCAGCAAGGGGCTGTCTCAAAGGATACATCCTTCGTGTTGAACTGCATATTCAGATCCGGGAAGCCATCGTAAAGGTTGAAGGCCATACCGTTAGGAATCTCCCAACCCTCCGTCCTCGCGTTCGGGTTCTCGTCGGTCAGGGCGTGGATGTCACGGAACGCCAGGAACGGCGTCAGAAGCAGCTTGACCTTGGCCGGTGCGTTGACCAGTTCGAAACGGATCATGACCTGATCCGAATCAGGGACAAGCAGGATGCTCTTGGTGAACACGATCTCACCGACTCTATAGGTGATTTTAGGCACAGGATCAGCCTCGAAATCAATGATGTACTTGTGGCCGCGCGGCTCATAGACGCTTCCGTAGCAATGGATGCCCAGATTGAACTGCTTCCCGTTCAGGATGAGACTCTCATCCAACGAGGACAGAAGCAGATGCTTCTTCCCTCCGAAAGCGTCAATAGGTACGGCCAGCAGACCATGGTAACGCCTGGTGTTGCAAGTCACAATCGATGTGTTGCAATACGCTCCGGTCTTGTTGGCGCAGATGATCTCCCTCTTCAATGAATATGAAAGGTTGACCAACTCTGACTTGTTGAACTTCAAAAAAGCCATATCGGTTAAAATTTTATTCCATCAATCCACGTTACCTCTTCCCTCCGGGAAGGGACTTGCTTTCACCGCAAGCGGTGAAGAATCCTTTTCAACCAGCACGATGGCGCAGCGGCTCGGAAGGTAGAGGCTCAGACATCCGTCAACCGTCAGATGCTCCCCGTCATTCTCGAGCCTCGCGAATCCGTCAAACTCCCCGGCGTCAGAGTCGAGAACCTTGACATAGCGTCCGGACGGAGCCGGGAACGCATAGCCGGCAAACGACTCGGCAGGATTGAAATTCAGTGCAAAGATAAGGCTTTTGCGCCTGAATATCAAGATTTTCTTCTCTTCATCGGCTCTCAGAAGCTCAGGCCTTGCCGCAAGCACGCCGTATCGTTTTACAAGATGTACCATCGCCTTGTCAAAGTTCTGGAGGCAATGATACCTGAGCAGTCCGTTGTCCGCCAGCGACCACATACGGCGGGCGTGCTCGTAGCTCCATCCGTTCCCCTCGCGAGGGAAATCTATCCATTCCGGATGGCCAAACTCGTTGCCCATAAAATTGAGGTAACCGTCCCCGGCCGTGCCGATGGTGACCAGACGGATCAGCTTGTGCAGGGCTATTCCACGATCCACTATCGGATTCTTCGAGGACATATTCATAGAGAAATACATCTCCTTGTCGAGAAGCCTGAACATCAAGGTTTTGTCTCCGACAAGCGCCTGATCGTGACATTCCGCGTAACTGATGGTCTTCTCGTCGGCGCGCTTGTTGGTCAGTTCGTACCAGATCTCTCCAGGGCTCCAATCCTCGTCCTTTCTTTCCTTTATCCATTTGATCCAGTGGTCGGCCACGCCCATCGCCATCCTGAATCCGAAACCGACCCCGCCGGACTCGAACGGAGCGGCCAGACCGGCCATTCCGCTCACATCCTCGGCGATCGTGATGGCCTCAGGATTGAGCTGACGGATCAGCAGGTTCGCCAGCCCCAGATAGGTCACGGCGTTCTCGTCCACTCCGGTGTCGAAGTACGGTTCGTAGCCGTTGAAGTCCTTCCCAAGACCGTGATCCCAGTAGATCATGCTCGTCACGCCGTCGAAACGGAAACCGTCAAGGTGATATTCCTCAAGCCAATACTTGCAGTCGCTCAGAAGGAAGCGCACGACCTCGTCCTTACCGTAGTCGAAGCAGCGGGAGCCCCAGGCCGGGTGATGCCCCTGCGACCCTTTGTAGAAATAAAGGTCCTCACGGCCATCGAACAGGCTAAGTCCCTCATTCTCATTACTGCAACTATGCGAGTGGACGATGTCCATCACGACAGCGACGCCCATCCCGTGCGCAGTGTCCACCAACTCCTTGAACTCCTCCGGGGTGCCGAAGCGGGAGCTCAGGGCGAAGAAATTCGACACCTGATAGCCGAACGAGCCGTAGTACGGGTGCTCCTGGAGCGCCATTATCTGGATTGTGTCGTAACCGAGTCTCTTGACCCTCGGCAGCACATTCTCCCGGAACTCACTGAATGTGGAGACCTTGCGTTCCTCCGAGCTCATCCCGATGTGGCACTCGTAGATGAGCGGATGAGGCCTGCGCAGCACCCTGTCGTTCTTCCATGAATATGCCTGCGCGGGATCCCAGACCTGGGCACAGAAGACCTTCGTCCCGTCATCCTGGACAAGTCTCGTGCAGTAGGCCGGAATCCTCTCGCCTCCTCCACCAGGCCACTCGATGAACAGTTTGTACAACTCACCGTGACTGAGGAACATCGAATCCAGCTTAAGTTCCCAGTTGCCGTTCCCGGCCGGCTTGAGCTCGTACGCTGACGTGCGCCTCCAGTTGTTGAACTCCCCTGTCAGGTAAATCCTGTTGGCGTTCGGCGCCCATTCCCGGATCACCCACGAGCCGTCCTGGCATTTATGCAACCCGTAGTAAAGATGGTTGTTGACGCTGGAGGCAAGCCCCTCCACGCCATGACCCGTTATCTTGTCCGCCGCATCCAGAATCCTCCCGTGCCGCGCCTTGATCGCGTCTTCGAACGGCTTCAGGTACGGGTCGGTGTCGTATATCCATTTTGTCTTCTTCATGACAATGTTCCCTTTTCAAAAACAACTATAAATATAAGAATAATTTACGAATCCGCCACATCGGTGCGATTTGTGCAAAAAGCGGAAAAACAGTATCTTTGTGAGATTGTACCCTCAAGGGAATATGAAAGTGAAAGAGACTTTGAAAAGAATATGGTTTCCGGTGGTTGTGGTGTGCGTGATCGCGCTTCAGGCCGTCGGCATGGGCAACCGTCCGCTTACGGGGGATCCGGGCTATGGATTCATCTCCGCGGAGAAACCGCTGCAACCGGACACGATCCGCTACAGGAATCAGTTCATCGGCAATGCCGCCGGCAAGGAGGACTCCTCCTTTTTTCTGGCCCCGATCGACACGACTCCGCACCTGAGCGCAAGGGACACCATATTCCCGCCGGATTCGCTTAAGGAGACCGACCCGTTCCGCTACAAATATTATGTGGCGATTCTGGACTCGCTCACCCACAGGATTGTGGTTGATTCATTGAAGGCCGCAGGGGATTCTTTGGACTGGCCCAAAGTCGATTCCCTCTACCACCTCGACTCGGCCATCAGGAAAAAGGCGGCGTTCGACGCATGGTACGCCGGACTTTCAAAGACGGACAGGAAAAAATACGATTTCGAGGTAAAGGAAAAGATCAAGAAACACATCGCCGACAGTGTCCTCAACGTGAAGGACAGCCTGAAGGCGCACAGGGACAGCGTCAGGGAGGCCACTCCAAGGATTCTGGAGACTTTCGCCATCCCGGATTCGCTGCAGTACAAGAGGATCATCCAGTGGACCCATGAGAGGGAGTTCCACAAGATGGACATCCGCGAGCCTGACACCAGCTACAACCATTGGCTGCACGACTACCCGTTCTACCGCAAGGACGTGAACGCCACATGGTTGGGCGTTGCCGGATCGGCATTGCAGTACTACAACTGGTTCAACCGGACGAGCGAGAACGGGGTTTCCTTCTACAATCCTTACGAGGCATGGACATATTCCGCAAAGACGCTCCCGATGTACAACACAAAGACCCCTTACACGGAGCTGGCCTATTTCGGAACCCTCTTCGCGAATGCGCAGAAAGAATCCGACAACCTGCACATCCTGACGACGCAGAACATCTTCCCGGAACTTAATTTCACTCTTGAATATGACCGTTTCGGAGGCAACGGCATCATGCAGAGCGAAAAGACGACCAACAAGACGTTCGTGACATCGGCCAACTATCTGGGCAGGCGCTACATGGTGCACGCCGGCTACATCCACAACAAGATCATCCGCAAAGAGAACGGTGGAACCAGCGACAACACGATGGTCAGAGACACCACATTGGATGCGAGGGAATACCCGATCAATCTCAACAACGCCTCGACAAACGTCATCAGGAACACATTCTTCCTCGACCAGCAGTACAGGATTCCGTTCACGTTCATCAAGGACATGAAGTACAGGAAAATCGACAAGGCGTACAGAGACAGCGTGATGGCATCCGGTGACTCCACCATGATCGATTCCCTGAATGTGTTTATGGCCAGAAGGATAGCCGCGAGAAATGCGGCGGACACCCTTGGAGACAACAACATCACGACCGCATTCATAGGACACAGCAGTGAATATTCCGTGTTCCGCAAGAGTTATGAGGATCAGATCACTGACGAGACGGGGCGCAAGTTCTACAATGGCATATTCAATTACAATCCCACAAGTTCCTTCGATTCCGTGAGGGTGATGAAACTGGAGAACAGGGTGTTCCTGAGGCTGCAGCCATGGTCGGACAATGCGATTGTCTCCAAACTGAACGGTGGCGTCGGGAGCAGAATCTTGAGCTACAGCACTTTCGATCCTACATTCCTGAAAGGGACAACGAACACGGTGTGGAACTCGGCGTTTGTCTATGCCGGAGTGGAAGGACAGCTGAGGAATTTCATCCACTGGAACGCCACAGGAGACTATGTGTTCCTCGGAGACCAGATGAACGACATGTCCGTGAAAGCCAACGCAAGGTTTGACATGTACCCTTTCAGAAAGGCAAGGAAAAGTCCGGTTTCGCTGAACGTGAATTTCGAGACCTCTCTGGAAGAGCCTGAGTACTATTACCAGCACTACTATTCGAACCATTTCAAGTGGGACAATGAGTTTGGCAAGATCTCGACCACAAAGATCCAGGCGGGGCTGAGTGTTCCGAGATGGAGGACAGGAGCGAGGTTCGGCTACGCGCTGCTGTCAGGCAATGTCTATTACGACTCCACCGGGGTCGTGCGCCAGAACAATTCTCCGATGAGTGTGCTGAGCGCCTCGCTGGACAAGAACTTCGTCCTGGGTCCTCTGCATCTGGACAACAGGCTGTTGTTCCAGGTCTCGTCGAATCAGGATGTGCTGCCTCTGCCGAGTCTTGCCGCAAACTCCAGGCTGTACCTCCAGATCAATGTCAAGCGGAACATCATGCAGATGCAGCTCGGAGCGGAAGGATGGTACAACACCAAGTTCTACTCTCCGGCCTGGAATCCGGCAGTGGGAGCGTTCTACAACCAGAAGGAGGAAAAGTACAACAACGGTCCTGTCATCGACGCTTTCATCAATGTCCAGTGGAAGAGAGCATGCATATTCGTGAAACTTGAGAACATCGGCAACGGGTGGCCTATGGACAAGGCGGACTATTTCAGCGCCCACCACTACATCAGGACCCAGATGGCCTTCAAGATCGGCGTTTACTGGCCGTTCTACACCCAGCCTAATTCAAACAAGGCAGTCAGCGCCAGTGGTGGCCTGTCGGGAGGAAGCGGAGGTGGCTCGGGCGGCGGATTCGGCGGTCTCGGCGGCTTTGGAGGCGGAGGCGGTTCCGGAGGCGGATTCGGAGGCTTTGGAGGCGGTTCCGGAGGCGGCAGGAGTTTTGGAGACAACAGCTATTGACGACCATGGGGCTGAAAAGGGTGACAAAGAAGTTTTTCAAGTACTTGATACCAACTCTGTTGGTGCTTCTTATCATACCGTTCAGCGAACGGAGCAGAAACCAGAACGACCCTAAGGACATCTTCAGCGGCGAGGTGATACGCTGCGCCCTGAGGCTGGAAGACAAGCTGTCCGACGGCTATCAGACAGGGTATTGCTATGAAATGGCCGAGAGACTGGCGGACTATCTGGAAGACTCCGTGAGAATATTCCTGGCAACGGATGACTTGTCTTGTCTGGATTCACTAAGGGCTGGCGGCATTGACATTCTTGCGCTGCCGACCGGGAATATTCCTGAAAGTGAAGAATTCATGGCTTTCCCTTTGGGCGACGCTCCTGTCTCATGGGTGATGACAAAGGACAAAAGGAGACAGAAAGAGATCATCCGCTGGCTCAACAACCTCAAAGGGAGCATTGAATATGCCGACATGATTTCCAGATTCTTCCATGGCTATAATCCCTACCGGAAAGGAGTCAAAAAGGATCCGTCCATCATAAGTCCCTACGACGACCTGATCAAGGAAAACGCCAAGAAGATAGGATGGGACTGGAAGATGTTCGCGGCCCTCATCTGGAGCGAGTCCCGGTTCCGGATCCAGGCGAACTCACAGCGGGGAGCGTTAGGGCTGATGCAGATGATGCCACGGACTGCGGACCGTTATGAAATCGAGGATCTTCTGAATCCCAAAGAGAACATAGAGGCAGGAGCAGCCTACATCTCAAGGCTTCAAGGCAAGTTCAGGGACACGGCCGCCGATGGTGAGGAGCTTGTGAAGTTCACGCTGGCGGCCTACAACGCAGGAGAGGGCAGGATCTATGACTGCATAAACCTGGCCCGTTCACAAGGCGTCGATCCAGGCACATGGGAGAATCTCTGCATGGTCATGCCACAGATGAGTCAGGACTCAATACTGTTCGTGGAGGATGTCAGACACGGGAAATTCAAAGGAAAAGAGACCATGGCCTACGTCAAGGCCGTGCTGAATCAGTACGACATATTCAATGGTCACGCGCCGAGGTACAAGGTTCAGCCTGAGGACACCGCGCTGGTGATGATCGAGGAGACAGAGGATGTGGAGCGGATTCTACTGAGTCCTGACAGTCTGGGCCGGATCGACCTTGGAGATGAACAGACACGGGACCAGGAGGAGAAGCATGATGACAAGCCAGGAGATGGCGTCAGCGGCAAGCACCGCAGGTAGGTCAAGATGTACCGGAACAAACGGTACGAAATAGTTCTCCGGATTCAGTTTAATGAGGTGCGTGAACTTCTGGAACCCGCACAAAGCCAGCGCTATGCCGTTGCCGATCAACATTCCCCTGAAGACAATCCCGGAAGCGACATGCAGGAACACCTTGGCTATGGCCTTGTCGGTCATTCCCAAGGATTTGAGCGTGCCGATTGTGGAGATGTTCCTGAACAGCATTATCAGAAGTCCGGAGATCATGTTGAATCCGGCGACAATGGTCATCAGGACAAGGATGAACAAGACATTGAAGTCAATGAGATTCAGCCAGTCGAAGATCTGAGGATAACGGCTGATCACCGAGGTGGCGATCAAGGTGTCGTCATCCTCTCCGGCCTTGTCAAGCGCTATGTGGCCGACCTCTTCGGTGACGGCACGCATTCCGGCGTCGGTCCTGGCTCCCGTAGCCAATGTAAGTTCCAGAACGGAAGCCTCATCGGAAGCCCACCCGTCAAGTCTTTGAAGGTCAGAGATGTCCGCAAGCACAATGATGTTGTCTGTTCCGTCCATGACACCTTCATAAAGACTGGTTATGTTGAAATTGCGGACCTTGACTTTCTCCCCTACAAAGTAAGCCAGGAGTTTGTCGCCGACATTGAGACCGAGCATTTCCGAGAGCCTGACCGGAATCGAGACTCCGAGCTTTACCGTGTCGGATTCGGATTTCTCACGTGGCGTTCCTTTGAAGAGCACCCCGTGGATGCTCTCCCCTTTCTTGACGATTCCCGCGCGATAGACAGCCGGAGTGATCTTCTTAACCTCCGGAATCGCCTCGATGTAAGGCATAAAACTCTGGTTGACAGAGATCGGGGAGGACTCGCTGATGTAGTTCATGTCCATCGGCATCAGCTGCACGTCACCCGTAAGGTCGGAGATGCCGTCCCGGATCTCGTTTCTGAATCCCGACGAGACGGAGACGGAGACAATCATGATGAGGAAAGAGACAGCGATGGAGACCATCGCTATCCTTCCTCCGAAACGGAGGCGTCCGGCTATGAACCTTGACGCGTCCAAAAAATTATTCCTTTATGAATATGCTTGTGCCGGGACAGGCCACTGAAGCCGCTTCACAACTTCCGGATAATCGCTAATGAAGATTCCATACCTATCCCGATTGAAACTTTTACCAGATGTGAACCCTTTCGCTCTCAGGCCGCCACATCGGATCGCCTTCCTTGATGCCGAAAGCGTCGAAGAACGTCTGGAAGTTCTTCAGGGACACGTTGACTCTGTTCACGGCAAGAGAATGGACATCGAGTTTCGTAAGGCGCACCTTCTCCTCGTCGGTAGCGTTCTGCGCCCAGATCGCACCGTAGGAAAGGTAGAACCTCTGATCCGGTGTGAAGCCGTCGATAAGGCCGATGTTCTTGCCGGCGATGGCGTTCCTCATCGCCGTGTAGGCGATGCTGAGTCCGCCGTGATCTCCGATGTTCTCTCCGAGGGAGAGCTGGCCGTTGGCGTGTACGCCAGGCACGACCTCAACCTCGTCGAACTGGGCCACAAGCACCTTGGCCTTGGCGTTGAACTTCCCGGCATCCTCCGCCGTCCACCAGTCGGCCATATTCCCGTCCTTGTCGAAGAGTCGTCCCTGGTCATCGAATCCGTGGGACATCTCGTGACCGATCACGACTCCGATTCCGCCGTAGTTGACGGCGTCGTCCGCGTCAGCGTTGAAGAACGGAGGCTGGAGGATCGCCGCAGGGAAGCAGATCTCGTTCGTCGTAGGGTTATAGTAGGCGTTGACTGTCTGAGGAGACATTCCCCACTCTGTCTTGTCGGTCGGCTTGCCGAGTTTGGACATATTGTCGGCCGTGTACCAGGCACCGGCGGCGCGGAGGTTCTCGTAGTAGCTCTTCTCCGGGTCGATGTCAAGGGTCGAGTAATCCTTCCACTTGTCAGGATAGCCAACCTTCACGGTGAAGTTGTCCAGCTTCTCGTGGGCCTTGGCCTTTGTGGAGTCGCTCATCCAATCGAGTTCATCGATGTGCTGGCTGAACGCCTTCTTGAGGTTTTCCACGAGATCGATCATCTTTGTCTTCGAGGACTCCGGGAAGTATTTGGCCACGTACATCTTGCCGACTGCCTCACCGAGGATGCTGTTCGGAACCTGCATAGCCCTCTTCCAGCGAGGTTTCTGCTCCTTGATGCCGGACATCTGGGTGCTGAAGAAATCGAATGACGCGGTGTAGAAGTCATCGCTGAGAGATCCGGTCGCGCCCTGGATGAGCTGGCCGGCCACATAGTCCTTGAGGACAGCGAGGTCAGCTCCGCCGAAATATTCGCAGAAAGCCTTGAAGAACGAAGGCTCGCTGACGATAAGTTTCTGCTGGTCGGCGATTCCTCTGGTCCCGAAATAGAGTTTCCAGTCGAAGCCAGGGTAATTCTTGATGAGTTCCTCGGTGCTGCAAGGGTTGTACTGAGCCTGGATATTCCTTTCCTGAACGCTGGTCCAGGAGTTGGTGGCGAGGACATCCTCGACCGCGAGAGCATTGGCGGCAGCTTTCTCCGGCTCGGCCACTCCGGTCAGTGAGAACACTTTAGCCAGGAAGTTACGGTAACCTTCCTTGATGGCGGCATTCTCCGCCTCGACATAATAGTCACGGTCTCCGATTCCGAGTCCGCCCTGTCCGAGATAGAGGATCTGGTTGTCGCTGTCGGCGAGGTCTGACATCACGTAAGCCCCGAAGAACGAGCTTTCGGAGACATTATGAAGCCCTGCGATGATCTTCACGAGGGCGTCTTTGTCAGCCGCGGCGTAGATCTCATCGACATAGTTCTTCAACGGAGCCGCGCCCTCGGCGTTCAGCCTTGTGGAGTCGAGTCCCTGCTTGTAGAGGTCGGAAATCTTCTGCTCGACCGTGCCTTTTTCCGTTTTCAACGTTCCCATCTCGGCGAACAAGTCGTTGAGTCTCTTGACGTTGTTCTCCCTCAACTGGTCGAATGAGCCGAAACGGGCATATTCAGGCTTGAGAGGGTTGTTCTTCTGCCATCCGCCGGTCGAGTACTGGTAGAAGTCAACCGCCGGAGAGACCGTGGTGTCAAGGTTCGCAAGGTCAATGGCCGGAACCGTAGCCACCTGTTGTTTTGGCCCGCAGGCCGCCATCGCAAGCGCTGAAGCCATAATCACTAAACTTTTTTTCATATCCTTTGAATATATTCATTCTACTTCGTTCTGCAAATGTAGTGATTTTATCATAAAAAACGGCTCAATCCCCCTTCCGCGAAAAAGGGGCTGTCGCAGGGGGCTCGTGAGCAGGAAAGGCGCTTTTGCTCACGAAGGGAGCTTTCGCAGGGGGCTCGTGAGCAGGGAAGGCGCTTTTGCTCACGAAGGGAGCTGTCGCAGGGGGCTTGTGAGCAAGGAAGGCGCTTTTGCTCACGAAGGGAGCTGTCGCAGGGGGCTCGTGAGCAGGAAAGGCGTTTTTGCTCACGAGGGGGGCTGTCGCAGGTGGCTTGTGAGCAGGAAAGGCGCTTTTGCTCACGAGGGGAGCTGTCGCAGGGGGCTCGTGAGCAGGAAAGGCGCTTTTGCTCACGAAGGGGGCTTTCGCAGGGGGCTCGTGAGCAGGAAAGGCGCTTTTGCTCACGAAGGGAGCGTCAAAGAGCCTTGAGCCAAGAGATCATCCGGGAGATCACCTCGGGCGAGAAGGTCTCCTCGATGTTTCTATATTCAGAGACCTCGCCGGTGACGCAGTGCTGGAAGAGGTGGTTCAGCCACCCCCCTAAGGTCATGCCCCTCAGGCAACAATTGCACCCCAAAATGTCGCCGAAGGACACCTATTGACCCTCTGTGGCAACGAAACCGCACAAAAACGTTGCCCGATAGTACACCCCCTATAACTAATATAACGCCTCATAGGCAAGTTCAGCGGAGTGTGAGGCTCAACAGACTCTTTTTCAAGGATATCGAAAAAACTGCCGGTCATTATGGGAGGGAGGCTTTTACGAACATATTCATTAACAACTGGTTACACAACACGCCACAATCAGTGGCAGGTGGACGTCATTATGACGAAACCTCAATCCTGATTATTCAGTGATTATTCTTTTGGAGGGAGTGATTGGAAGCGTCTGGTGGCGAAGGCTTCGAGGAGGAACAGAACGCTGAAGGCACAGGCGATCCAGTATATTCCTGAAAGATTGTCCGGGAAGAATTTGGCGGCAAGCGGGGTTGCCACCAGCGGCGACAGGAACTGCCCGGCATAGAGCGCGGCGGAAAGGAGCGGCATCACCGTCGTGGCGGCGTCTTGACCGGCCTTGATCGAGGCGATCGTGTTCAGATAAGGGACTCCGATGCCGTTGGCGATTCCGATGAAGAGGCAGCCGACAAGCAGAGAAGGGAGGCTTGGGGATGTCGCGAAGCAGAGGTAGCCAAGCAGGAAGAATATCGGAGCGAAGTACTTGACGGACAGTCTAAACAGCCTCATCATCCCGCCGAACACAACACCGACCAACGCCGCCACCACATCAAGCGCGACCATGATGATCGTCACCGCTATCGGATCCAAGTTTGTCATCCTGACGCAGACCGCCGAAAAATTTGTCGGGAATATGAAAAAGCAGATCATCAGAAGCAGCATTCCGAGGACCGAAGGATAGAACCTTTTGAGATTGCGGATGAAGCCTCCGGAACCTTTGGGAGTGTCCAGTCTTTCATTGGGCAGGAACAACAGAACAAGAATCAGGACAAAAAGCCCCATTGAATATACCAGGAAGGCGTAATTCCATCCCACCTTCGCCAGCACTCCAGCGATCAATGTCGCGATCACGCCGCCTGCCTGGTTCATCGCGGCGCACAGTCCCATCAAGCGGGATTGGTCTTCGGGAGGGAAATAATAGGACAACAGCCCCGTTGACAACGGCATTATCATGCCTACCGACACACCCAGCAAGGCTCGCAGGATGAGTATCGCCGAGATGTCTTCCAGGAAGAACACTCCGGTGCCGGAGACGACGTACAGGACAAGGCCAGCCACGGCGATACTCTTGGTTTTCGCGACTCTGCACAAGAGCGGGAAACAAAGATTGGTGACAATGATGAAAAGTGCCGGAAGGCTGACAATGAATTGGATAAGGAGATCCGGTTTGCCTGTGAAATGCGCCTTCACCGCCCAAAGTGCCGGTGCCATCGCCGCCCCGGCCATAACCGTCAAAAGACTGATTGAGAGGATAGTGAACGTCAACCGTCCAGAGATTTGTCTCGTCTGCATAAAATTTTGATTTTTAATTGAATATCATCTTTGGAGTACGGGCTCTGCCAAGCCCGGATTCTTCAGACGCTATTCCAGACGCTTACAAATCCGCGGTGCAAAAATAGCAAAAAATCAAGATTCCTGTGCCTTCATCCATTCGATAATTTCGTCGCGGTCTTCCAAAAACGCGGAAGGAATAACAACCCGAATGCCCAGCATACCATTCCAGAATATGCCCATAACACTCAGGTGTGCGAATATGATCGCACCTGGAAGGGCAACTCAATCGCTGTCAGGAGGATGCGGTTTTAGGTGTGGACGGTTTCGCACACCTGGAGGAT
>UQUJ01000037.1 GCA_900544195.1 uncultured Alistipes sp. | reverse complement strand
ATAGATTATTTATCCCCGCAGCCACCGCACTGCTGTTCGCCCTCGCCGCCTGCACGCAGGACGAACTTGCTGGCGATAACCGTCTGCCCGAAGGTGAATACCCCGTCGTCATCCGTGCCACCGGACTGTCCGTAGAAGCAACGCCGCTGGCAGCCCATTCCACCCGTGCCGCTGTGGACGGCGACTGGCAGGGCGTCACTTCCGTGGCACTCAAGATGGGCGATGCGGTAAAGGAATACACCGTAACGGCTTCTACCGATTTCAAGAGTGCCACGCTTTCACGCGAGAACGACCCGTACTACTGGACCAGCCGCGACCCGATTACCGTATCGGCATGGTGGCCCTTCAACAATGCCGACATCACACAGATGCCTGCCGTGAAGGTGGCCGAAGACCAAAGCAAATTGGCTGACTTCCAGAACAGCGACTTCATCTCTGCTGAGAACCGGAAGGTGGAATTTAACAACCCGACTCTTGAATTTACCCACCGCACGGCACGCGTGACAATCGAACTGAAGCCCGGCACGGGATTCACGAGCGTCGCCGGTGCCACGGTGAGCCTCGTGAGCCTGTCCGCCGATAACGGCAACCCGACCGCCATCAAGACCTACAACGCAAGCGGCAACACCTACGAGGCACTGACCGCCCCGCAGACCGTTGCGGCAGGCAAGCCGTTCGTCAAGGTGGAACTCGGCAGCGGCACCTTCTACTTCCGCCCGCAGAACAACGTCGTATTAGAGGCGGGCAACCGCTATAAATATATCGTTAAGGTGAACACCACCGGCCTGACGTTAGAGGGTTGCACCATCGGTGAATGGGCTGACGGCGGCGAGGAGACGGTTGAAAGTATCGTATTCAAGACCGATCTTTCCACCGCCAAGGTGGGCGATTTTATTACCACAGACGGCAAGTTGCTTGAGATGACGGAGAGCATGACGCTTTCTGAAGAGGTGAAAAAAAGGATTGCCGGTGTGGTCTTTTGGGTTCCTGAGAAAAAAGACCCCAACAGACAAACTCAAGCCAGCCTGCAAAGCGACGAGGTGATGGCAAAAGCCCATCCGAATTGTACCCACGGCCTGGCCGTTTCGCTGAAAGATGTTTCCGCTGAAATGAAGTGGCAAGGCGGCCAGTACGAGGCCGTGTTAAATTTCCAGAGGGGAGATGCTTTCAATCCTGCTTATGATAAAAGCCTCTTCAAGCCCATTGCCTCCAACGATGGTTCCAGTCACCCTATCAATTTTATCCTCGGTTATCAGAACACATTGATACTTCGTGCCTATAATGAGTATTGCAGGAGTACACCCGGCAAAGAAAATCACGTTGTCCTGCCCGTAGATGCTCTTGCCGGATTTGAGACCAATAATCCATCCCCTTCCAACAGTACCGGCTGGTTTCTTCCATCGCCCAAAGAGTTGCATATCCTCTGCTACAAGGATGTGGATAATATTGGGCGTTATTGGGAGGACCCAAGTTATACTGATACCCGTGACATTGTCAATAATTCCCTCACCGCTGCCGATGGTGGAACCTTTGCTTATAACTATTATTACTGGTCTTCTTCGGAGTTCGGAGGCTTTCTCTCCCACGCCTTCATCGTGAACTTCCGCAATTCCAATGTGCTCAGCGTCAGTAAGTACTACAACACGTACAGGGTGAGGGCTGTGTGTGCTTTCTGACCTATTTACCTATTTAATCTATTTATCCATTGAACAGAAGATATATGAGACGGAATCTATTACATACCATTTGGGTGGCGGCAGTGGTGCTGCTTGCCGCCTCGTGCGAGCAGGAGGAGTTGCCGGGAGTTGGAGCGGACGGCACACAGACGCTTGCCATCACCGTGACCGATGGCGGCTATGCCCCGGCCGATCGCGATGACGGTAGCCCTGCCGGCGTACCGCAGACCCGCGCCGCAGAAAACGGCTACACCACTGAATTTACCGCAGGCGACGAGTGCGGACTCTACATCGTGCGCGGCGGGGAGCTGGCCTATGCCAATGTGAAGCTGACCGCCACCGCTGCCACGGACGGCACTCTGACCTGGCAGCCCGAAGCGGGCGTGACCCTTACCGACGGCTTCAACGGTGAGGCATACTACCTCTATTACCCTTATCGGAATGACTCCTACATGGCATACAAAATCATGGCAGCATCCGCCACAGATGATGCCGTTTTCTTCGCCCAGCTTATCACCGGCTGGATACCAAAAGCCGACCAGAGCAAATATGCAGAGGGCTACACCGCCTCCGACCTGATGACCGCCACCGGCACGGCTACCAAGGACGGCAGTACCCTGAAGCTCTCGTTCTCCATGGCGCACCGCATGGCACTCGCAGTTATCGAGCTGCCCGACACGAAGTATGTGTTTACTAACACCGGCGGCTCTGCCATACCCGACTACACCGTGCCGCCCTCCGCCGACTTCACCGGTAGCGATGCCAAACCTTGCCGTATGACTGACGGCAGCTACCATTATATAGTGAACCCCACCGCCACCGCACCGGAAATCACCGGCAGCTATGCCGGCGGCTCAAGGGAGTTCACTTTCACCCCTTCCGCCGCTGCCGGCAGCTACAAGACCTACAAGATAGACGGCGGCACTGCCACGCCTTTAACAATTCCTTATACCATGCAAATAGGCGACTACTTCTGCTCTTCCGGCAATGCCTCGGGCTGGTACATTATTCCCAAGGAACTCGCTCCGACAGAGAGCGATAACTGTATCGGCATTGTGTTGAAAGCAGGGCGCGACACAGAAGGCGACTGGACTGACGACTGTACTTATACATCGAAAGGCGGCATCACCCCGATGGAAGTCCACGGCTATGTGCTTGCTCTCCGTGATGCCCATGGCGGCTGCCAATGGGGAAGTCATGGAACCGAGGTAGGTTGTGACAGAAATCAGGCTACCGGTTTCAACGGCTACAGCAGCACGCAGACCATCGTAACTAAAGCCAGCGGGAATCTTCAAAACACATTCCCTGCCGCCTATCATGCCACGACAGGATACGAAGCACAATATCAGGCACCTGCCAATACCAGCGGTTGGTTTCTTCCTTCCGGCGGACAATGCCAGTATTGGCTCAATCACAGGGATGTCATACTGAGGAGTGTCCAAAACGCCGGAGGTGATGGATGGAAAGACTGGTATTGGTCGAGTTCGGAGTACAGCTACTATCCTGCGAGCTTCGCTTACTACTTGAGCATGCACTACGGCATCATGGCCTACGACCATAAGTTAAAAGACTATGCGGTGCGTGCGTGCTTGGCTTTCTGACCTATTTATCTATTGAATAATCAACGCTGCACCTCGGCATAGCCCAAGCGAGCTTGGCTTTGCACTCTGTTTGCAGTTGATTTGCGGCGAAGCCGCTTTTTAACAAATGACAATATCCCGCGAAGTGAACCAAAATTATGGCGAAATCATTGCCTGCTCTGTAACAGGAAAACTTAATGCATATAGTGGTGGTATAGCCAATTCAAATTATGGCCGTATCATCGCTTGCTGGTTCGACGGCACATTGACACCGCCTTGCAGAACGCAGGTTCAGAGTGGCGTTACGAACTTATCGGAGCATTGCCTACCTTGAGGAAGCAGTAAGCCGGACATTGTCAAGACTGGTGCTCATTAAAGACAACAAATCAAGTAATTAAACCTGTTGGCGGAATTAAAATGGTAATCAGAATATATAATCTTCCTCAGGCATGTCAAGATCATGGTTGAAAAACATCACAAAATATATCGGGAAATATGTGATGCCATCTTTTTCAAAAACCTTTGATCCATTGGACAACACACACGCCTGCCGGATCGCATAATCTCTGTTGGCCACAAATCTGTCAAGAGCACTATGCGTCGTGTAGTCTTTTCCTGATTTTACCTCAAGCGGTATTGATGACATATTCCTCACATCATCAATCAGATAGTCCACCTCACCGTTTTTCTTGTTATCATAATAGTACAGGTCAAATCCGTGCGCCTTCAGTTCTTGGGCGACAACAGTCTCGTAAACCGAACCAAGATTGACAGAGCGGATGTCTTCAAGAACCGGCCTGATGTCGTTGCCATATAGTATTCCTGTAAACAAGCCACAGTCATTAAGATACAATTTGAGAAGATTCTTCCCGGCATTCTGTCTGAGCGGATAAGCAGGCTGGCTTATGGCATCCACCTCCAACGCGACCCCGGAAGACACAAGGTAGTCGAACTCGTCCTGATAGTCACTGGTTCGTTTACCTTTTTTTCCTTCGATGTCCTTGACCTTGACACGCTTCTTCTTGTTTTCAAGATTTGACGGAATCATTTCATATAT
This sequence comes from uncultured Alistipes sp., assembly GCA_900544195.1. Taxonomy (GTDB): domain Bacteria; phylum Bacteroidota; class Bacteroidia; order Bacteroidales; family UBA932; genus Cryptobacteroides. Next base: position 28,030 of record UQUJ01000037.1, on the reverse strand, counting down.
TCGTAGAATCTTAAGCTTACGCGATGACTCCTTTTCGTATTTTGAAGCGTCAAGACCATAGAGTTCCAGAATTTCCCTGTGCACATCGCGCACTTTGACGATGTTATGCTCCTTCACATAAGTATTCACAGCATCAGGAAGACCGCCCACAAGAAGATACTTCCTGAACAAGTCCAACATTTTCCTATGTATGGATTCGTTAGGCGAGACCCTCTCTTCAAAGCACCGACGCAAGTCTTCTATAACGAGTCGCCCTACACCGTTGGCCCAAAGAAATTCCTCGAAATCAAGTGGATACATATGCAAAGGAGTTATGCTTCCTACCGGGATGGATTGTGTCTTCTTCAATGTGACCCCGAGCAGAGATCCGCTTGCTATGTAGGTAAAGCGCCCATCTTCCATAAGAAACTTAACCAAGGTAAGCAGGTGGTCATAGGCCTGGATCTCATCGATGAACACGAGCGTTGATTTCTTGTCGGACATTCTGTCCCCTGCGACAACACTCAATGCAAGATAGAAGTTCTCGGTTGTCTTGGCTTCCGCAAACAGCCTGTCACCCTGCTTGTCTTTCTCCATGTTAATCTCAATGAAGTTCGGGAACATCCGGCTTCCGATCTCACGGATAATGAACGACTTCCCGATTTGTCTCGCACCATCGACAACAAGCATCTTATCGCCGCCAGACTTTAGCTGGTTTTCTATTTGTTTGGAAATCTTACGATCAAGCATATCTCACACATTTATTCCGAAATTTTACATAGACAAATATACATTTATTCCGAAAAATATGGAAGCCAATAACGCATTTATTCCATAAAAAGAAAAAATTTTTGTAGCAGACGCGAAAAGCACGGAAAATTCGCGCCGAGAAGTAGAAAAGTGTACCGTGCACAGATCAGGCTCTTCCGCTCACGAAGGTCCCCATAAAGGCCTTGTTGTGAGCAAAAAGGCTGATCTGGCTCACGAGGTGTTCACAAGGAGCAAGGTGGTGTGCAAGAAGGGGGCGAATCACGCGCGAAGATCACGCGTGTGTCGCAGACGATTCAATGTATTGGGTCAAGACTGGTCAAGTGCCTTGAGAATCTCGGCGGCGAGGGATGGGGAAACGAGTTTGGAGAGGTCTTCGATGGGGGCGGCTGCGATGCGGGCGACAGAGCCGTAGTGCATCAGAAGGCGTTTCTCGGTCTGCTCCCCGACACCTTTGATCTCCCTCAAAGCACTCTGGATCTGGGCTTTGCTCCTGAGGCTGCGGTGGAAGGTGATGCCGAAGCGGTGGGCTTCGTCACGGATCTGCATCAGGACTTTCAGCGCCCGGGAGTTACGGTCCAAGAACAAAGGGTAAGGGTCGTTCACCCTGATCACAAGTTCCATACGCTTGGCAAGGCCGATGACCATCAGTCTGTCCATCAAGCCCAATTCGGCGAGAGCCTGGCGGGCGAACTCCAGCTGGCCTTCTCCGCCATCGATCACCACCAGCTGCGGCAGGTCGTCCGGAGCCTCCACGAGCATCCGGGAGTAACGGCGGTTGACGACCTCCTTCATCGAAGCGAAGTCATTGGCCCCGATGACCGTCTTGATCTTGAACTTACGGTAATCCTTCCTGGACGGCACTCCGTCTCGGAAAACCACACAGGAAGCCACCGGATTGGTCCCCTGGATGTTGGAGTTGTCGAAGCACTCGATGTGGGTCGGAAGCTCCTTCATTCCCAAGGCCTTGCGCAAGTCCTCAAGAACCATCCTGCGATATTCGTCAGGATCGGTGTGCTCCCTCTGCTTGATGGAGTTGAAGAGATATTCCTTGGCATTCTTGACGCTCAGTTCGAGAAGGGAAAGTTTGTCGCCACGCGCCGGGATGCGGAAGTCGATGCCGTCAATCTCCACATCCGGCTTGAACGGCACGATGACCTCTTTCGCCAAGGCGCCGAACTTGGATTCGATCTCCGCGATGAACGTACTGAGTACCGAGGACTGTTCCTCCTCGATGTTCATCCTGAATCCAAGGTTCAGCGACTGGATGACAGATCCGCCACGGACCCGCAGGAAGTTCCCGAAAGCCTCCTGGCCATCGAATACCAGCGAGAACACATCGCAGGAAGTGTCCGCGGCAGAGGAGATTATCGAATGTGAATAATGTTTCTTCAGAGACTCGATACGGTTCTTGCAGACCTGCGCCTCCTCGAAACGAAGCTCCGAGGCCGCACGCTTCATCCCGGCCTCATATTCACGGATTATCTCATTCACGCCGCCTTTCAGCAGACGGGTGATCTCGATGATGTAGGATGAATATTCCTCCTTGCTGACCGCACCCACACAGCAGCCTTTGCAGCGGCCGATGTGGAAGTCAAGGCACGGGCGGAATTTGCCCCGGAGTATCGCGTCGCCGGTGATTTTCAGGTTGCAGGAACGCAGCGGGTAGTTCTTCCGGAAGAACTCCAGAAGGTAGTTGGCGTGCGAGACCGAACTGTACGGTCCGAAATAGGTTCCGTTTTTCCTGTCTACGCGGCGGGTGAGAAAGACCTTCGGGAAGTCGTCGTTCGTGATGACGATCCACGGATAGGTCTTGGAGTCCTTCAGCAGGATGTTGTAGCGAGGCTTGTACTGCTTGATGAGATTGTTCTCCAGCAGCAGCGCGTCGGCCTCGGAGTCCACAACGGAGAACTGCGCGTCGGCGATCTTCGAGACCAGGATCCGAGTCTTCACGTTCAGCCTCTCCGGAGGCACGAAGTACTGCGCCACCCTCTTGTGCAGATCCTTGGCCTTGCCCACATAAATCACCTTCCCCGAGGCATCGTAGTAACGATAGACCCCCGGGGAATGTGGAAACAGGGCGATTTTCTCCCTGACTGTAAGACCCTTCTCGCTCAAAGCGTTTGAATATAATATGGTCAATAGACCGCCATCTTACTTCTTGGCGGTCACGTATTTGGCGACTTCCTCCTCGATGCCTTCGCCACGAAGGTTTCTCTTGAGGATGGTTCCGTCAGGTCCGAAAAGGATGATGTGAGGAATTCCATCAATGCCATAGAGGTCTGTAGGGATATTACTTGCGTTGATAATCTCGTTCCAGTTCACGCCGTAGGCCTTTGCCGTGTCAACAGAAGCCTGAGGCTGATCCCAAACGGCCACGCTGAGCACATCAAAATCATCACCGGCATACTTGGCATAGACATTCTTGATGTTAGGAATCTCCATCTTGCAAGGTCCGCACCATGATGCCCAGAAGTCAACGAGGACATACTTGCCTTTGCCCACATAATCGGAAAGCTTCACTCCGTCGATGTCGAAATCAGTGAACATCTTGCCTTCCGCTGTGTTTTTCACGGCATCAGCAGCCTTCCTCATCATTGAGACAATCTTAACATCTGCAAGAGAAGGATCAAGCAGGTTCAGCATTGAGTCCAGCTGAGCCGGGGAGGTGAGGTCGAAACGGATGGTGTTGAGCGCCATGGCTCCGATGATATTGTCCTTGTTGGCGTCAAATGCTTTCTGTATGTGTTCTTTCTTGGCTGTCCTATAGGCGCCATAGATTTTCATCTTCGCAGAATCATCCGCCTCGTCTCCGAGAGCCGCGAGCTGAGCCTCGGCCTCTTTATTGAAATTAACCAGCACATCATCATAAGCCTTGTACCTTTCTTGAACGGAGATTGAAGGAGTCTTTGAGACAATCTCCACCTCACCATTCCCTTTCACATTGGCCGTCAATGGAGTACCATCCGGGACAAAGTTTATCTTGACGCTTCCCACAGTCAACGTTGCCAAAGCGTTTCTGGTGGCAGGAAGCGTGACAGCGAATCTGCCGTCCGCCACAGTGATCGTGGTGTCAACCCCAAGATCCTTGATCTTGATGTTCACCTCCTGAGGTGCGTCGGCCTCAAAAGTACCCTCAAAAACGGTCTTGTCAGAAACCTTCGGGCCGCAAGCTACCGCGGCGATGGCAGCGAAAGCCGCCAGAATGAATGATTTACGTCTCATATTCATGAATATTAATGTTCAACCTTTCCAGCCTCGAAGCGACACCACACAAGCGAGCCGCTTTTCCGCAACAAATGTAAAGTTATGAATATTTTCGAGAATATGAGTACCTTTGTTATACAGAATCAAATAATTATTGAATATGACGCTGAAAGCCAGCATAAAATCGATGAGGCTGAGGACTCTTCCGCTGTCCTTGGCCGGAGTGATCCTCGGAGTGACGCTCGCGGCGGACAAGACAGATGTCAGCCCGTGGACAGCCGCGCTGATCTTCCTGACAACGGTATGTCTGCAGATCCTCTCAAATCTGTCCAATGAGCTCGGCGACACCTTGAGCGGCACAGACTCGGCTGACAGGCAGGGACCTAAGTACGCACTCGGCAGCAGAGACATGACCATCGGAGACATCAAAAAACTCATCCTGATGTTCATCGGGCTTTGCGTCATCTCCGGCCTGGCGATGATCCAGGTCTCCTTCGGAAGCCTATTCAAGACAGAGTCTATCTGTCTGGAAGCGCTTGGCGCGGCGGCTATTGTGGGTGCGATGAAGTACACTTTGGGCAAGAATCCTTATGGGTACAGAGGACTGGGCGACGTGTTCGTGTTCATATTCTTCGGCCTTGTGTCGGTGCTTGGCGGGTATTACGTCGCGGCTCGGGAACTGCCGCCACTGATTATGCTTCTGCCGGCCTCTGCCATCGGATGCTTCAGTGTCGGTGTGCTGAATGTCAACAACATAAGAGACATGAAGACGGATGCGGTGAACCGCGTGACCGTGGCCATCAAACTCGGAATGAAGGGTGCGAGAATATACCAGACCGTCCTGATCGTATCGGGCTGGATCCTGATGCCGGCCTTCTGCGCGATCTATGATTCCGCGCCGGGACATTTCCTGTTCCTCATCACTCTTCCATTGTACATCAAGCACCTGCAAGGCGTATGGACCCGGAGCGAGCGGGCTCTCGACCCAATGCTCCCGATGCTTGTGATCTCAACATTCTTCCTCTCCATCCTCGCCGGAGCGGGATTTCTGATTTTCTAGGAATATGCCGACAAAGTCAAAGGTTAAGAATATGTTCGACAGCATCGCTGGCGACTATGACTCTCTGAATCACATACTTTCTCTGGACGTGGACAAGATCTGGAGAAAGAAGGCCCTGAAACAGATCGTGGACGCTCCGGCTCCGGCCCGTGTCCTGGATCTGGCCTGCGGAACGGGCGATTTCTCGATCGCCATCGCCAAGGCTTTGAGCAGGTCTCACAAACGAGTCGGGACTCCTATTGAAGCACATGCTAAGGCTTCAGTCAAAGCACCAGTCGAGGCTCCAGCCAAAGCACCAGTCGAGGCACAGGTCACATCGACAGGTTTTGTGACCGGAGATTCCGGGAGATCGGACTTAATGACCAAGGGACACGTGACCGGCGTGGATCTGTCGGAGTGTATGCTGGCGGTGATGCGCGAGAAGGTCGCAAAAGCCGGCCTGACTGAGATGATAAGCATCGAGGAAGGAGACGGCGAGAACCTGCGGTTCCCGGACAACACCTTCGACCGGGTCACCATAGCCTTCGGAATCAGGAACTTCGAGAATAGAGAGAAAGGCCTAAGGGAGATGCTGCGCGTCCTCAAACCCGGCGGCCGTCTCGTGATCCTTGAGCTCTCCCGCCCAGAGAACAAAGTCATCCGCTGGTTCTACGACCTCTATTTCCTCCACATCCTCCCGAAGGTCGGCGGCAAGGTCTCCGGTGACAAGGCCGCCTACGCCTACCTCCCCGCCTCCGTCGCCGCCTTCCCCGGCAAGAAGGAGTTCATGGCCACGATGCGTGAGGCCGGCTTCCGCGCCGTAACCCACAAAGCCTTCACCCTCGGCATCTGCAGGATGTACACCGGCGAGAAATAGGGAAAAAGCGTGGCATTCAAGTTACTGAATATAAAAACAATAAGGAATGTCCTAGTGAAGAATCTCTCACCAGGACATTTCTTTTCTCCTTGATTTTAAAGGAGTTATCTGCCACGATCGTCACTTCGCATCGACACTGACATTGTCGCAGTTTTCGAACGTGAAAGGCTCACCTTGCGGATCATATTCATAATCCTTGTTGAGAGTCACCTTGTTGTCCCTGTAGGTGACACCGTCCACGCAGTAGAGGTTCAATATTCTTGGATCAAAGGTCTTGAAGGTGTTGTCCTCAATCGTGATGTTGCTATGGTAGCGGCTTGCTTCCTTCTGCGGGATTCCGCTGCCTACCGCGATGCAGGCGCTCCCCCATCCCTTGCAGCCATGAAGACAGTTCTCGAAGACATTGCCTCTGATGGTCACATCCTTGACACCTGACTGCTCGTACCAGTAATTGCCGTCGCCCTCGAAAAGGATCGCGGCACCGGGAACATGGAAATAGTTGTCCTCAATGACGACCTTGCCTTTCGATCCGATCAGAAGACCTCTTGCCCTGTTGTTGCCGAAAGAACAGCCTTTGATCAGCACCTCAGGCTTCACAGACGCGTCGGCAAGCACATCCCTCTCCTCAAACCCCTCCGGTATCGGCTCCTCGAAAGTCACGACGGAATAGTCATCGTTGAACTTATAGACCTCCTTGACTTTCAATGTGTCGTACGTCATCATCGTGTTGTGGCTGACAAACTCCATATCCATTCCAACCTCGGCGAAATCCTTCCCATAGTTCGACCACAGAAGCAACTGGTTGTCCGAGACTTTCCGACGAGCCACCGCATACCATCCATGAATGTTGGTGGCATCGTCCTTCTGGTTCATGAACGTGCATCCGATCATTCTGATGAAGCCCTTGCAGTTCACGAAATGGGTTGCGTCGGCTGTGATGCTTATCATCCTGCCCTTGCCCGGAGATGGAACGACATTGACATTGTTGAGTTCAAGATCCTTGGATCTTTGGGCAATAACGCCCATTCCTCCGCAGTGCCAGATGTTCACATCCTTCAAGGTGAACCCGTCGCATCTTTCAAGCGTGAACGCGGGGTTCAGTCTGGCCGCGGCGCCGAAAACGAGGGTGTTGCCCGTGGTTACCCTGATGTCTTTCTCATAAACTTTGTAGTCTCCGTCAGGAAGAGCCTCGGCCTGAAGTCCCGGACCCCACACCCAATAGTCCCTGACATAATGAGCGACTTCTTTTTTCTCCGTGTCAAACTCCAGAAGATTGCCATAAGGGTACTTATTGCGGAACTCATCCCTAAACACGATGATCCCGCTCTCAAGGCTTATCCTATAGTCATCCGGGAACTTGACCTTGACCCAATCCTTGCCCGAACCCGTTATCAGACCTTCGGAATGGAATGTTCTTGTGTAATCAATGTCAAGACCGCTGACTGACACATTTCTGGAATCCTCGACATTGAACGGCGAGATGAATCCGGTGAACAGCAATGTCGTGCCATTGCCTTCTATTCTAAGGCCGTCGGCTCCGACGATGTCAAATGCTATTCGCTTGTCACTCGGGTCGTTGTTGCTGATTTTCTGAAACTTGCCATAGCAGTAGTCCGGTTTGACAGGAAGAGTGCCTCCAGGCAGCACAAGGGTGCTTCCTTTGCTTTTCAGACAATCCTCCAAGGCCTTTCTTATGGCCGGCTCCACATCGTTCTGAACCATCTCCTCCGTCAGATAATCCTTGAGAAAGACTGTCTTGCCTGCCGGCTCCATAGAGCATGACGCGGCGAGGCAGACAAACGCCGCCATCATTATTTGAATTCTTTGTGTCATTACCTAAGCGATATATTCTTGATTTCCTTTCCTGATTTTACTGAATACTCACGGAGTCTTCCATCACAACTGATTCCGATCCTGAGTCTCTGTCCATCAAGCCTTTTAACCTTGATGTCGAAGTCTTTACCGAATGCTTTTACGTGATTCAACGCCATCTCATCCCAATCGGACGGCATCCGGATCTTAAGATTGAATGAGTCGAATCCGGAAGGCCTTATTCCGAAAAGACCTTCGGTGATAACCCTGCAATAGAGTGCGCTCTCCCCCGACAGATGCCGCTGCGACCCTTCAGGGTAGGCCTCGACCGGATACGGGACGTGGGTTCCGAGAAGGCGGCGCTCCGAATAATTGTGGAGTTGCGAGAGAGCCGCATCCGCATGACCAGCGGCGAAAGCCCCTCTAAGCGCATAGAGCGTTGACCTGTCCCAGAATGTGGAACTGCCCTGCTGGGTAAGAATGCCATCCTCCGTCATCATCTCGGATGAGAACAAAGCGGCAAGCGTGCCTTCAGCCCTGTCGTCAATCCCGAAACACAATGGCAGACAAATCCAGGACCTCAGCAAGTCGTTTCCTTCGTAGTAACGGTATGTCTCATAGCCGCTTACGTTGGCCGAGAAATAGCGACCTATTGATTCTCGCAATCGCGCCGCCCGCTTTCGGTACAGCCTTGTCACGGAGGCAGTCTCCCCCAGCAAAGGGGCAAGGTATGCGGCGGACACCAGCCCGTCGTAGTAGAGGCAGGCCGTCGAAAGATTGGCGTCTCCGGCAGGGAAGCGGCCCTCAAGCTCATCCGAGTCTGATTCCGGAACTCCGGCAGCGTTGAGTTTCCGGTGGCAATACTCCAGACACCATTTCAAGAACGGCCAGAGCTGCTCCGCCTCGTTCTTGTCTCCTCTCGCCAGAAGATACCTTGACAGCCCATGCGCTATCATGGCCGCATCCCCCCTGTCACCTGCTCCGTCCCAGATGTCCGTCCCCTCGGCAATTATCGAGCTTGGAACCGGTTTGAAATCATCATTCATGAATCCTGAATAAAGCCGGTAACAGTTGAACGCAGATTCGTTGCCGACCGCATAGCCAAGGAAAGGATAGAACGGATTGACATATTCACATTCGTCATTGCACCAAAGCGCGGCATAGTAGGACTCTCCGCCGGGACCGTGCATAAGGCCTCCCTTTGTCCTGTAAATGCTTTCCGAGGCTCTGATCTTGGCGAATCTAAACTCTGTGTTGATCACAGTGTCAGGTGTTTCCAGAATCAGGGACGAATCGATGGCGTCGCGGATGAATGACATCCTGTCGGAATATTCCGCATCAAAGTCCGGAACAATCATGCTTCCTCCTTTTTCCCGGTAGGCCTGGAAAGCCACTTGAAATCCGATCTCCTGCCAAGGCTCAAGAACATAGGTTCCACTTCCAAATATGTCTGCCCGGATCACATAGCTGCCGTCCACTCCCTTGTCGGCCAGGGTCTTCGCCTCCTGGCTGAACTTCGGGACATTAAGCACCAGCGGACTGGCGGAGATATTCCTTATGCTGTAGATCTCGCAGAGCATCGGATGGACCTTGCTTGGAAACACCGTTGTCCTGACTTCGGCGACCGGCTTCGGATTGTCTCCTCTGGCTCCTCCGACATTCGCCTTGCCGACACCATATTCACTGATCACTGACAGGCCTCCGTCAATGGACACTTTTTTTGTCGACAGCTGTTTCGGCACAAGGGAGTTGATCCCGACCAGCGACATGACGTCCGTACCCATCCTGTAAAGCAGGCTGGCGTGCGTGTCATTAGGGACACGGCGAAGCATCGGGAAAACCAACGATCTTTCCTGGCCGAACAGGCCTTTTTCGTCAACCATCCATCGAAGGACGCAGGAAACCTGTTCCCCGCTCATCTCGATGTGGTCGGAATATGGCAGGACGATCCTTTCGGGATTCAGCTCTATAGAACCGTCCGTTCCGATTGTCCAGCACGTCTGCGAATATGCCGCATTGGCGCTCGTTACCAGCGCCAGAATGGCCCACAGAATCCTTTTCATCACGTTTTTATTTTATTATTCCCACATCTTTGACTTCCCAGTCATCCGTTCTGAACGGAGCGAAAGGCTGACCGGAGGTTGTCATCACGTTTGCGTCCTCGGGATAGTTTCTGAAAGCATAGCGAGCGGCTACAGGCTCGGGGACATCTTCCGACCAGACTTCAATCTTATTCTGCCACCAGCGGAAGTTGACTTTGGCCTTATGCCAGACCTTGTCCGCCCCGGCGATCTCAAAGCCTCCCGGAGCGTAGTAGCCGTCCGAGGCGAAACCGAGAATGCTGTCGGACTCATTGAACTCATTCTGTCCGGAAAGATTGTTGAAACTCAGGACAAGCTGGTTGCACTTGTAGTAATCGTTGTACTCCTTCTCCATCGACTTGTAGGTCGGAGCAGGAAGCGGCACTCCATCGACACCATAGTCGTTACGGAGCGCGAGCCATGCAAGCCTGGTGCCCACCTCCATCTTCTTCCGAGGATGTATGCAAGTACGGCTGCCGATGTCTGTCGTTGCGGCAATGCCGCTATGAGGGATTTGAGCCATTGCCTGGTACTGTGCCTCCACGACCAGAGGCAGAGAGCGCAGTCCCTCGCCGTTGTAGGGGTAAGGGGCAAGCTGAACGAAATAGAACGGCATTCCCTCATCCTCCCAGATATTCCTCCACAAGTCAACCATGGAAACCATAAGATTCCTATAGTCAAACCAGTTGATCCTGTTCGACTCCCCTTGGTACCAGATCCATCCCTTGGCCGTGTAATGGCGCAGAGGCCAGATCATCGAGTTGAACAGCCTGTGGGGCTCACTGGTGACCCCTTCTCCGGAGAGGGCGAACTCATGGTTGATCCCCTCGGTGGAGAGGATTGCCTCATCGCTCATCCAGCATTCGATGCGTGTGCCTCCCCAGTTCGAGGAGATCAGACCCACCGGCACACCTACGAGAGCCTTGGACAACGCCCTGCCGAAGAAATAACCGCAGGCGCTGAACTGACTCGCGTTCCTCATGGTAGGCAAAAGCCATTCTCCTCCGCAGGTGTCCGCCGGTTCGTCAGCCGGAACCCGGGGAACCTGGAAAAACCTGATCAAGGAGGCCTCGGTAGGGACATCCATCAAGTACTCGGGATAATTTTCGACCGGCTGCATCATGAAACCGCAAAGCGGCATCTCCATATTGGACTGCCCACAGCAAAGCCAAACCTCACCGAGCATGATCCCCCGGACGGTGACCGGCTCGCCGTCGGAGATGGTCATGGTGTGAGGGCCGCCGGCGTCAGCGGTCGCTACCCTGACACGCCAATTCCCGTCCGGATCAGCTTTGGTACGATACCTTTCCTTGCTCCATGACACAGACACTGAGACCTTTGCCCCGGCCTTGGCCTTTCCCCAGACATTCACGGAAGTGTTGCGCTGAAGAACCATGTTGTCACCGACGAGCGATGGAAGAGAGACTTTCGCAGACACGGACAAAGCAGTCAGCAACACCGCCGCCATCACAATAAGAAACCTTTTCATATCATTCAAAATTTTAATGCAGACATCAAGTGATCATAACACTTACCAAAAATAACAAAAATCATCGAATAGGAGCCATAACATAACAGGCACCACCTCCCGGAACAAGCGGAACGGCAAGTGTGCCTCCACTGGCCACGGTGTTTTCAGAGATGACATACTTTTCCGGACTGAGATCAGAATCTGGGGAATCCTCAATGGAACGCAATGAATATTCACGCCCTGCATCAAGAAAATCCAGACTGATTTCAATCTCGCGCGAATTCCAGTCGGTCAAGGCACCGATGTACCAGGCACCATCCTTCTCCCTTGCGGTCACGATGAAGGAGCCGAGCTCCCCGGCGAGGATTTCCGTACGATCAAACACCGTCGGCAATGAGGCGATGAATTCCGAGCATGGCAGATCCGACAGATAAAGTGACGGGGAGTCACACATCATCGCCAAAGGCGAGTCGAACACGACATAGGCCGCCACCTGACGGGCTCTGGTTCCCTTGCTCATAGGATTGTGCCAATCTATACGGAATGACTCCTCCGTGGCGTTCCGGTAAGAACCCTGCGTGTAGTCTGACGGACCTTGGATCTGACGGATGAACGGGAATGTGACATCGTACTCTACAGACTTCGGAGAGGCCCATTTCACCTCCTCCAATCCGTAAACACCTTCAAAATTCACAGCGTTAGGGTACGTCCTGTTCAAACCCGTAGGTTTGTATATTCCATGAAGATCCACCATCAGCTTGTGCCTTGCCAGCGCTTCCACGATGCGGTAGACCATGTCAACGCATTCTTGGTCATCCCTGTCAAAGAAATCGACCTTGAATCCTTTCACCCCGATTCCAGAATAGTAGGCCGCAGCCTCTTCCAGTTTATCATCCAAGACATTAGCAACCGCCCAGATAAAAACTCCGACTCCACGCGAGGCGGCATATTCAACCACCCTGACCAAATCAAGGTCTATGCCTTCACGCAGCGACATGATGTCATCCCTGGCCGACCATCCTTCGTCCATCACAATGTAGGGAAGTCCGAGGCGGGCGGCGAAATCGATGTAAGCGAAATAGGTCTCGGTGTTGACACCCGGCTTGAAGTCAACTCCCGTCAGCCCCCAGTCGTTCCACCATTCCCAGGCACACAGACCCGGCTTCACCCAATCCCACTCCGACGGGTCACCTTCGCGTGGCTCCGCCAACAGATAGACAAGGTCATTGACCGGCAGTTCCTTGTCTTCATCAGAAATCGCCACAATCCGCCACGGGTAAGTCCTTCGCGCGGAGGTCTTCGCGATCACATCCTTCCTTGCGGCAATCTTCTTCTGGCAACGCGCGGGATGGATGTAGCAACTGTCCGGCAGACAGGCGAACTCGCCCTTGAATCCGCCTTCCGTTCCCTTTAGGAACATCCCGGGATAGGATTTCAGATCAGACTCGCAGACCACAGCCTTCACCCCGTTGTCACACTCGATGGCCACCGGAAGGAAAGCCAAAGAAGACTCGGTTCCGAATTCGCTGACTCTCTGATGAGTATAGGCATTCTGGAAAGCGTTCGCATAGGGATCTTTCCCCACTGAGTAACTCAGCCATACCATCCTGTCCGACGGCAGGTTGAACTCTTCGGTCTCTCCGCGCACGACCACGGAATCCGAGGCGAAACAGCCATCAGTGACAAATCTCCACGCCACACCGCTGTCGTAGGCCCGGATCTCCAATGACCAGCCGCCAAATGACAGAACAGCCTCGTTGCACTTCCCTGAAACCTCGGCTTGTCTGTAGAACATGGCCTCCACGCTCTCCTCGACGCTGCGACGACGCACCCTCATCTTTCCGGAGTCCCTCCCGAGAACCTTTCCTTCGGTGACAAACTCCATCTCCATCGCGGACGGAGAGATGAGTACGGAGCCGTCATGTGTGATTGAATATTCCAGCCTCTCTCCTGAGAGAACCTTGACGCAGGTTCTTCCGTCGGGGGATTCCAGAGAATATTCATTGACCCCGCAAGACACGGCGACAAGGAATGAAAGGACAGCGAGACTTGCCTTAATATATTTTGTAAACATTTCTACTTCAATGATTCTTCTATCAACTCAAGTTCCTTCTGGGAGTAGCAGGTCTTGCACACATCCTCGCCGGCGGCCTTTGAGACATAGGACAGGAAAAAACAGAATTTGTCATAGTCCGTCTTCAGCATGGCTGTTTCACCCTCTTCAAGCGCATACAGCAGCCTGAATGCCTCCTCATAGACCTTCCAACCGTACTTTCTCGCAATTCTCATGAAAGTGTAGTGCAAGGCATCACCGTTGTTCTTCGCGACACCGGCTCCGATGGTCTCATCGTAGGCAATCTTGTAGTAGTCCATATTCTCCGCTCCGGTGTAGAAAACACCGCGCTGTCCCATCCTGCCGCCACAGTCCTCCAGAGCGTAAGACATCCTGAAATTAGCGAATATCTCGTCGTTCCAGTTCCATGTGGAATTGGTTCTTGAGCCGTCGGGACGACAGTATCCGGAAAAAGTATGACCGATCTCATGCATCACACCGAAATTCCAGTCGCCATTATCTCTGGTGGACAGCAATGACTTGTCAATGCCGACATGGTTGTTCCACAGGATCGGATTACCTGCCAACGCCCAATAGCCCGCCTCAACTCCCGGTGTGGTCAGGATGGTGATCCTGGAACCGTTGAAAGGAGTGCCTCCGACCAGCCTTGAGTAACTTTCGTAGACCGAGTCAAGATTGGCCAGCCAACTGTCCAAAGTGGAATCGCTCACGCAGACTTTGTCGGTGTCGAGCGCCAGACGAATATGCTTGCCCTCACGGATGCAAAGCTCCTCCGGCAGGATCTCTCTCAAACTAATGCAGTCCCACCAAACCTTGCCGTGAGCCGTACCTCCATTGTACGTACCTCCGTGGTCTCCAAGACGGCATCTGATCTGAGCCTTGCCTGTGGCGGCCGGCACAAAATCCACATAGACTTTCTTCCAGTCGCTGTCGCCATAACAGAATTCGGAAGCGTTCCATTCCTGATCAGTGTTCTCAGTCTCCACTGTCAACACCGCCCCACGGCCTTCAGACACTCCAGAAGTCTTGAGGAATGCAGACACGCGATAGATTCTCTCTGGATCAAGTCCTTCAACATCATGACAGACACTCACCTGTGCTCGTTCCGGAGAAGAGATGAAGACACATCCTCCGCCATCCATTCCTTCCTCCTGTCTCCAAAATGCAGCGGCTCCCTCGGGAACCTCACCGTCAAGCACTAACGTCCAGCTACCGTCCCCCAGAACATCCGTGCTGAAATTCTCTTCATAGGAACAGGCCTTCTTCTCCCCGCAGGCCAGTACTGCGGTTGCCATGGGCAGCATGATCGCCGCCGCTAATAACGGGATTCTCATCTGATACTATTTCTGTGTTGAAAGATATTTCTTAATAAGATCAAGTTCGCCGTCAGGGAATGTCTCCCGTACATCCTGTCCGTCAGGAGTGTGCTTGCTGAGTATCGTAAGCAGGTAATCGAATTTCTGCCATTGATTCATCGAGCTTTCCATAACCGAGTTAATCCTTGTCCTGTAGATCTCGTCCCACGTGTCTATCCACACTTGCCATCCGTAGGCGTCACGGATACGCCATAGACAATAGGTAAGGCCATTGCCCATCTCCTCGCACCTGCCGGCCTTTATGATATTGTCATAGGAGTTGGGCGTGTCCGATCTATAGAGGGCAACAACCTCCTTGCCGTGATAGATCTTGTCATTGTTGAAGACCACTCCGTCAAGTTTTTCCAAGGCATAGTACATCCTCCAGTTCGCCATTACCTCCTCATTGAAGTCAAAAGCGCAGGTGGCGCTGAATTCCGTGAAGTGTCCCGGAGCGAAATCATGGCCGAGTTCGTGCATGAGCCCGAAGCACCAATCCCCTTCCTTCACGGACATCAGCGTCTCGGTAATATAATTCTCGTTCCATTGGATAGGATTGCCGGCATATGCCCAAGCGTTGATGGAACCTGAACGGATTCTTATCTTATTCCCACCATACGGTTTTCTTCCGGAAAAAAGCTCCACATAAGCCTCATAGACCTTGTCCAGCTTTGAAAGCCACTCTCCTATCATTGATTCAGAGATAGCGATATATTTCTTGTCACACATCAAGACAAGATGCTCACTCTCCTGAACATACAGATCATTGTTATAGGAGATTGACACATTGTCGAAATAGGCTACGCCACGCGCGTCGTCACAGTTGGCGCCAAGCCTCAACGCTATCTCCAGATAGTCAGTCTCGGGTTCCAACTCCAAACTCACGGTAGTCCAATCCGTTGTGCCATAGACTCGTTTGGACTTCAAGGACCAGGCGGAATTCAGGGATATACAGGCTCCTGACTCCGGATTGGCTCCGCTGACTCCGCTTGTCTTGATCTTGACGGACACCTTGTAATTCTTCCCCGGAACCACCTTGATTCTCTGCACCACAGCCACATCGACCGTATGGTCAAGAGCCGCTATGCAAAGACAACGGCTGTCCTTGTAGCCGTAGCCGTCTATCTGAGAAACTTTTGCGCCAGATTCGCGCCATCCTCCGACATAGTACCATTTTCCATCCTCGGGGACATCACTGTTCTTTGTCAAGTTGATGTCATCCTCGAAGTTCTGATTAAATATGATGCCAGAAAGATACTGTCCGGTAGGGGGATTATCGGGATTCGGGTCATCCGGAAAATCAATCATAGGTTCATCCTTACCCGAACACGAAACGGCCACAAAAGTGGCCAGCAATAACGATGATAACAGGGAATATAGTCTCATGTCTCTTAGTCTTATCAATCTTCGCGAACTCAGCGGCGACTTATCTTTTACCGCCTGTTGAATCATAAAGGCGACGGGCGAAGTAACGCCCGTCGCCATATCGACCAACCCTATCGGGTCAGCCTACAGAAAAGCTTACGGGTGTTCCAATAACCAAAGACCGCCATCTGAAGGTCCCAGCTTCCGTCAGCCGGGTTGAATCTGGACTTGTTCCAGATCCAGTCATCGTCCGTCCTACGGTCACTCACATTGACCATCCTGTAGAATCCGTCCTTGTCCGGTTCCTCGCTGAGGTCAAACAGGATGACACCATCCTTCCATTTTCCGCCGTAGATTATGTAATATCTCTGCGGAACTCCTTCATGAGCAGAACCGGCAGTGAAGTCGATTCTGTTGGAGAAAGAGTTATAGCCGGTCTCATTCTCGGTGAACGCGGTAACTTTCTGGGTCGTCTCGCCACCGCCTTTGTTTGCCGCCACAAAAGTCGCATCCTCTCCGACAGTCAGGTTGAACTCCCACTGGACACCTTCGACAGTCTTGACATAGTCTCCGGTGATCGTCTTCACGACCTCAAAGAACACAGTCTGCCTGCCTTCGTCAAACAATGTTCCTTTAGGGAATTTGTCCTGATCAACCGTCAGCGCCACCATATAGGCGTCCTCTCCGTCATACGGCATAGCGGATGCATCTACCGCGAATTCAACTGTAGCCTTTTTGGACGCCGCCTTGATGCTCGCCTCGCCGACCGACACCTTGGAGACATCAAATGTCTTGTAAGACGTGCCGTTGGCGGCATTGTAGGCGCTCACAGCCTCCGGATCATACTTAAACGAAACCTGAAGGTCGTTGGACAGCGGGGCGTTCATCTGGATCGTGACACTTCCTTTCCGGTAGGACGGAAGAACCTGCTTGCCCACGGCCTCCGGAGTCCATGCCCTAAGGGATGTCAGACTGGCGATCACGTAGACCGGGGAGGATTGCTCCACCACATAGCCACCTGTCTGTTCAAGTACAATAGGGCAAAGATATTCCTTGCCTTCTGCCATTCCTTTGCTGCTGAATGAGATGACATCCTCAAAGGTCATCTGTTCCGGATTGAATGTGCCGTCGGAGACCTTGTAGCATGACGAAGGGATTGGTTCATACGAGGTTCCGTTGGCGGCATTGAATTCAGCCACTTTGTCATCGGCAATCTTGATACTCACTCTCTTGGTGTCAAGGTTATTGAAATTGGTACCGGCCTTAATTGTCACAGTCTGGTCAAGCGGATCTATGGACAGGAAAGACAAGACTTCCGGAGTCTCCGGCACATCGACAATGATTGTAGGCTCAGAGGTCGTCAATCCTATAAGTATCGATCCCATAGAACCAAAATCGGCCACCTCCATAGAGGCTCCCGTGAGGACTACAGGAATAAGAAGATTCTCGGCCCCCTTTCCGTTGTCCCTCACAAGCTCGGCGGTCTTGATCGTTACGACAAATTCCGCCTTCTGGGTGTTAGGCGCGAATGTAACGGATTCAGGCATAGTGTAATACTTGGAATCCATCTGTCTGAAACCTGTGGAGTAAATCTCGTTGTATGAATCAATTTCCGCCCCATCCACGGAAAGATTCAGCATAAGCTCCTTTGACACGCCATATGTACGTTTTACGGTAACGGTCACATCCGTAGTCTCGTACGAACTTATCGTGGCTGTCTTCTGCAGGCCGGACAAGGAGAATGCCGGGTCAGGAACGACATCCGGCCTTGGCAGTTCGACCGTACAGGAAGCGACTGTCACTCCAGCGAGCAGCAATATGGATGATATAATCTTTTTCATTTCTGTGATGTTAATAATCTTGGTTAATACGTTACTCAAACCCACAGAGGTGGCCGCGTCCGGCAAGCCACCTCACTAAGGGCGGCCACTAATAGAACGGAGCCTGCACCAGATTGGTGTTGTACGCCACTTCCGAAGCCTTGATCGGTGCCAGATAGTGCTCCATACGGAAGATTCGCGGCATTCCTTCAGTCATCGTGAAGAACTTAGGGTCGGTCGCATTCTCTCCCTCGGCGACGTTGAAGCCATAGACCGGGGTGTTGAGGACACCATTATCCCCATGGGCTATGAACCAACGGCGCACGTCAAAGTAACGGTGGCACTCCCATGCCAGTTCGACACGGCGCTCCTTCATGAGCATATGTCTCATCTGTTCTTTGGTGTAAGTCCCTTTATATTCAGGAATCCCCGCTCTCTTGCGAATCTCGTTCAGGTAAGGAAGTATCGTTGAATGGGATGCCGCTCCGGCATATTCATTCATAGCCTCGCAGTAGTCAAGATAGATTTCTCCGAGACGAATGACCGGGAACGGTATCTGACTGGAGATGCACTCGCCCTTTCCTTTGTCCGAATAGGCCGACAGAGGTATGTTCTTCTGAGGAGAGAGACCCGTGGAGTTATGATCTCCGGTCGAGCGGCTTTTGCCGGCGTTGCCTTTGTTCCAGAACTCGATTGTGGTCATCACTCCGGAACCGTCCTGGTTTCTCATGTCAGGGTGGGTGTAGCGGTCAAGACGCTGGTTCGGGAAATGCGTGGAGGCATAGAACCTCGGCTCTCTGCCGACAAACATCCAGAACGTGTTCTTGATCGTACCGTGCTCCACATCATCCTCGGAAGACCACTGCTTGTTGTCAAACCACTCTTTCAACGGCCTGGCCTCGCTACCGTCCGCCATGAAATAATCATTGGCAAGATTGAGGCTCACGGCGTCACGCGCATTCCACGAATGGAAGCAAGCCGGCAGACACTGCATTGTCCACCAATAGGTGGCCTGCGGACGAGCCCAGATCAGTTCTTTATTCCAGGTTGTGGTTATCTTCTGATAGTTCTTGACATAATCCTCAAAAGTGAGCGGCTTACCATCCTCGGCCTTCGGCTCCAGAAGCTCGTACTTGCCAAGATCGATCACCGCCTTGGCGGCGTCGGCGGCCTTCTTCCATTTCTCGTTGTCGTAGGTCTGGCTGATCAACTGTTTGCCGTCATGGTTCTTCCAGTTGGCATAAACGGTGTTGCCGTTAAAAAGAGGGCTTGCCGCGTAAAGAAGAATCCTTGCCTTCATGGCCATCGCCGCGCCTTTTGTCGGGAAGCCATAGTCATCCTCCACCCTTTCCTCCAGCATTGAAGGTATCGCCGCGTCAATCTCGCCGCAGATCCAATCCACGCACTCGTCATAGCTGCTCCTGCTAAGTTTCTCGGAGATGAACGTCTTATCGACTATCGGAATCGGGCCATATTCACGAAGAATCCAGAAATGGTAGATCGCCCGCATGAAACGCGCCTCGGCCTTCATCCTCGGAAGTTCTGTGACAGGATCAAGTTCCTTGCAGTTGTCAACATTCTCAAGGAATATGTTGCAGTGGCGGATGGCCTGATAGAACAGTTGGAAATAGTACTTGTCAGTCGAGGTCACTGGAGTCTCCGGGCTGACCGAACCGTTCAGAACGTGAGGAATATGCCAGTCAAGAGCGTTGTTCGCATCGTCAGTTCCGAACATGTAGTGGTTATAGTAGGCTGATCCCCAGAGTTCAAGCGGGAAGTAATCGGAAGAGTACATTCTGGCGAACCACTTGCGGGTGTCATTACGCGAGGAGAACACCTTTTCCAGAGTATTGAGCTCCTCTGGATCCTGGTCAAGGAAGTTGCAGCCGGCAAACAGGACCGGAACTAAAAGCATAAGAATATATTTTCTCATAATACTCTCTTTATTAGAATGTTAAATTAACGCCAAGGAACACGGTAGCTTGAATAGGATAAGCATCCGCTCCCACTTCAGGATCCCAGAACTCTTTCTTGAACTTGCTAAAAGTCATGAGGTTCTGAGCAGACACATAGAATCTGAGATTGTCCAGTCTCATCCTGTCCAGAGCCTTGCGTGGCAATGTGTAGCCGAACTCAAGGTTCTTCAGACGCATGTAGTCACTGTTGCGCACCCACCATGTGGAGGATTTGTAATTGTTGACGTTCTGTCCCATGTAGAGCCTCGGGGAGAAGGCATACGGGTCAGGGTTCTCCTCTGTCCAGCGGTCGCGGAATTTGGTTATGAGGTTACCCATAAGCTTAGGGTCACGCTCTGCCTGGAAAGGCTGGAAGTACCATCCGGAAGTCAGATATGTGGTCGCCCCGAAAGCACCCTGCATAAGGAAAGAGAAGTCAAAACCTTTCCATGAGAGAGAGGCTCCGAGTCCAAGCACCTGCTCCGGCCTGGACGGAGAGGATGTCCAGATCATGTCATCCTCTGTGATCTTACCGTCATCGTTGACATCACGGTAGCGGATGTCTCCAGGACGCAGCTGCTCTTTGGTAAGAGAGAACTGACGGTAGTACTCCGGAAGGGCGTCAATCTCCTCTTTCGAGAAAAGATGCATGGCGTCATAGAGCTTACGCTCGCCGTAACGGGTACCACGCACATCCTGCCAAGGATTCTTGTAGACCTTACCGTCATCAATGTACTTATTCCGCGCGAAAGTGTAGTTGCCGCGGGCGGTGAACACCATTCCGTTGTCAAAAGCCTTGTTGTACTCAAGGGTCGCCTCGAAACCACGGTTGTCCATCACACCGGTGTTGGCATAGGCAGGATTCTGCAGACCCGCTATCTCAGACACCTGCGGCTGGATGAAGATGTTGCTTCTTTTCTCATAGAATCCTTCGAACGTGGCGCGGAAGGCGTTCCAGAAACCCAGTTCAAGACCCACATTGTACTTGGATGCGGTCTCCCACGTGATGTTCTGCGCCGCAAGCTGATCCTCGGCGAGTCCGCCGATCCCCTTGTTGAAGTTGAGACCGAAATCGGATGTTCCGTCAGCATCCTTCAGAGTTGAGAGGTAGGCAAAGCGGGTTGAACGAATCTGGTCGGAACCGACACGACCGTATGAAGCCCTTAGCTTGAGCCATGTAAGGACGCTGTTGTCCTTGAGGAATCCTTCGTTGGACACGACCCAACCTAAGGCCACAGCAGGGAAGAATCCCATCCTCTGCCCCTTAGGGAAGTTCTCCGAGCCGTTGAAACCAATGTTCACCTCGGCGAGATATTTCTTGTCATAGCCGTAGGTAACGCGCCCGGCGATACCGAGCGAGCGGTTTGGAAGGCTGGAGATGTAGCTGCTGGCCGTGTTGATCCTGTAATCCTTCATGTAGTAAAGCGCCAAGCCTCCCACCTCATGCTTGCCGAAGGCTCTGTCGTAGTTGAGGGAAGCCTCGAAGTACTGGCTTCTGTTGCCTGAGGCCGACGAGGAATAGTTCAGATACTCCTGTTGCTTGTTGGCGTCGATGACCTTGTACTGGATGTCTCCGGCCTCGTCACGTCCGAGAGCCTCATAGAGAGTAAGATCCCTGGAACGTTTGGCGACATCATAGTTGACAGCGTCATAGGCATAACGGACTATGGCCGACAATCCTTTCGCCCAACTCCAGAAAGAGAAGTCCTGAGAGATTGACAGATTGGTACGCAGCTCGTTTGTGGTGGTGGTCTTGTAGCCTCGCTGGGTCAACTGGATGTAAGGATTGTAGAGCGAATCCCTGCCCGGGAACTTTCCATCCTTGTAAAGGACAGGGAATGCGTTAGGGGCGCAGTTGTTGATCCAGAGATAGATGTTGTCCGACCCTTCGGCCGGCTCGACATTGTTGGCCACGTTACCTTGAAGTCCCAGCGAGACTCTTGTCCATTTCGTGATGTCCATGTCAACATTGGTACGGAAGTTATAACGGATGTAGTTGATGTTCTTTCCGTACGATCCGATCTTTGTCGAAACCCAAGGATAGTCGCTGTTGTTCACGGCGTACTGTCCCTCTTGGTTATACACCGACATGGCGGAAAAGTACTTCACCCATTTTGAACCACCCGAGATGTTCACACTCAGTTTCTCGTTCATGGAATACTTCCTCATGAGCACATCCTGCCAATCCACATCCGGATACAACTCCGGATCCGTGCCGTCGCGCATCGCGATAATCTCTTCGTTGGAATATTTAAGGGACTGTGCGGCGGAAGGGTTGGCGTCTATGGCCTCGTTGAACAGGACTGATCGCTCATAGGCTCTCATATAAGACGGACGCTTGGTAGCAAAGGAGAAACCCTGCTCATAGCGGGCGTCAACTTTGGCCTTGCCGTCGAATCCCCGCCTCGTCGTGATGAGGATGACTCCGTTGGCTCCACGAACTCCATAGACAGCGGTGGCGGAAGCGTCCTTCAGCACGGAGAACGACTCGATCTCCAGAGGATCGACGTTGCTCATAGGGCGCTCGATGCCGTCCACCAGCACGAGGGGGTTCTGATTTCCGGTGAATGTGGAGATGCCTCTGATCCAGAACTGGGCATCATCCTTGCCAGGCTCTCCGGAAGACTGCACGGCGATGATACCCGCCACCTTTCCGGCGATGGAGTTTGTAAGGGAACGCACCGGAGCCGTCAGCTCCTTCGGCTTGATCGCCGCCACAGCTCCCACTACGGACTCCTTCTTCTGAGTGCCGAAGCCGACAACGACAACGTCGTCAAGGACATTCTCATCCTCCACCAAAGAGACATGTATCTTCTGAGATGACTTCACACGGAAGGTCTGAGAGACAAAGCCAAGGAAAGAGACCTCGACCGTGGAGTTGACCGGAACAGTGATGGAAAACTTACCATCAACGTCAGTTACGACACCAAAGGGTGTTTTCGTCTCCATCAAAGTGACACTCGCGCCGGGGAGCGGTTCCCCGCCTGTGTCCGTGATGACACCTGACAGAACGGCCTCGGACTGTGCGAAAGAAGCCACAGCCCCCAACAGTAATGTCAAGACAAGAAGCGAAACCTTTAAACTAAGACTTTTCATTCTGACTGATTTTTATGGTTTGCAATAATAATAGTGTTGTTAATCCGCCCAGTGGCCATGTCAAAGGTAGACAGAAAGAGACTATCCCGACCGCTCGTTTATCTTAATTTATACAAAATTTATCCTATTTAGGGCTTTTTAACGGTGACAGAAGTGAAAACATAGAACTTTTATATTATTTTTGGATAAAACTTGTACGACATGTCTTTAAAACGCACCACCGCTTTTATCGCCCTTTTCCTTGCATTCTGCCCATTCCCGGCCAGTGCGCAGAAGCACAAGTTCATACACTATGGGATGGAAAACGGCATGAGTTCCAACACCATATTCAAAATTCTGCAAGACAAGGACGGGCTGATGTGGTTCGGCACCAATGACGGACTCACAAGGTTCGACGGCACTACCTTGAAGACTTGGAGGAACACCCCGTCCGATTCCAGGTCTCTGGGAAACAACTCGATCTACTCCTTGAAGGAAGACAGGAACGGCACTCTGTACATCGGTACGGAGAATGGCCTCTACGCTTTCGACAAGAACGAGGAACTCTTCACGGAGATCCTGACTACTAAGTCGTTACCGGAAGCAGAGATGAACAGTCTCAGCAACATACTTGTACGAAGCCTGGACTTGGACAAGAAGAACAGGCTCTGGATAGCGACATTGGGACAAGGCCTCCTTCGCTACGACATCGAGACGGGTAGGCTTGTCCGGTTCTCAAAAGGGAAGGACAACAAATTCGGAATAGATTCTGACTACATCACCTCCGTCCTCTGTGACGGAAGAGGCAGGACATGGTGTACGAATGCCAGCCAGCACCTCTATCTCTATGATGACGACAAGAACATGTTCTCCAGAATACACATCTACGATGAGAGAGCGAAAGCCGAGGGCAACGCCGCTTTCAGCCTGTGCGAGGACTACCAGGGCAACATCTGGATAGGAGGATGGGGAAACGGTCTTTTCCGCTACGACAAGACCAGCGGGTCATTCACGAACTACAGGCTCACTTCCGACAACGGAAGCAAGCTATACACCGGCAGGATCCACACTGTCACGGAAGTGGAACCGGGGATCATCTCCTACGGCTGCGACAACGGTATTGTGAACTTTGACACTAGAACCGGCAGATGCGAGAACATACGTTACGAGCCTAACACCAACAGAAGCATCACCGACAACTTCATCTACGACATTGTGAAGGATCAAGAGGGTGGAATATGGGTGGCGACATATTTCGGTGGGGTGAACTATACCAATAAAAGCTCCTCTCTTTTCAACTTCTCCATGACGGACACCACTGGGAAGAAAGGCAGGGTAATCAGCAAGTTCTGCGAAGATCCGGGCAAAAAACTTTGGATCGGTACAGATGACGGCGGCCTGTTTCTCTATGACATGGCTTCAGAAATATGCAAGGAAAAAATCGTGGACAGGAACATACCGAATCTCAACATCCACGCCCTGCTGAAAGACGGCGACGGGCTATGGGTCGGAACCTACAGCAAGGGTCTTTACTATCTGGACACGAAGAGCGGCGAGACAAAGCATTGGCCGAAATTCAACAGTGACAAGGATGGCACAGACGCCAGTGTCTACGCACTGTTCAAGGACATCAACGGAAGATTATGGATAGGCACCAAGACCGGGATAACGATCAAGGAAGGTGATGATTTCCGGGAAACCCTCGATCTCGGATTCAACAGTGACGTGATCGACATCCGCGGGGACATCCAAGGCAACATCTGGATCGCATCCATAAGCAGCGGCCTGATGAAGTACAGCCCGAAGACGGGCACGATAGGCAAACCTTCGACCAAAGGTGTGATTCCTGACAAGATTCTGGCGATAGAGATTGTCCGGGACATCATCTGGATAGGTACGGCAGGAAACGGACTGATCCGATATGACACAAACACGGGGATAATCACGCCCATCAACTCTAAGGACATACTCTCCTCCGACCAGACTGTCTACAACATCATTTCAGAAAACGACAACCTCTGGGTCAGTTCAAACTCCGGACTTGTGCGATACAACACACAGACGCAAAAAGCAAAATTATTTGGAACCGGAGACGGGCTGAGCGCCAACGCCCTCAATTACAACTCAGGAGTACTTACATCAGACGGGGTGGTTTTCCTTGGCACCAATGGTGGATTCAATTATTTCAGACCGGACGAGATACCGACAAACAGCATCGCCCCGAGACTTTACCTTAGCGACGTGGATTACAGTGAATCGGAGACCGAGGCGAGAGGACTTCTGGCCGAAGCCAGAAAAACCGGGCAAATGCACATAAGGACGGGTCATAAACCCTTGAGGCTGACTTTCTCTGTCCTGAGTTACATTGCTCCGCACAAGAACAGGTACAAGTGGAAAATCGATGATGGAGAGTGGAACGAATATGACTACAGAGGCAATGAGATCAGCTTGACCGGGCTTAAAAGAGGAGAGCACACGATCCTGGTCTCCGGATGCAACAACGACGGAGTCTGGAGCGCGGAGATCCCTACAGTGGTGAAAGTCAAGCCCTATTTCTACAACAGCACGGGTGCCATCATAGTATATTCCATCATCCTCCTGTCACTTGTCCTGCTTTTCGCCCGGATTCTTTGGGACTATCAAAAGGAACGGAAAGCCAACAAGGCTGAAAGGATACGCCGCGACAGGGATAGAGTACGTTTGGAGACCGAGCTGGAGCTGTTCACGGACATCGCAAAGGGCATCCGTACCCCCGTGATGCTCATCAACGGCCCCGTGGATGAGATCCTGGCAGAGAAGGGGCTCTCCGACAGGGCGCGGAAAAATGCGGCGATCATCAAGAACAGCAGCGACAAACTGCACGTCATCACTCACGAGATCCTTGATTTCCTGCACAATAGCATAGAGAGCCTCCGCTCGGACGTGGGAGATGTATCTATGCCGATGAAAGGAGAGTACCGGAATATAGCGGCAGAGATTGAGAAGACTGCGAAAAAAAGTGCGGCGGACACAGTCCTGCAGGACACCAACACCGTAAAACGAAGGGAGATCAGCATCATGATCATCGATCCGGATGCCCAGATGAGAGAATTCCTGTCTCTCGCCCTCAGCAGACACTACCAGGACATCCACACCGAGGAGAATGCGGAGAAAGCAAAACAGACACTCGACAACGGGGAACGGATAGACCTGATCATCAGCGACGCCGCCGTGGGAATTGATCTCTGCGGGGAATTAAGGAACGAGGAGCGCTTCTGTCATATTCCAGTCATTCTCCTTTCAAGCAGCGACAATCTCAGCCTGAAAGTCAGCGGCATCGGGAAAGGAGCTGACATCTTCCTGGAGAAGCCGGTAGAGATCGAGTATCTCATCACACGGATAAACGGCATTCTCGACAAGAGAAAAATGATCTGGGACAGTTTCAGCAAACGTCCGTACGCCCCGTTAAGAAGCACCGTGCAGGGTAAAGGCGACGAGCAATTCCTTCAGCAAATCAGCGAGATAGTGTCTGTGAGATTTACCGACATGGATTTCTCCGTCGATGACTTGGCGGAGCAGATGCACCTGAGCCGTTCCGTCCTGTTCGAGCGTACCAAGGAGGCCTGCGGCATGACTCCTAACAATTTCATCAAGGAGATGCGTCTGCGCAAGGCCGCCAGCCTGCTGGCCGAGCAAAAGTACAAGGTCAACGAGATCTGCTACATGGTAGGCTTCAACACCCCGTCGTACTTCGCCAAATGCTTCTTCAGGCAGTTCGGTGTCCTGCCAAAGGATTTCGTCGGCTGAGACGACCTA
The DNA here is from genome assembly GCA_900544195.1 of uncultured Alistipes sp. GTDB lineage: Bacteria > Bacteroidota > Bacteroidia > Bacteroidales > UBA932 > Cryptobacteroides. The sequence goes on along the minus strand of UQUJ01000037.1, from coordinate 1,357 downwards.
GATGTGCGGGAATGCGATTGACGTCACAGATCCGAGATTGTCTCGTTCCGCAGATCGGCGATGAGCCTGTCGATCGAATCCTTTGTGACATGCTGCATGACGACAACATGCGACAGCTTTCCGCCAAACGCCGCGTCCTCGCCGCAAGCGAGATTATATTTCCTTACGACTTTGGCGGAAGGACGGCGGAATATGACCGTGTTGCTATATTCATTGTTCCAATAAGGCCAACCTATCCTTTTAAACTCAGACTTAAGGTATCGCGTGTTTTCAAAAATCCTCGCGGCCTGCTCTGTCCAGCCTTCATCGCCGACCGTTTTCATAAGCCACCAAAATTTGAGTGGCTCGATTCCTGATCGTGAGCAGTTTATCATGCGCATGTTGGCGTTCAGATAAGAGATGTCGTAGGTTGACTGATTGTCGTAAACGTCGCGGGTTGTGATGAAGAGTCCGCAAGGGCTGTCGATGCCGAAGAATTTATGACCGCTGACGCTAATGGAATCAAAGCCGGTTTTCCTGCGGTCAACCAGGTCCTTATATTCGGTGAATGGCAGATAGCCACCGAACAGAGCCGCATCAACATGACGATATACAGCCATCCCCTCGTGCCTTGCCAGTACATCATCAAGAGCCTTCTGATCATCTATGGCACCCTTGAAGGTAGAACCCATCGCATAGACTATCAGACAAGGGCGTGTAGGGTCAAGGACTTTCTCCAACGAGTCCGGCACCATCCTGCCCATGGAGTCACTCTTCACAAGACGGACTTCGAGGTGCTGAAGATCACAAAGGCGATAGTTGCTGTAATGAGCCTCATCAGAGACATAGACGACGGGCATCTTGCCGGTCTTCCTCTTCAGATAATTGACTCCGAAATAAATACCGTGGTTGTTGCCGTCGGTTCCGCTCATGGTGACAATGCCCCACAGGTCATTCCCGTCAAATCCGTATTTAGGAGCGAAATACTGAATGACCTCACGCTCGAAATCCAATGAGGAAAGAGTGTGGTCACCCTCCTCGAACGGATCTCCCGCGTTGTTGATGATCATCGACTCCAGATTGTTTCCTGTGTACCAGCGGTAAAACTCCTCCAGTCTTATGTCATTGTTGCCTGGATAACCAAGGGTCATACTCCTTTCGGCAAGGCACTCGGACGCCCACCTGTCAAGTTGTTCAAATCCTGAAGAAACCACAACCTGAGCCGACAAAGCCAGACTGCCTGACAGCGCAGTCAGGCCGATCATCAAGCCCCTCATCAGCATGCTGTTCATAACTATTCAATACATTATTGAGTCAACTTAAAAAAAGTACCATTCGCCACTTTTTACCCCCGTTGGAAGTACCTGTGTGGCACATA
>UQUJ01000036.1 GCA_900544195.1 uncultured Alistipes sp. | reverse complement strand
TTAAACCACATGTTCCTCCGCTTGTGCGGGCCCCCGTCAATTCCTTTGAGTTTCATCGTTGCCGACGTACTCCCCAGGTGGATGGCTTATCGCTTTCGCTTGGCCACCGACTGTATGCCGCCGGCGGTTAGCCATCATCGTTTACGGCGTGGAATACCAGGGTATCTAATCCTGTTCTATCCCCACGCTTTCGTGCCTCAGCGTCAGTTACGGATTCGCCAGATGCCTTCGCAATCGGTGTTCTGAGTGATATCTAAGCATTTCACCGCTACACCACTCATTCCTCCGGCGGCATCCGCACTCCAGCGCGACAGTATCAAGGGCAGCCCCGGTGTTGAGCACCGGAATTTCACCCCCGACTTGACGCACAGCCTACGCACCCTTTAAACCCAATGAATCCGGATAACGCTCGCATCCCCCGTATTACCGCGGCTGCTGGCACGGAGTTAGCCGATGCTTATTCGCCTGGTACTCTCATCGGGCGCGCACGGCGCCCTTATTGCCCCCAGGCAAAAGCGGTTCACAGCCCATAGGGCCTCCTTCCCGCACGCGGCATGGCTGGTTCAGGCTTCCGCCCATTGACCAATATTCCTCACTGCTGCCTCCCGTAGGAGTATGGACCGTGTCTCAGTTCCATTGTGGGGGACCTTCCTCTCAGAACCCCTACCGATCGTAGCCTTGGTGGGCCGTTACCCCGCCAACCAGCTAATCGGACGCGAGCCAATCCGTCGCCGCCGTAACTTTCAATACAATGCCATGCAGCATCGTATCCCATCGGGGATTAGTCGGCGTTTCCACCGGTTGTCCCCGGGCAACGGGCATGTCGCTCACGCGTTACGCACCCTTCCGCCGGTCGCCGCCATGACGTTGCCGCCACGCGCTGCCCCTCGACTTGCATGTGTTAAGCCTGCCGCTAGCGTTCATCCTGAGCCAGGATCAAACTCTTCTTTGTATATACACTTTATCTCTAGTTCGACCCCGACAACTTCATTCTTCAATTTTTAAAGAAATCAACGCTCTTCATTTTTCGTTCTCGGTACTTGTTGTACTAATCTTTCAATATTGTCAATGAACTTTGCCGTTACTTCCGAAACGGGCTGCAAAGATAGCGACTTTTTCTTACTTGCCAAACTTTTTTTGATTTTTTTTCAAATTTCCACAAAAATTGGTTGAGAAAGCGTTAAAAAGAGGAATGAGTGTGCCGATGGCACATGACTGATGTGGAAAAGACATCTATACTCACCCCCTTCAGACAAGCAAATCAAAACAGTTTCTTAGGCATCAGTACCAGACCGTCCGTTCCGGCCCCATCCTGAAGACTAGCTCGCCGCCTTTGACGATCTCGGAGTAGTCAATGTAAGGGCTGACGAGAGGACTCCCGTTCAAGGTGACGCTCTGGATGTAGCGGTTCTCATCGCTCAGACCGGAGGCCTTTATCTTAAAGGTGCCGCCGGCGACCTTCAGATCCACCTCGTCAAAGGCAGGAGCGCCGAACCAGTACCTCGTGGAGGCAGGCTCTATCTCGTAGAAACCCAAAGCGGAGAGGACATACCAGGCGGACATCTGGCCGGCATCCTCATTGCCGCAAAGGCCGTCATCGGCGTTCTTGTAGAATTCTGAATAGATCCGGCGAGCCAGGTCAGCGGTCTTGTACGGCTCTTCAGCCATAGTATAGAAGTAGATGACGTGGTGGCTCGGCTCGTTGCCGTGGGCGTACTGGCCGATCAGGCCGGAGATGTCAGGAGAGGCATCCTCACCGTCGATCCGGGAATCCGCAGAGAAAAGCGAATCCAGTCTCGCGACGAACCCCTCGCGGGAGCCGTATAAATCGACAAGGCCGGAATAGTCATGAGGGGCGAGCCATGAATATTGCCAGGCATTGCCCTCGCAATAATCATTGGCGCGATGCTCCGAGGAATATGGGTTGAACGGAGTCCTCCAACTGCCGTCGGAGAAACGGCCCCTGGCGAATAATGTCGTGGAATCCATGTAGTTGCGATAGGAATGACTGCGGTTGCGGAAATATTCAGCATCCTCGCTCCTGCCAAGGCGCTCAGCGGCGGCGGCCACGGCGGCGTCCGCTATGGCATATTCCATGTCATAGGCAATCGACTCAAGCATCTTGTCTGAAGGAATATACCCGTACTTCTGACGGTAGTCAAGGCCGCGGGTGTTGCCCATCATCGTTGCCTTGAGAGCCTCCCAGGCCAGGTCACGGTCGAAGCCGTCGAAGCCTTTCACTACAGCGTCGGCGACGGCGATCACGCCCGGATTGCCGACCATGCAGTCGGTCTCGTTGCCGACCAGGTGCCAGACAGGAAGCCGCCCTTGCCTTTTGTAGATCTCCAGCATCGTGGCGATCATGTCGTTCTCCCTGTCGGGATGCAGAATCGTCATCAGCGGCATCTGCGCGCGATAGGTGTCCCAAAGGGAGAAGGAGGTATATTCCGTTCTCGGAGCATCCACATCGCTGAAGGTCGAAGGCATGATCATCGTGTGGTAAAGCGCTGTGTAGAAGATGGTTCTGGAATCCGAATCCGATGTGGACACCTTCGCTTTGGACAGTTCCGCATTCCATGCCTTGCGGGCAGCCTCGACCGTGGCGTCAAAATCCCAGCCCGGAAGTTCCGCGGACATATTCAAAGCCGCCTTTTCCTCGCTGACCGGAGAGACCGCGACCTTCACCATCACCTGCTCCCCCTCGGCGGTGCGGAAGCCGGCGCGGAAATAGTTGACTGAATATTCCTGCCCGTCAACGGCATATTCCTTGACAGCCACCTCGTCGAAGGAGTCGAAAGGCTTCGAGAATTGGGCGTGGAAGTAAATTTTCTGATCTTTTGCCCAGCCTGTAGAGAATCTGTAACCTTCTATGGTGCAGCTGTCTATAACGGCGAATTTCGTGTCGTAAGCCCTGTCCCAGCAGCCGCCGTTCTCAAGGTCGATGACCACCGCGGAGCTGTCCGAGGCCGGGAAGGTGTAGCGGCTGAGGCCGACTCTGGTGGTGGCGGTCATTTCGGCGGTGATGCCGTAGCGGGTCAGCGGAACACTGTAGTAGCCGGGTCTCGCCACCTCCCTGGTTCTGTCGGCGTAGGACCACATCCCCGTGGCCTGCGCAGCGGCGATCGCTTCCGGAGTTGAATCCTTCGGCTCCTCCCCTCTTGAATATCTCACCGTGCCCACCACCGGCATCAACGTGATGTCGAAGAGATCGCCGATTCCCGTTCCGCTCAGATGCGTGTGCGAGAATCCGATGACCGTGGAGTCGCTGGAATGGTACCCCGAGCACCAGTCCCACGACTGTGGAATGCTCGTTGGCCCCAGCTGCACCGCGCCGAATGGCACGCTCGCCCCGATAAACACATGTCCGTGCCCGCCGGAGCCTATTCTTACATTGACATAACTGGTGAAGTCCTCCCGGCTCGTCGCCGCAGGAGAACATGCCGCCAAGATTCCAAGTGCGGCAAAGATGACCGTCCTTATGGTTTTCATCGATGATGACTTAATGTTATCGTTCCGCTAATATACCGATTCTTTTTTGTTGACACAACTGAGATTTTGACTATCTTTGTTAAGGTAAATTGAAAGATTATGGGCTTTTTTACTTTTCCTGGGGAACAGGAACACAGAAAATTCAACTACAAGCCCCTCTACTATGACAAGGAGGAGGAAGAGCGCCGGCAGAAGTTCGGAAAGGTTGACGGCACTTTTGAGAAAGAGAAGGAGAAAGGTGAGTACGTGCCAGGCTCCTACATCCGTGGATCGCTGCGTGAAGGCAACTACGCCAGAAGAGCCACAGTGGCTACCAAGGCGCAGAGAATCATAGGAATAGTAGGTTTGATTCTGCTTGCTGTGGTTCTGATATATTTCACTAAATTCTACTCTCTTCTTTAGGATGGAACTCAGGATACTGCCTGGAAACATAGCGAACATGATCGCCGCGGGCGAGGTCGTGCAAAGGCCCGCTTCCGTGGTGAAGGAGCTTGTGGAGAATGCCGTTGATGCAGGAGCCGATCAGATCTCGGTGATAATCAAGGACTCAGGGCGGACTCTGATCCAAGTCATAGACAACGGCAAGGGGATGAATCCTGACGATGCCGTGCTCTGTTTCGAGAGGCACGCCACCTCGAAGATCGCGACCGCCGAGGATCTGGAGGACATCAAGACATTCGGGTTCAGAGGTGAGGCTTTGGCCTCGATCGCGGCCGTGGCGGAAGTGACGCTGAAGACACGCACAGAGGAAGAGGAGGTCGGTTGCCAGGTCGAGTTCGCGGCTTCCGTCCACAATTCCACGACCGAGGTGGCTGCGCCGAAAGGAACCAACATAGCTGTGCGCAATCTGTTCTACAACGTGCCGGCCAGAAGGAAGTTTCTGAAGTCGGACAACGTTGAGTTCAAGCATATTGTCGAAGAATTCACCAAAGTGGCCCTGACGCGGCCGGAGACCGGATTCTCGCTAAGCCACAACGGCAAGGACGTGTTCGTCCTCAAGCCGGCGAAATCGCTCAAATTCAGGATTATGGATTTGCTCGGGGCATCCGTCACAGGAGATGTGGTGGATGTCTGTGCGGACACATCCGTCGTAAGCCTGAGAGGCTTTGTTGGGAGGCCGGACACGGCAAGGAAGACTTTGGGGAACCAGTTCTTCTTTGTCAACGGCAGGTATTTCCGGAGTCCATACCTGCACAAGGCCGTGATGAAGGCCTACGAGGGGATGGTCGCGGACGGGGTGACTCCTTCCTATTTCATCTATCTGGAAGTGAATCCGCACAGCGTGGACGTGAACATCAGCCCGACAAAGTCCGAGGTGAAATTTGAGGACGATTCGTTCATGTTCCAAGTCGTCTATGCTTCTGTGAAGGAGACGTTGGGAAAGAACTCATTCGCGGGAGGGATTGATTTCTCGAATCCAGAGGCTAAGGACATGCCGGTACTCGGGTCGCATTTCACTGAATATCAGCCGGAATCAATTCCGCAGGTGGCGGTGGACAGCGGGTACAATCCGTTTGAGACGGTCATTGAGCCGGTGGTCCGACCGGGATCACCGACCGCCGGAGTGTCCGGGGAATATGGTGCCGTAGGGAGAGTCGCTTCGAAAGGCTCAACGGCCGGGTATGGTGACTCGGCGGCCGGTTGGAAAGAATCCGGCAACGGAAGTTTCGGGCAATATGTGGACAGGCGGGAGGATTATGGCAAACTTTTCGAAGAGAAGACGCTGCCGGTCACACAGACCATCATCCTCGGAGGGAAATACATTGTCGCCCCGGCGAGGGACGGCCTGATGATAGTGAACGTCAGAAGGGCACGGGAAAGAATACTCTACGACAGGGCATTGGCCGCTCTCACAAAGAACGAGCATGTCACACAAGCGAGCATGTTCCCGGTTAAAGTCGAGGTCGGCGCCGCGAACAGAGCCGTTTTCGACGACAAGGCCGAACTGCTTGCCAAGTTGGGATTCGACATCTCGCCGTTCGGGACGGACACGATTGTGGTCAACGGGGTGCCGGAAGGATATTCATGCGAAGAGGGGAAGATTCAGACGATGGTCTCTGACCTGCTGCTGATCCTCTCGGATGACAGCTCAATGCTCCCGGGGGTGATGGAAGCGGCGATGGCCGAGAAAATCGCCCTGCTTGGAGCATCCGGATGCGCTCCTTTGGCATCTCCGATGGAGGCAAGGCGTCTGCTGGACAGTTTGCTTTCAAGCGGCAACGCGGAACTGACCGACAACGGAAAGAGGATAATGGCGATCATGACCACCTCACAGATTGAAAAGTTATTTTAAATTTTTGAATATTATAGGATTATGCCCTACTACTACGATGACAGGCAATCAGGAATAGGCGGATTCCTCAACAGGTTCCCGCCGGTCACACGGAATATTCTGCTGATCAATATCGTGATGTACATCGCCACGGTGATCAACCAGAACTTCATGGTCAGCACATTCGCGATGTTCTACCCGGCCTCCCCATTCTTCCGCATCTGGCAACCAATCACTTACTTGTTCATGCACGGAGGGTTCTGGCATCTGTTCTTCAACATGTTCTGCCTCTTGATGTTCGGTTCGGCGCTGGAGAGGACGATCGGTTCAAAGAAATACCTCATCTTCTATTTCGTGGCCGGACTCGGAGCGGTGCTGACCCACACTGTCGTGGAATATTTCCAGATGGAGGCCATGGCGTCAGCCAATTCGGGAATCCTCTCCGCAGGACAGATCAATCTTCTTCGCACCCCGACGCTTGGAGCCTCGGGCGCCATCTACGGAATCCAGATCGGCTACGCCATGCTTTATCCGAACGACATCTGGACACTCATATTCCCTCCGATTTCGCTGAAAGCAAAATGGTTCGTTTTGATCTTCATCGCCATTGAACTTTTCACCGGAGTGACGGGGACAATGGACGGCGTGGCGCATTTCGCCCATCTCGGCGGAATGTTGTTCGGATTCCTGCTGCTTGTCTATTGGAAGAAATCCGGCAAACTCTGGCAAAGGTGACACGATAGCAGGTCCTGGCATGAGAAGGAATTCACATGAGACTTCATTCGGCGGCATCATCGCGAGACTGCTGATGTCGCTTTCGGCTTTCCTGCTTCTTCTCAGTTACGCCTCAATGGTCGTGAACCCGGCCAAGGCATGGTACATGACAGTGTTCGGACTGCTGTTCGTGCCAATCGCGATACTCAACGGGATATTCCTTGTCATCGCAATCCGCAAAGGGTCAAGTTCATTCATGATTCCGCTGCTGGCCTTGCTGCCGTCCGTGATATTCATTGGCCGCTACTTTCAGTTCTCCTCGGGTGCGGAGGAGAAGGGTTCCGAAACGGTCAGGATCCTGAGTTACAACGTGGGACATTTCGCTTTGGGCAAGGCTCCGGAATTCAAGGATGATGGTGGCAGAGCCGTCTGCGCCGATTCTGTCGTGAAATTCATCTTGGACAGCGACGCTGACATTGTGTGTCTGCAAGAGGTAAATCTGCCCGGGGAATATGATGTGGCGCGGTTCTTCGAGAAGCGTTTCCCAAGTTACAACATCGGCTACTTCATGTATGTGACAGACAAGGGAAGCTACGGGAATGTGACCCTGAGCCGATTCCCGGTCGAGCGCAAAGGGAAACTGATGTTCGACAAAAGTTCCAATCTGGCGATATTCACGGACCTGAAAATCGGGGAGGGAAGCGTCATAAGAGTTTACAACTGTCATTTCGAGAGTTACAACGTGTCGTTGGCAAGGCTCAAGAAATCCGTGACAGACAAGGATGGGGAACTGATGTGGGAGACGGAGGAGAAAATGAAAAAGTCAATCCGCAGGAGACCAGAGCAGGTGGACAAGGTGATGTCAGACATCGAGGACTGCACGCTGGAGGCCATTGTGACCGGAGATTTCAACGACAATCCGATGTCGTACACCTACAACCGCCTCAAAAAAGGTCGTGACGACTCATTTGTGGAAGCCGGCAAAGGCTTCGGGGCGACCTATTCATTTCTCTGGCCTTTCATCCGCATCGATTATATTCTTTATCCGTCGCATTTCAGCACCGTCTCGCACACCGTCCCCCGCGTCCGCTACTCCGACCACTACCCCGTCATCGCGGAGATCAACCTGAAATAGCACACCGAAGACTTTGTGACGGAATAAGGTTTGAACCATTCTGACAATTTACCCCATAGGCATATACCCCTCTCAACCCAAGAATTTTGGTAACGTGCAAAATTCTGGTTGAGAGGGGTATTGCCTATCCTTTAGTACTACTGAACAGAATTAATGTCAATGAGATTGTTGAGAATCGCATAGACGGTAAGGCCGGCCACGGTCTTGATGCCGGTCTTGCGCGTGATGTTCTTGCGGTGGGTTATGACCGTGTAGATAGAGAGACTGAACTTGTCGGCGATCTCCTTGTTGAGCATCCCTTGCGCCACGCACACCAGAATCTCCTTCTCACGCGAAGACAACTCATTGCCCTCGCCCGATGGCTCCGGCAGCCTCGAATCCATGGCCGAGTGGATCTTACGGACTATTCCGGCGGCGTCATCGTACAACGAGACCGCCCCGTCATATTGTCTGAGAATGTCCTCCGTCACAGCCGGCCCCTCCAGAGCCAACACGGTCGCATCGCACTGTTCAGAGATCAGAAAGCGACCATCCTTACGGCTTCGGAAATCGAACACCGCCGGATCCACAATGACCACATCCGGATCCAGAATCCGCAGACGCACCTCCCTTGGCTTGGAGTAATCCACGAGGTTATCCAGAACAAGAAAATCTCCCTGCCCGGATAGGATACTTTCGAACCCTCTGGCCACAATGTCAGAAGGGATGATGAGAACTATTTTCTTCCTACTCTCCATCTCGTTCAAGTCCGCTCACCACCGGCACCATAATATTGTTTTCAACATAGGTATGCCTCCTGAGATCATCGTGCAGATGGTAGATGGCCAGAAGCACCATGATCTTCAGTTCATCGGAGCAGTCGCCGGGCAGGTACTTCATCACGATGTTCTTCATGTCCTCCAGCTTCTCCTCCACATTCTCGTGATGTTCCTCGAACTGTTCGATGGAATATTCAGAGTCTCCCGCCGCGCCTCGCAGCAGGGACTCGACATACGGAAAGACCACCTCCTCCTCGTAGGCGAAATGCTTGTCAAGCTCATCCCTGTAGTCGTTGAAGAATTTCAGGACAACCTTCTTCTGCCTCTCATCGAAAGACTCCACAAGTCTGTCGAACGAAGCCTCCAGGGTACAGAGAGCCCTTCCGGTGTAGTAGAGGTGGGATCTGTGGAGGTAGCCGATGATGTCCTTGATGTTTCCTTTCTCCAGTTCTGATTCTGACGGCACGTGATCCGGGAAGGAATAGACATTGCAGATCAGGATGAATGTGTCCGGATCGACGCCGCTGTTCCGGCAGGCTTCGGACACCGGCAGGCCGGCGTATTTAAGGGAAAGCCCCATTCTGGAGATCACCTGAAGCAGGCTGTAGTCGATGTCTATCAGATCCGACACTGACATCTGGGTTGTGTATTTCTGTCTCATAATCAAATCAATAGCGTTGTGATGCGGAAGCCGACGAACGCCGCCAACCAGGCGACGATCATGGTGTAGACGCAGACCGCCACGGCCCAGCGCCACTTGCCGGTCTCGTTCCTGATGGCGACAAAGGTCGCTATGCAAGGGAAATACAGGAGAATGAATATCATGTAGGCCACGGCGGCAGGCAGGGTGACCGAGCGCGCCAATGTGCCTTGAAGCTGGGTGTCGGCGGCAAGGGCATCCGTGTCGGCGGCCTCGACAGCTTCGGAGACAGCCGGCTCGTCCGAAGCGTACATCACGCCCAAAGTACTGACAACCAACTCCTTCGCAACGACACCAGTCAACAGGCCGATGTCCATCTTCCAGCTGAATCCGAGCGGATCAAGAGCCGGTGAGACAGCCTTGCCGAGCTGGCCGATGTACGAGTGTTCCTGCTGGTATTCCGCGCCTTTGTCCGAGCGCGGGAAGTAACCCAGGCACCAGATCACGACTGAGCCGATGAGAATCGTGGTCGCCATCTTCTCAAGATACTGCTTGCCTTTCTCCCAGGTGTGGCGCCAGATGGCCTTGCCGGTCGGCACCCTGTAAGGCGGCAGCTCCATCACGAACGGAAGGTCGTCCTCCTTGATGAAACGACTGAGCACAACCGCAGACAGGATCGCCATCAGAACCCCGAGGAAGTATATTCCTAAAAGAGCGAGGGCGGAATTGTGGGGGAAGAAGGCTCCGGCGAGAAGGACGAAGATCGGCAGCCGGCCGGCGCAGGACATGAATGGAATGATGGCGATCGTGATGAGGCGGCTTTTGCGGCTCTCGATGGCTCTGGTCGCCATGATCGCCGGCACGTTGCAGCCGAAGCCCATAACCATCGGGATGAAGGACTTGCCGTGAAGGCCGATCCTGTGCATCAGCTTGTCCACGATGAAGGCGGCGCGGGCCATGTACCCGGAGTCCTCCATTATCGAAAGGAAGAAATAGAGTATCAAGATGTTAGGCAGGAACACGAGGACGCTTCCCACTCCAGCGATCACGCCGTCCACGAGAAGATCCTTGAACCAGCCGTCCTTCATAAAGTTCGCGACGAAATCCCCGAACTGCCCCACCAGCCAGTCGATCCAGTTCATCGGATAGCTGCCCAGCGTGAACGTGGACTGGAAAATGAGGTAAAGAAGGAGTATGAAGATCGGGAACGCGGCCCATTTGTTCGTGACGACCGCGTCAATCCTGTCGGTGACGGTCTTCCGCGGCCTGGCTTCGACATGCTGGGTGTAAGTCTCGGCGAGGGCTCCGTGGATGAATGAATATTTCGCATCGACGATGGCGGACTCCGGACTCGTGTGGATCAGGTTCTCGATGCGGGCCGTCTCCTCGGAGCGCACCTGGGCAATCTCGCCGGCGTTCGGCAGGGTGGCGATCACCCCGTCGATCTGCTTGTCGTTCTCCAGATACTTGATGGCCAGATAGCGGGTGGAGTACCTGTCCCGGATGTCCTGGTTCTTCTGGATCAGGAGCTTGATGCGGTCGATGCTCTTCTCCAGTTCAGGGCCGTGGTTGATGTGGATGTGTCTGGCCAGCCTCTCGTCGTGCTGCTCGTAGATCTTGATCACGGTGTCCAGCAGCTCGGGGATGCCGGTCCCGTCACGGCTCACGGTCGGACATACAGGCACACCAAGAAGATAGCCAAGTTGCTGGGTGTCAAGGCTGTCTCCCCTCGCCTTCAACTCATCGTACATGTTCAGAGCCATCACCACACGAAGGTTCATGTCGATAACTTGGGTAGTGAGGTAGAGGTTCCTCTCGATGTTGGAAGCGTCCACGACATTTACCACGACATCAGGCACGTTCTCGACCAGGTTCTTGCGGACGTAGAGTTCCTCAGGGCTGTAGGCTGACAATGAATATGTTCCCGGCAGATCCACGAAGACGAACCTGTAGCCGCCATATTCAAAATGCCCTTCCTTCGCGTCCACTGTCACGCCGCTGTAGTTGCCGACGTGCTCGTGGCTGCCGGAGGCGATGTTGAAGAGGGATGTCTTTCCGCAGTTCGGGTTGCCGACGAGGGCGACGCGGATGACGTGGTGCCTCTCCTTTGCCAGACGGGCCATCTCCAGATTCAGCGCGGCGACCTCGTCGCAGTCCACGTCGCAGATGGACGTGAAGTCCTGCTTGGAGTCAACGGAGGCCTTGGCCTCCTCCTCGCTGATCACGTCGATCAGTCCGGCTTCGGAGCGGCGCAGCGAAACCTTGTAACCAAGTATCTCATATTCAATAGGATCTTTAAGCGGAGCGTTCAGCACGACCGCAACACGCTTTCCGGAGATGAAGCCCATCTCGATGAGCCTCTTCCGGAACCCCCCGTGGCCGTTCACCTTGGCGATGACACCGACCTCTCCAGTCTTTAATTCAGATAGTTTCATTACCTCCTTCCCTCGCCAGAAGCGATTACCTTAGAATAAAACCATACCACGTTCATATTGAACCTTCTTCCCTCGCCTGAGGCGATTACCTTGGAAAACATTTTACAAAAATATTCATTTTGCAAGATTTTCACAATCACTAACTGTTGGTATCGGTGGAGGATAAATCGCTAATTATTAGTAAAAAGACTGTTTGCCTTTAGAGCGATTAGTCTAAAGACAAACAGCTAATGCGCTATCAATCAAGCCACTACACTCAACGCCCGATACAAGTGAGCGAGTGATTAACGCGGCAAGCGACTTACTTCATTGTAGGAGCCGTGCAGACCTCAAAATCATTGGTGGAGTTGTTGGTGTCCACAATCTTACCATCACCGCCACGTTTACGCAGAACAGACTTCCCGAAACGGTCCGGATCCTTATCGATGGTGGAGACATTGGTGTAGCCGGCATCCACTGTGGCATTGAACGCAAGCGTGCCGAGGTTTTCGATGACGGCGCAGTTCACGGCGTCAAGAACCCAATCGTTAGGAATGACATACGCTTTTTCTATGTCCCGCTCGAAATGATACCCGTTAAAGTCCATGACACGCTTGCCGATCCAGGCGCGCTCCTTCATAAAGCTCTCGGAGGTCGTACCGACAGGAGCCAAGGCAATGGCATAACTCTCATAGCCTCTGTTATGCAAAACTGTGAAACTCCACGAAGACTTGACCCAGCTATTAAGGTTAGGAACGTCAGGATTGTCGGTGTCCGGGAAATTATCATTCCCCTCCGCGTCATAGAACTCGAAATCCGCCTTGCTCAAATCGCAGCCCACACCGTTCTCCGCCTTGAAGTTCTGGGCGCTGATCGCAAGGACAATGGACTTGCCGCCCCCGACAGGGACATCTGTGCCCTTACCTGGAACTTCATAGATCGTGTTCACGCCGATCCCTTCAGGAAGGGCTGGATAGGCCCAGTAGGCGCCGGTGGACGCAACCTGAGAGTTTGTCTCGGAGATGGCGACCATGACACCGTCGGCATACAACGTCTCCCCGGTGGTGTTGGTGATTTTGATGTACTGGTCGCCGTCCCGGGAATCAGAATTGTTTGACCCGGGAATGAGGAAACCGGAGAAGAACACCTCGTCGATCAGAAATTCACCAGGCTCGACATTCCTGCAGCTCTGCTTGAATGAGATGTTCTCAAGCCTTACATCGTCAGTGGTAAGCACCGTAACGGTGAAATTCCGTGACTGTCCTGTGGTGTTGGCATCAAAATGAAGCACAATGCTCTCCTGGTCTGAGGAGACAAGGCTCAATCCCTCTCCTTCCAACACCGTCTTGTAGGTAAAGCCTTTAGGAGCCGGGACAGTGTAGTCCTGAGCATAAGCCCTGACCGAATAGCTCAATTCGGCAGGATCCTTCGGAGTCTCCGGACGGGTTTGCACAATGGCAAGAGTTTCAACAAGTCCCTCTGCCTTGAATTTGATCCGGGCGGTTCTGGGGCTGGCATCCGTGTACTCGTTCAGTGTCACGGTGACATCCGTGACTCCACTTCCCTGTGTAGGAGAGACAGTGTACCAGTCCGCACCGTCAGGGGTGAGTGTCCAGTCCGTGTTGGTCTGAACTTTCACAGTCTTGCTCCCTCCCTTGGAAGAGAACTCAAGATCAGTCGGAGACAAGGAAAGAGTCGGTGCGGTCTTTTCCTTCTTACAAGCCACGATCATCATGGCAGCGAGTAAAATAACAAGATACTTTTTCATAATGTTTTAATTATTAATAAGAAATTCCTATCGAGACAGTCAAGGTCAGCATTCTCGAACCTTGCCCGTAGAACATTCCTCCGAGGGACAAACGTGAAAAGACAGCCAGCAGTCCACGGATCTCCCGCTGCACAAGAGCCTGCGCGTTACATTGAAGGGAACCAGCTGTCCGTCTCTCAAACCGGTCAATGCAGGAGACACGGAACAGTTCCTCGCCGGATTGGAGAGAGCGACTGCCGTAAAGGCAGCCAGAATATTCAACGCCAGCCCTCAAATCACACAGCCACAGTCCTTTGATAGTGGAAAATCCTCCGTCAAGACGACCGGACAAGGTGGAGAATTCCATCCAGGATGACGGATAAAGGTACTCCTCTGAAGACAGCATCCAACGCATCGAAGGCATCAGATGCCAGGTTCCGTAACGCTTTTCGACACGGACAACACCTGAAAGCGAAGCGTTTACCATGTCTTGGGTGTACATTCTCAAAGACAATATGCTGTTGTAGATTCCGGACGCGGCACAGTCTATGACATTCTCATCGCCACTACGTCTTTCATATTCAATGGCGGCCTCCATAGCGAAAGAGGGTGAGACGCGGTACGACGCGAAAGAGTTCAGTGTCTCGGTTCCGAGGGTACTCAAAGGAGCCTCGTTCTGGTTTGAAAGATGACGGGAAACTTCCAGCAAGTCATAGGACAGGCCGTAGTGAAGTCTTCCGGACACACCGGTTCCCACGACACCTGCCTCCAACCCCTGTCCCGCATAACGCGTCGCGGCAAACACCCCGGTGCTTCTGAAGCGGAAATAGTCATTGCCGAGACCGGTGTAATGGAAGAGCGTGGTGTTGGCTCCGGTATTGTTCATGAAAGAGACATCCTGACGCTGATGGTATTTCCTGTAGCCGGCATAACCGATGACGCTTCCATGAGGGAAAAGATAGCCTAAGGAAAAGTCCGCCTTGATGTCAGAGGAGACATTCCTTGGCCTCGGGTCAAAGCTTCGGTACTCATGTACGGCCTTGTAACTTCCGTACACGGAACACACCAGCCTGTCCGAACGCCGCATCCAAGCGCCTCGGAAGCTATATTGCTCATGCTGAAGATCTCCTCCGACAGTGTCAATGAGGACATACGGACGCAATAGCCGGTAGTCGGCGGTCTCGTTAAGGATGACATCACGTTTGACAGCCCGCCTATAGCCGACCCTGCCGCTGACCGCCGAATTACCTTTGAGCCTCAACAACGACCAGGCGTCAAACCTCCCCTGCCTCAAGGCATCACCCTCTTCGGGAACATAAGCGCCGTTTCGTTCCTCCCTCAGATCAAATGAGGCCGCGGCGGATGAATATGAATAGTACGGCGACAGCAGGGCGGCTGCCGGCGTGTAATCGGACACGGCCTTGTTCCCTATGGCCACATAAGGATCGTTCCACTGCCTGGTCCTGAGGTTGACGCCCTGCCCGCTTAAGGACAAAGGCGCGCAGACAAGGGCGCACAATATTACGGCAAGACTCCCTCTCATAGCTTCAGCAATTCAAAAGTGAGTTCCACATCATCATCCAGAATGTTCACGGAATCATTCGGCGAACGGTGTTCGTAGCATCTGACACGACATGTGGAGCCGTCGGGCAATGTGGCGGTGCCGTCAAACGCGAAAATGTACACGCCTTTCAGAACCTTCAAAGCGCAACTGCCGTTCACGAACAGTGGGTAGGAATATTCCTCTCCGGTGTTGAGGTTACGGAAAAAGTTGCCTTTCAGCGAATTGTCCACACGGATGGACACCAGCTCCAAGCCTTCGCACGCGGCGTTCAGAGTCACGTTGGAATAAATCCCGTCAACGCTTCGCCCGCACGAGAAGACGAGCGGGAGCAACAGCGACACCATTATCAAACCTTTGAGTCTCATATTCTGAAATCAAGTTCCATCCCGAAATACGGAGTCACACTTCTCCGGACCAGAGCGCCATTCCTGTGATAGTCCGGAGTCACATCGAATATCTTGTTGACATAGAGGGAGCAAGACACCTTGTCCCGGTAGAGTTTCTTCATCACCTTGAGGTTCACGTTCATTGCGAACGGGGTTCGCTGGTACTGAAAAAGGGACGGCGTGTAATTCTTTATCAGATGCCTAAGCACAGCGTCGCCGGCGGCAAGGTCGGCATCGAAAGGATGAATATTCCCGGCCTTGTCCATGTAGGAGTCGGGATATTTGCTGTCGGGCATTGACCTGTACCCGGAGAACCACATGCATTGGAAAGATGTCGAGAAAATCAGGCCCAGACCAGGAATCTGCGTGTCCATCATCAGGTTCGTGATCAGGGAATCGTAAAAACTCCCGTCATTCTTGTCGTAGATGCCTATGTACGGGTAAGACTTGCCGTCTATCATCACGCTCGGCCGGTAATATTCAGGTTGGCTGTTCATATATTCAGTCCTGAACCATGCCCCGTTGGCGGAGATTTTCGTGTTCAATGCCTTTATCCTTCTGGAGCCGAACGAGAATTCGATGCCTTTCTTCAATGTCCGGCTTCCGTTAGTCGTGAAACTGTAAGCTGTCAGGACCGTGTCGTTCCGGTAAGGCAGACCGGACAGATCCGGCGGCCCGGCCAAGGAGGACTTGTCTATCGCAGAGGCATCGTATCTCTTAAACTCGACTGACAGGTACTCATAGGAATAGCGGAAGCCGGAAGTCATGTCCTCACGGAAAAAGTCCATGGAAAACGAATAACCGTTCCAGTCGGCATTGACCCCGATCTCCCATTTCACATTACTCGCCGCCTGTAGATCCAGATTGGTCGGATCCACTTTGTACACAAGTACATTCACTCTTCGGAGGTTCTCCTCCACGGGCCAATAGTTGAGCTGGGTGATGTCCCCATAGATAGGATCCGGGAACAGCATGTCCATGGTAGGGAATTTGGTGTGCCGTCCTATGCCGCCGTAAACGCTGGTTTCCAGTTTATTGCCGCCGGGAGAAACCGTCGGGAAAGTCAGCCTCACATTTGTACGGGGATCCAGACAAGGCTTCATGTCCACCAAGAACTTCTTCCCCGCACCGGTCATCATCTCAGCGCGAAGCCCCAGAACCCAATCCAAAGAGAAAGATCCGATTCCCTTTCTCAGGCTTTCCTCGGCGAAAGCGGAGAACCTATGCGTAGCGGGAATCGAACTGTACGGACGGGGCCGGACGCTCATGCTGGTGGAGAAGGGCCTTGATGTGTCGAAAATCGTCCCGCGTCCGTAGTTTTTGTCCATGTTCCATTCCGCCCCGACCTGAAGACGGGATATTCCTTTGGCGAAAATCGCGGAGGTGCTTGCGAATGCATAGAACGGCAGACCGTCCACCCGTAACGTGGCATCATACTTGGCTGGTACCATCAGGGCGTCATGCACGCCAGGATCAAGGGATGTGGAGACCGGGGTTGACTTGCCCAAGGAGACACGCCTCCACCGGCTGATCTCATCCTTCTCACAACTGATCGATGCGTCGCCTTCCCACAGGCGGAAAAAGCTGTCCTCGTCTTGGGACTTGACACTGAAGCGACCGCCGATGGAGAACTTGTTGTAGGTGGATCTATAGGTTTCGACCGGCGTTCCGCCTTCCGCGACATCCAGATCGACATCCGACTTCTGATTGTCAAAGGAGCCTGTATAGTCAAGGCTTGCCGAGAATGATTTTCTGAATCTGTCGTCGATCAGATCCCTTCCCACCCGCACACTGGCCGTCAGCCTCTTCCAATTCTGACGAGTCTGACGAGGATCCGAACGGGAATCCAGGAAATTCACACTGGAATTGAGGGTAAGGCGATCAGATCTGTCTCCCCACTCGAATCCCTTGCCGAGATAGAAGAGCTTACTCTTCATGTCTGACTTGAATCTGGCGTGCAGGTCTTTGCCGCCGCGTTTTCTTGTGATATTCACAAGGCCGCTTGTAAGGTCTCCGTATTTCACCGATGCGATGCCTCGGACAATGTCCACGTTTTCGATGTCCTCGGTGCTGATCTCCCGCATATCCGTTCCGAAGTTGACATAGCCGCCGCCATAATTGCTGTATGCGGGAGTGGACTGCATGTTGGCGTCATTGTTTATCGGGCGACCGTCAATCACGAAACGGGTACCCAAAGCCGAAGTGGCGTAATTGGCATTGGACAACGCGTTGGCAGACCGAAGGTTGATGAGTTGCGGGCTACCCAGCACGGGATCCTTGGCCATTCCACCCGGGAGCAGTTCCAACAGGTCGGCGAAACTCGATGGCTGGATGTGGGCGATCGCGTCCCGGCCTATTCTCGTAGACGAAGTGACACCCTTGTTCTCCACGGCAGTCACCGTCACCTCTTTCAATGTTTCCGTCTCGGGGACAAGGCTCTGGGAGAGCTCCAAATCCCGGGACAGTGAAATCTCACGTGAGGCCGCCTTGTATCCTACATAAGAGAACCTCACCGTATAGTTTCCTTCGGACAAACCTTTTATGCTATATCTGCCGTAATTGTCAGACACGCCCCACTTGACTGTCCGACCGTCCTTCTCCACAGACACGACGGCCTCGGACAATGGAGACCTGTCATTCGCGTCAGTCACTGTCCCCGAAACCGAGAACTGCCCGATGACAACAATAAGTGCGGATAAAAAAGACGACAACATAATCACTACTTGATAACCGTCGGCAAATTTAGTCGACCTCGTTTTCCGCCACAATACCAAGTTTTTGGCATTCATTCAAGAGGCATCACAATTTATTGGGGGTTCGATCCGCCGAGGCGTACCCGAAAAGTTTCCGGGGTTACACGCCATCCTCCCGGCAGACAGGAAACGAATCGAATATACAAAAATAAGAATAAATATTCACCAATCAGTGGGACAATTGTGAGACAGGAAGCCGGAACAGGCCACCTGTTTACTCGGTCAGGGATGGCATAAAAAGAAGATAACCGACTAATAGTAAATAGTATAGAGCATACAAAGATGAACGGGGTTTGCTGTCGCAGCAGACCCCGTTCGCAATTCTAACCTAAAACTTAACCTATGAAAAAACTATTCGTTGCAAAGGTATATCTTTTTTATAAAACAAGCAAGGTTGAACAAATATTTTTTGTTCCAAATTTCCGTTTTTCTGACCCAAAAGGGCGGAAGTGTCATTTTTACCCCTTCTTGCTACTGATATTTTGCAAATTATTCTGTTTTCGGAGTATCCTCTGACGCATTCACAGTCTTTGGCATACAGCTTTCATCAAGCTTTATGGTCTTGATCCTGACATCCATCAGAGGTTTGTCCCTTTGGTCGGTCGCCACCTGAGCGATTCTGTCGATGATGTCAAGTCCACTGACCGTCTCTCCGAAAACTGTGTAGGCTCCATCCAGCTGCGCGCATGCCCCGGCATCCTGCACGATATAGAACTGCGAGCCGGATGACTCCTTCTTCGGATTGGCCACGTCGCCTCTGCGAGCGGCGGCGAGAGCGCCCTTCTTGTGGGTATATTCAGGGACAAACTCCGCGGGGATAGTGTAGCCAGGGCCACCTTGGCCGTACTTTGCCACAGCGGCGGCGGATGTGTCGCGTGTGAAAGGGTCTCCACCCTGAATCATGAATCCGTTGATGACCCTGTGGAAGAGAAGACTGTCGTAGTAGCCCGTAAGAGCCAGTTTCGCGAAGTTCTCACGATGCTTCGGGGTCTTGCTGTAGAGTTTTACCTTGATCGTGCCAAGATTTGTCACGATGTCGAATACCGGTTCCTCCGGCAGAATCGAGATGATGTCCATAGCTGTCTTTTCTTTTGCGGCCTGCTCGGCTGCGGCGATTGAGTCCCGACGTGCCTGCTCGGCGGCAGCGGCAGCCTCATCCTCAGCCTTCTTCGCACCATTGCCACAACCGAAAACCATGGCCGTGGTGGCGGCGCAGACCAATAATGCAAAAATGTTCTTTTTCATATTCGTGAATGATTAAAACTTGCGGTAGTTGTAGCCAAGGATGTCGAAGATCTTGAATGATTCCGCCTCCATCGCCGCCTTGAACCTTTCGATGTCCTTATTCTCAGGAACACACCACTGAACCTCACTGAGCGCGTTCATACGCGGGAGAAGCATGTACTCCAGATGCTCCGGCGTGGCGACATATTCAGTCCAAAGGTTGGCCTGGACGCCAAGGATGTGCTTCCGCTGCTCCGCGTCAAGACCCTCAAGAGGCTCGTAGCCATAAACTTTCTCAAGCGGAAGATTTCCGCCGATGCCGAAAGGCTCCTTGTCCTGATCCTCTGACTGATAGTAGTCAAAATAGCAGTAGGTGTTAGGTGTCATGATGACGTCGAAACCCATGGCGGAGGCCTTGATGCCGCCTTCCGTGCCTCTCCACGACATCACGGTCGCCCCTTCGGCCAACTCGCCCTCAAGCACCTCGTCCCAGCCGATGATCCTGCGGCCGTGGTCGTTGAGGAACTTCTGGACGCGCGCGGTCACATAGCTCTGAAGGAACTGCTCGGCGGAGTGATGACCGTCCGCCTTGATGCCCAACTGCTTGATCCTGGCCTGGCAGGCAGGACACTTCTCCCACTCGGTCTTCGGACACTCGTCACCGCCGATGTGGATATATTCAGAAGGGAAGATGTCCATCAGTTCGGTGAACACATCCTCGAGGAACGAGAACATCGCTTCCTTTCCAGGGCAAAGCACCTGCTCGGAGATACCCCATCTTGTCCAGACCTCGTAAGGGCCGCCGGTGCACCCAAGCTCCGGATAGCCGGCCAAGGCACCCATCATGTGGCCAGGAAGGTCAATCTCCGGGATCACCACAATGCCCAACTTGCCGGCGTAGGCGACAATGTCCTTCATCTGCTCCTGAGTGTAGTAGCCACCGTAGCGGACGCCGTCATTACTGCCCCAATCCTTCTTGATGACAGTTCCGTTTCTGAACGCGCCTATCTCCGTAAGTCTAGGATATTTCTTGATTTCAACCCTCCAACCTTGGTCATCAGTCAGATGCCAATGGAAGCGGTTGAGCTTGTAAAGCGCCATGATGTCCAGATACTTCTTGACTTCCTCGACGGAGAAGAAATGCCTCGAGCAGTCAAGGTGCATGCCTCTGTAGCCGAAGCGAGGCTTGTCCTGGATCTTCACGCAAGGGAAGAGGAACTTCTCCGCCGGGTTCGGCTCATTACCAAAAATATTGACGCTCGTGAGCTGCTTCAATGTCTGGATCGCATAGAGGAATCCGTTGTAGGAAGACGCTCTGACAATGCAGTTCGCCTTAGTGATGTCAATTGAATATTCCTCCTCCGCGAGATTGGCATCTTTCAGGAATATGAAGCCCTTCACCTTGGCGCAATCCTTCGCCAAACCGACCGGTGTGGCATAGGAGCAAATTCGGCCGCTGACGAATGTGATCTTGTCGGCGAATTCCTTGATGATCTCCTGACTCTTGGCATCAATGGCCTGATCGCAGTTGAAATTGGCGCCGGCACCCTTGAACGTACCTTTCCCAACCTCGACGCTTTGAGGATAAGGGATGACATTGATCGTTGTTTCGGATTCCTTCGCCTTCATTGAACAAGACACGAAGAGAAGCGCGAGAGCGATGATGTTGATGACTTTTTTCATTTTTGAATATTTTAATGTTGATTCATGTACAAAGTAATCCTTAAAAACACAGGCAAATCCTTTCAAGTTTGCCGTCAAACGCTAAAGATACGAAATTCTTTCGGTTATCAATACAGCAGCAAGCCCAGAATGCCTCCCGCGATGATTATCCTGATCGGTCCGATCCTGAAGACCATAGATGCGACGACGGCCGCGGCAAACAGCCCCCAACTGATCAAGTCCGGGAAATTATCATTGACTATGCTGATTTCAGGCACGATCCCGTTCCAGTCCACAGAGAACATCAGAATCAGGGCGGCGGCTCCGATAAGGCCGACAACGGCTGGCCTGAGACTGGCGAGAACGCTGGCGAACACCCTGCTGTTCTTGAATTTCGTGTAGAACTTGACTATCGCCAGAACAATCATGAACGAGGGAAGAATCACGGCGAACGTGGCCGACAGCGAGCCGAGGATCCCGACAAGGTGACTCGCACCGGCCTGGTGCAGAACCTCATAGCCGACGTAGGTGGCGCAGTTGATCCCCACCGGACCCGGGGTCATCTGGGAGATGGCCACGATGTCAGTGAAAGCGCTCTCGGTCAGCCATCCGTGAGCCACAACGACCTGTGTCTGGATGAACGACAGCATAGCGTAGCCGCCGCCGAAGGTGAACAGACCTATGACAAAGAAAACCCAGAAAAGCTGGAGGATAAGAGCAAGCTCAGTCATTTTTCGCCTCCTTTTTGTTTTTGATGACAGCAATGCTTGCCGAAACCACGATCAGTACAAGCAGGATATAGATCGGCGAGAAGCTCAGGAACGCCACGAGGAAAAGTGTCACGATGGAGATAGCCCAGGCCCACCAGGTCTTGTTGTTCTTCCTCGCCATGTTGATCATCGGCACGGCGATCAAAGACACCACCACCGGACGGATGCCTTTGAATATTCGCTCAACCACAGGATTGTCCCGAAAGTTTGTGAATATCATGGCGATGAGCAGAATCGTGATAAATGACGGGATCACCGAGCCGAGCGTAGCTATCACGCTTCCCTTCACTCCGTGGAGTTTGTGACCGACGAAAATGGACATATTCACGGCAAGCACTCCTGGAGCGGACTGGGCCATCGCTATGATGTCCGGGAGTTCCTCATCGGTCATCCAGTCCCTCTTTATCATCTCGTCCCGGATCAGGGGGATCATGGCGTAGCCTCCTCCGATGGTGAAGGCCCCGATCTTGGCGAAAACCGTGAAGATCCGCCAAAGGGAGACCTCTTCCCTGGAGGCATTCAGTGTTTCTTCCGACATATTCATTGATTATAATTAACCATAGCGGCCACGACTTCGCGCGAGGTTCTGCCGTCTGGGCCATGGGAGGAGGAGTGAAACTCCTTGCACCCGGTTGATGCCTCAAGCCGGGCGATGTTCCCCGGCCTCACTCCTGAGCCGGCGAGGATGATGATCCTGTCGCCAGCCCTGATGTTCAATTCCTTAAGGGTGCGCTCCCCATCGTTGACATTGCTAGCATGTCCCGCCGTGAGAAGCCTGTCGCAGCCGAGTGAGATGATGTCCTCCAGCGCCTTGAACGGGTCGGCACACTCATCGAACGCGCGGTGGAAGGTGACATGAAGCCCCCCAGCCTCGGCCATCAATCTTCTGACAGCCTCGGTGTCTATGCTTCCGTCCTTTCTCAATGCTCCGACCACGACACCGTTCACCCCCAGTTCCCGGCACATCCTGACAGATTCAATCATCGTATTGATCTCATCCTCATCATAGACAAAGTCGCCACCGCGAACCCTTATGAGCACGTTCACCGGGATATTCACAGCACTTAATGTCGCCTCAATGTCGCTTCGGCCTGGGGTGACACCGCCACAGGACAGATCCTTGCAAAGCTCTACTCTCCCCGCGCCCCCTTTCATAGCCTCAACGGCCTCAGCCACATCCGAGCAGCAACATTCCATAAATCGTTTGTTTTTCATGCTGCAAAGGTATAAAAATATACTTGATTTCAGTCGCTTCGACAGGCTCGGCGACCAAGTATTCAATTTGCGGTCACCGAGCTTGCATAAGTGAGTTTACCGAAGTGTCTGAAGCGCGAAAAGACAAAAAAGGCTGACCAACCGGCCAGCCTCCTTTCTTATCTGTGAACCAATAATTAGTCGCTGAGGGAGAACCTCTTGAAAGCGACCACTTTGGCGTCCTTGTCAACAGACTTGATGTAAGCGGCGACAGAAACCTTCTCGTCAGACTGAACGAAATCCTGCTCCTCAAGAGTCTGCTCCTTGAAGAACTTCTGGATACGTCCGTTGGCGATGTTCTGGATCATCTGCTCAGGGAGAGACGCGGCCTTCTCGGCAGAGACGGTCTTGATGATCTCACGGGCCTGCTCAGCCTGCTCTGGAGTGATCCAACCCTTGGCGGTGTTGGACTCGATGTGATCCTCGCTGTCAACGTGGGCAGGATTGATGCCGACCTTCTTGAGAGCGGCCTCGACAGCCTTCTGAACCATCTCGTCCTTTGTCTTCTGGACAGCGAGCTCGCGCTCCTTCTCAACCACCTCAGCAGGGCAGTCGGCCGGAGAGACAGAAACAGGGTTCATAGCGGTGACCTGCTGGGCAACGGCCTTGCCGAGCTCGGCAGGAATCTCCTTGTTGAAAGCGACAATGGCGCCAAGCTTACCGTTGAAGTGAACATAGTCACCGATGAACGGAGCCTCAAGAGCGGCATAGTAAGCGAGAACGTGCTTCTCACCGGTCTTACCGGTCTGGGCGGAGATCTCCTCCTCGACAGTGTGACCGTTAGAGCACTTGCTGGCCTTCAGACCTTCGATGTCGGCAGGGAATGATGCGATCGCCGCATCAGCAATCTCTGCTGCGAGAGCCTTGAAGTCAGGAGTGGCTGAAACGAAGTCAGTCTCGCAGCCAAGGCATACGATGACACCTTTGTTCCCGTTGATGCGGACAAGAACCGCACCCTCTGAAGTCTCACGGTCCGCACGTTTCGCGGCGACGAGCTTACCTTTCTCACGGATGATGTTGACTGCCTTCTCGAAATCACCCTCAGCCTCGGCGAGAGCCTTCTTGCAATCCATCATTCCGGCGGAAGTCATCTTGCGTAATTTCATTACGTCTTGTGCTGTAATTGCCATAACTCGTCCTCCTTTATTATTCAGCCTTTGGTTCCTCAACCTTAGGAGCCTCGGCCACAGGTGCGGCCTCAGCCTCTACATCAACTGGCTTGGCGCTCTTGCGGGCGCGAAGTTTCTTGCCTGTAGGATTTGCGAGAGCCTCGCCCTCGGCAGCCTCCTCGTTGGCCTCTTTCTCCTTCTCAAGCTTTCTCTCGCTCAGTCCCTCTTCGATGGCCTTGCAGAGAACAGTCATGATGGTCTCGATCGACTTCGTAGCGTCGTCGTTAGCCGGTATCACATAATCAATCGGGGTAGGATCGCAACAAGTGTCAACCAATGCGAATACCGGGATGTTGAGGCGGTTGGCCTCCTTTACGGCGTTGGCCTCCTTCTGGATGTCAACTACGAAGATAGCGGATGGGAGACGGCTCATGTCCTTGATGGAGCCAAGGTTCTTCTCAAGCTTTTCTCTCTGACGGTTGATCTGAAGACGCTCTCTCTTGGCGAGCTTCTCGAACGTTCCGTCCTCCTTCATCTTGTCGATGGTGTTCATCTTCTTGATAGCCTTGCGGATAGTAGGGAAGTTGGTAAGCATACCACCAGCCCAGCGCTCGGTTATCGATGGCATATTGACTGCCGCAGCCTTCTCGGCAACGATCTCCTTAGCCTGTTTCTTTGTGGCTACGAAGAGAATCTTGCGACCTGAACGCGCAAGCTCTTTCATTGCATCGGCAGCCTCGTCTATCTTGACGATGGTCTTGTGCAGGTCGATGATGTGGATCCCGTTCTTCTGGTCAAAGATGTATGGAGCCATCTTAGGGTTCCATTTCCTGGCCAGATGTCCGAAATGTACACCTGCATCAAGAAGTTCTTGGAAATTTGTGCGTGGCATTTTAAAATTCTTGTTTTTTGTTTAAACTTTCCTCCAGACCTTTTGCCGACAGCCTGAAGGCTCTTTTCTTCAATCCCTGAGCAGTGGTCCCCGACCAGTCTCTGAGATTTTCCGCAGTCCCGGCAATCCCCGGTAGTGTTCATCGGATTCTCATCCAGCGAAAAGTCCGCGGGATTTGAAGCACCGGACTGTGCTTTTTCATAAACCAGCTTATGCCGCTGACAATCCAGACAAGACTAACGCTTGCTGAACTGGAAGCGTGCACGTGCGCTCGGCTGACCAGGTTTCTTTCTCTCGACTTCGCGGGAGTCACGTGTCAGGAAGCCCTCAGCCTTGAGAGCCGCGCGGTAAGCCTCTCTATCCAGATCGCTGAGAGCGCGGGATATTCCGAGTCTGATCGCTTCGGCCTGGCCTTTGGTGCCGCCACCGACAACGTTAACCTTCACGTCAAACTGACCTTCTGTCTTCGTAACCGCGAAAGGCTGGTTCACAATGTAACGGAGAGCGTCAGTCTTGAAGTACTCCTCAACACTGCGGCCGTTGATTGTGACATTACCTTGTCCAGCTGCGAGATAAACACGAGCTACGGCTGATTTACGTCTTCCAAGGGCGTTTTTCTGTTCCATTTGCTCTGTTAGATTTCGTTCAACTTAATTTCTCTAGGGTTCTGTGCCTGGTGAGGATGCTCAGGGCCTGCGTAAACGTGCAGGTTGCCTATGATCTTGTCACCAAGACGGGTCTTAGGGAGCATACCCTTCACTGCTCTCCTGACGAGTTCAGCAGGTCTCTTCGCGAGGATCTCCCTCGGAGTCGTGAAACGCTGTCCGCCCGGATAACCGGTGTAGCGAACATAAACACGATCAGTCATCTTGCTGCCCTTGAGGATGACCTTCTCGGCGTTGATGACGATGACGTTGTCACCGCAGTCAACGTGAGGGGTGAATCCCGGTTTGTTCTTGCCACGGAGGACAAGAGCGACCCTTGAGGCAAGACGTCCGAGTGCCAGATCCGTGGCATCGATGACAACCCACTCTTTCTGTACAGTAGCCTTGTTCAAGGAGACTGTTTTGTAGCTAAGTGTGTCCACTGTCTTGATCTTTAATGGTTTAACATAAAATATTGCGATCCCTACACAACATAGGGACCGCAAATATAGGCATTTTTTCTGAAATATTCAAACCTATTCTTTTATAGGTTTCGGCCAGACTTCGGCAAACCTGGTGACCGGAGGCCGTCAGGTTGATTGATCCGCCGGACCATCGGAGACGGTCGCTTCAGAAAAAAAACTGAAGAGAAAGCGGACACAAGTAGGAATATTCAGATATTTTCCCCAAATTTGTCTGCCGATTTTTGCCAGACACACCGGCGCCGGTTCAGCCACAAAGTCGAATATGACACCTATAAGAATTGTACTGACAAATATATTCCTTCTGTTCACCTTGTCCGCATATTCGGAGAATGTGGTGGACTCACTTGTAACGGCATTCAATCACCAAAAAGGCTCTCAAGCCGCGCGGACAGCGGAAGCATTCTTTAGGTATCTGGCCGAAAGTGGATTCACCGAGAACACCGTCGAGTTGATTCCAGGAAGCGAAGCGGACAGTGTCAAGGCTCTGACTTTGTACTGGGCGGGAGAATGGTACTATGACATCCAGGATTATGACAGATCCATTGAATATTCAAGCAAGGCGCTGAGCCTCAGCCGTAAAGTGTCCGCCAAGGAAATAGAGTGCGATTGCGACAACATCCTCTCCATAGCGTACTTCCGGAAGTCAGACTTCCATAAGTCGCTGGAATACGCGAAAGCGACCCTTGCGCTGGGACGTGAGCTTCAGGATGAGGAGCGGATCACATATTCATTGAACACTTTGGCTGGAATCTGTCTTGCGTCGAAGCAGCCGGCGGAGGGCGTGAAATACGTTCTTGAGGCTATCCGCATCTGTGAGAAGCGGAATGATTCGCTGAAACTGGCTGTGCGCTGCGGCATGGCTGCGGAGATCCACCACAGCATGGGCGAGGATGAGAGGAGCCTTGAATATTCCCGCCGCGCCTATGACATCAACAAGGCCATGGGGCTGGAAGACAAGGCTGCGGTCCGGCTGTCGCAGATGGCGGCGGCGCAGATTGCCCTCGGCAGGCATGACGATGCGGAGAAGTCCCTTCTTGAGGCGCTGCCGGAGTTGGAAAAGGCCGGGAACCTGCAATCATGGGCCATCAGCTGCAACCATCTGGGTGACTTATGTCTCCAAAAAGGAGACAATGAGAAGGCTGTCGAATATTTCCGTGCGGCTCTGAAAGTTTTCACGGATAAAGGGGACGCTTACAACAAGAGCCACTCGCACTACGGGCTAAGCAGGGCTTTGACCCCCCGCAATTCCAATGAAGCCGTAGAGCATCTGATGCAGTACACACACATCAAGGACTCTCTCTATAACAGCGAGATGAATCAAGGTCTCAATGAATATAACGCCCGCTACCGCAATGAGCAGATCACCAGCGAGCGAGACCATCATCTGAACTCCAAGCGCCGGATTCTGTGGTGTTGCATCGCAGCCGTCGCCTTGCTGGCGTTCGCGATCTGGTTTCTCGCCCGGAGGAACAAGTCGATAAAATTCATCCTGGATGACACGATGGCAAAACTCGACGCGGCAAGGAAGCGCACTGCCTCACGTCCGTCTCAGACTCCGGAGCGGGATGTGGTCGAGCCGTTGAAGGCCGAGATCAGAAAGCAGATCATGGAAGGGAAGGAAGTGGATCTTCAAGAGGCCGCCGCCGTGCTCTGCACCACGAGGTCGAATCTTAACCGCCAGATCAAGGCCCAGACCGGTGGCAGCAGCAGCGCTCTGGTGACCGAGGTCAGGATAGAGATGGCCAAGGAAATTTTAAGCGGACAGAAGGACAAGCCTGTCTCCGAAGTCGCCATGCTTTGCGGCATCAACGATGTGTCATATTTCATAACCTTGTTCAAAAAAGTCACAGGCACGACGCCGAAGCAATGGCGGGACGGCAACATCGGACAATAGCGGAATTTCAACGCTGATTTTGTCAAAATATGGCCAAAGAGACACATTTTGCCTCTTTGGCCATATTTATTTTGGGGCATACCGGCTAACTTTGCGACACTTATGCAAGCGTTAAAAAATAAGTCGGTAAAGATCTGGCGGCATTTTCGAGGATAGATGTCTTTTGGAGGAAGGAGCGTGCCGGCGGCGCATGACTGATGAGAAGAGACATATAGACCGAAAAGACAATCAAAGATCACCAAGTTATTTTTTAAGGATTACTATAAAAGAATCATAATTAATAAAACTATTTCTATGGCTTACACAGAAACAACAACGACCACCTATGGTCAGCGCGTGAAAAAATCCTTCGGAGGCATCGGTTCAGGTATCCTCCTCTTTATTGTCGGCACCATCCTCCTTTGGTGGAACGAAGGCAGAGCCGTCAAGACAACCAAAATGCTCAACGAGGCCGCCGGCGTGACGGTCGAGATGACAGACATCGGCACCATCGACCCTCAGTTCGACGGCAAGCTTGTCCATGCGACAGGAATGACCGCCACCATCGACTCGCTCATCGATTCCGATTTCGGAGTAGGGGTGACCGCGGTGAAGTTCAACAGAAAGGTTGAGTACTATCAGTGGGTGGAGAACTCCAAGAGTCAGACCAAGGACAAGATCGGTGGAGGCCAGGAGACCGTCACGACCTACACGTATGAGAAGAAATGGGTAAATTCCCCTGTGGCTTCAGAAAATTTCCACGATCCTGAGTATCAGGGGGCGAACAGGATCAGAATCGCGATTGACGATCTGAGACAGACCGCCGAGAACGTTTCCTTCGGAGCCTACCGCCTGACAAAGAGCCAGATCTCATCCATTTCCGGCGATCAGCCTTATGTCTTCTCTGAGAAGGACAACGAAAGGATCTCCAACGAACTGTTCAAGGAGGAATGCCAGGTAGACACCACACTTACTGTCAAGGTTCAGAACAATGTGATCAGCTTCGGCTCCAATTCCGGCACTCCGCAGGTCGGTGATGTGCGCGTGACCTTCACAAAGGTCCTTCCGGGCGAGGTATCCCTTATGGCTCAGGTCAGCGGCGACACGTTCGTGCCATTCACGGCCAAGAACGGCAAGTCTTTCAGCGTGCTTGAGATGGGTGTGAAGTCCGCCGACCAGATGTACGAGGGTCAGCACTCGGCCAACAAGATCTGGCTCTGGATCCTCAGAATTCTGGGTATATTCCTTGTGATCGGAGGTCTGAAGGGCATCTTCGGCTTCATCGAGACTCTCGCCAAGGTGGTTCCGTTCATCGCCAACATCATCGGGGCCGGTGTCGGTCTGGTCTGCTCGCTTGTCGGCTTCGCCTGGTCCTTCATCGTGATCGCCATCGCTTGGCTTGCCTACAGACCTGTTCTGGGAATATCCCTGATTGTGATCGCCGTCGCGCTGGTCATCTTCCTTGCGCGCGGAAAGAAAAAGGTGCAGACAGCGTGAGTGGTCTGATAGGGTTACTTACGTGTAATGATAATTATCAAATAGCATAAAATCAACAAATTATGAAAATTCTATCAAACATGAGGAAAGCGTTTGGCCTGGCTCTGGCCTTTGCTCTCGCATTATCCTTGAGCGCTCCGGCCCAGGGGCAGAGCGTCTTGAACCAGATCGGCAAGCGTGCCAAGAACGCGGTCAAGACCAGGACTACCATGGGCGCTGACAGGGCTATCCAGAAGACATTGGACAAAGCGGAGGACGCCATTGAGAAGGGAGTGACCAACGCGGGAAGAGGACGTTCCGGGAAGGGACACGCTCCGACTGTCGGTAAAGGTTCGGCTGCAGGCGGCGGAGCCGTGGCTGGCAATGGATCAGTGGCCGGCAACTCCGGCGGCACCATCTACTATGTCAGCGAGGCCGGCAACAACAAGAACGACGGCCTCAGCCCTCAGACTCCTGTGAAGAATCTGCAGAAGGCTTTGGACATCGCTCCTGCCGGCGCCACTGTCTATGTGGCCGAGGGCAACTATTACGGCATGCTCCGCTCGGGAAACATCTTCGTCCGCAAGCCAGTCTACATCTATGGCGGTTTCAACGAGGACTTCACCGCCCGCGACATCCTGACCTATCGCACACTGATCCAGCCTACTCCTGAGTCCAACGGCAGCGCCAAGGCTCCTACTGTTCAGCTGGAGGTCAATGTGGCCAAGTACAACAACAATCTTGAGTACAGGAATCCGGACGTGCTGTTCGACGGCATCATCTTCGACCGCGGCAACTCGATCTCTTACTATGCCGGCAACGACGAGGAGCAGAAGGGTCAGCCGGCCGGTGTCGAGACCACCAAGATGAATCCTATCGGATCCAAGGGAATGGGCGGTGCGGATCTCTCCAATCTGGAGACCTACACGAAGGAGACCTGCATCCTCTACCTGAACAACTCGAACGTGGATCTGACCGTTCACGACTGTGCGTTCATCAACGCCCCTAACCATGTGATCCTTGGCCTTTTCAGGGGTAGCCTGACGATTGACAACAACATATTCGTGAACTGCAGGATGGAGGCTATGGATGCCCGCGGCTCGGATCCGAAGGAGAATTCCAGGATTGACTTCACCAACAACACGGTGCTGTTCATGTGGTCGTTCAAGCAAAACCTTGAGACCATGGGCTATGGTTTCCGTTTCCAGCCTGGCACGGATTGCCATCTGGCCAACAACATCTTTGGCTGCTCGATGTTCACGGCGCTTGACTACACGCACATCGACAGCGACAAGAACCGTGAGGCCACCCGCAACACTGTTGTGGAGAACAACGTGTTCTTCCTCAACAGGATGGGCGACCTTTCTATCCCTGGCGGCGGCAATTTCATCAACATCAGCAGCGCGGATTTCTCCGACGTTGAATACATCGACTCCGAGAGCGGCAACACGACGGTTCAGGACGCGAACATATTCAAGGGCAAGATTGACGAGGCCTATCTGAAGGGATTCCTCAACGCATCTTACACGGCCGAGATGCAACACAACCCGAATTCGGCGGTGAACACCTTCCGTTCGGCGCTTGGCATGAACCAGATCGGCACAATGACCTCCAAGGTCACGATGTATGCCAACCGCTACAATTGGGAGAAGGCGCTCCTGCTCTTCGGTGCGATGCCGGGGTACGGAGCACAGATGCCTCAATAGTTGTGTGTTATGTATGAATATGGCGGCCTACGCGCTTCGAGCGCCCTGTCCGGGTGAATGGCCGCCGCGGCCTCACCGCCACCGGAACTTCCATTACAGTTCGTAAAACAAGCACAGCCGGACATATTCATTCTAAAAAAGAGAGAATGCATCCTGCCATGAAGTGCCCTGCGGTGACATACAGGGGGCGTGGCACTTAAATAGCTGACTGTCAACAATAAAAGCATTGACCTTGTGCCATAATCGGCACCAGGTCAATGCTTATCTAATTAATATTCAACCTCTTATCTGCCACGCAGCCCACAGAGCGCCCAAAATCGTGGAAGATGCCTCCACAGTGTAGCTCATGACTTACCTGCCACGCAGCCCACAGAGCACCCAAAAGGAGACTATGACAATGAGCGGAACGCGGCGAAGGAGGCTAAATGGACAGGACGGCCAGAACGTTGATGAGTTCCTTGTCAATCGGTTTATCCAGTTTGATGGCCTTTCCGACAGGAACGTAAACGATCTCGTTGTTGGAGACACCTACCATGATGTTCCGCTGGCCCTCCTGCAGAGCCTCGATGCTGGCGTAGCCGAGGCGGCTGGCGAGAATCCTGTCGTAGGCGGAAGGGCATCCTCCACGCTGGAGATGGCCCAGGATGGTGACACGGACATCATATTCAGGATACTCCTTCCTCACCCTTTCGGCGTAGTGCATCGCTCCCCCGTCCTTCGGGCTTTCGGAGACGATCACAATCGAGCTGTTCTTGCTCTTGCGGCAGCCGTGTTCGATGAATTTCTCCAGCTGGTCGATGTCGGTCTGGTCCTCAGGGATGATGGCGGCCTCGGCACCGACGGCGATGGCGGAGTTCTGCGCCAGGAAACCGGCGTCACGCCCCATAACCTCGACAAAGAATATGCGGTCGTGGGAGGTGGCCGTGTCCCTGATCTTGTCCACGCACTCGACGATGGTGTTAAGCGCCGTGTCATAACCGATTGTGGAGTCCGTACCGTAAAGGTCATTGTCAATCGTACCTGGCAGACCGATGATCGGGATGTCATATTCCCGGGCGAAATCCTGCGCCCCCGCAAGGGATCCGTTGCCTCCGATAACGATCAACGCGTCAACTCCGAACTTCACGAGATTGTCGTAGGCCTTCTTGCGTCCTTCCACCGTCATGAACTCCTCGCTGCGGGCGGTCTTCAGAATCGTTCCGCCCCTCTGGATGGTGTTGCTGACACTTTCTGTCGTAAGTTCCTTGAGATCACCGTTGATGAGACCTTCGTAGCCGCGATAGATACCCATAACCTTCCATCCGTTGTAGATCGCCGCGCGGGTCACGGCCCTGATGGCCGCATTCATTCCCGGAGCGTCTCCGCCTGACGTCAAAACTCCGATTGTCTTTATCTCTTTCATAATACTTGTTAACTGAATTAATTCTTTATACTATCATGCAAAAGTAGTAATTTTGCAGACATTTAGTAAGCGTTAAAAAATAAGTTGAACTAAATTTTGTGTCAGATTTATGAGGA
>UQUJ01000035.1 GCA_900544195.1 uncultured Alistipes sp. | reverse complement strand
ACCACCTCCGAGGATTGAGAATTCGTTGTCGCCCCTGTAGTGGGGTACATACTTTTCAACTCTAGCCGAGACTTTTCAGACAGTCTGGGGGAGGGTGTGTCACGGGGAACGGATGCCGAGGGAAAGGCGAGTGAGCCGGGAAGGTCAAGCCGATATGCAAACATTTGCAAGGGACGGTTGGCTCATCTGTAAAGTGTGGCAAAAATTTGGAATTCAGTATAATTGTTTGTAAATTTGCCACAGATTAAAAACAACTAAAGCGCACGGAAACGCCATGGACGAAAGACTCATAATTGCAAAAAACATCAGATTGATGCGTGAAGTCAGTGATTTCACGCAAGAGAACGTCGCTTCATTTCTGGGGATAAATCGCTCTGCATATTCTAATTATGAATTAGGCACGAGAGAGTTGCCACTGGAATATATGGAAAATTTAGCTGACTTGTATGGATGTGATGCTTACATTCTATATGAAGAGAATCCAGATGTGGTTAAAAACATGTTGACTACGGCATTTAGGGTGGACAACTTATCTGCCGATGATATGGCGCAGGTAGCAGCGTTCAAGCGTATGGTGAAGAATTCTCTTATGATGGATAACTTATTGTCAAAATGAAAAAACTATCAATACAGCAAGCGGAAATATTAGCTGGTAGATTTCGTGCTTTGAATGAATTGGGTCCGTCCGAGCCAGTAGAAGCAAAGACCTTATTGCGCAAGCTTCAGATTTCAATTATGTATCGCCCGTTGTCCGGCACGTCATTTGGTATAAGTTGCAAGTCACCAAGCAATAAAATGTTCATGCTGATAAACAGCAATTCTACCAGAGGACGACAGCATTTTACGATCGCTCATGAATTATATCACCTTTATTTCGATGAAAATCCCACACCACATATGTGCAGCGGAGCTACGACTATGGAGGAAAAAAACGCAGATTTGTTCGCATCGGTTCTGCTCCTTCCTAGAGAAGGAGTGTATGCGATGCTCAGCACAGATGAAATACTGCAGCATGATGTAAAACTCGCAACCATCCTAAGAATAGAGCAGTTGTTCCAGGTCTCCCGGTCAATGCTGCTTATCCGCTTGAAAGATGTAGGGGTCATTTCCGAGAATAAACGTCAGGAGCTACAAATGATACCGGTAAAAGAGTCTGCTATGAATTACGGGTACGACAAATCATTGTACGAATCAGGAAACGATGGCGTTTTTATCGGAGATTTCGGAGAAAAAGCCAGATTGCTTTTCGAAACGGGAAAGATTTCCGAAGGGCATTATACGGAACTGCTAAACATGATATCGAATGGGAGAGAAAAAGACTAAGATAGTGCTTGATGCAGACGTAATCAATCACTTCGTCAGAGGGGGAAAACTATCATTGCTACCGAGGATATTTCCGGAATTTCAGTACATCGTTCTCGATGTTGTAAAATAGGAACTTCCGATGTTGATACTTTCAGAATTAATCAAACAGATATCTCATGGAATAGATATTCGCGAAGAACTATTCAATGTTTCAGGAGAAGCGAAAAAGGAATACTTCAGATTAACGGCAACAAACGGGTTGCATCTAGGTAAAGGAGAAAGCGCCTGCATGGTGTACTGCAAATTTCACAACGATGTTGTAGGCAGCAGCAACACCAGAGATATAACCAATTATTGTAACGAACATGGAATAACTTATCTTACCACAAACGATTTCCTGTTTTACGCGATTCGGCGTGGCTTGTTGAAAAAAGAAGAAGCCGAAGACTTTATACGTATTGTGATAAGCATGGGCAGCAATCCTCCAATAGTAGACTTCGATCAGTATATTTGTTCAAAAATATAACTATCATCACCAAATTCTCGTGTGCAGAACAGCCCCTTTTGCCCCCGCCACATCAATCTCTAAATGATTCTCTGCGGCCCGGCCCACCATGTATCGCACAAGCGTCTTCGTAATGCTGGCATCCACCGCGTACATGGACATGTGGTCGCCATTGTACGTCGCCCTGCTTCCTCTCGTTCATACTGTTCCCTGCGGCTGTATGTCTTGTTCCAGCGGGTCCTGTTGTTGAACAATATATCGTTCAATTCATCTAGCTTGTTGTTGAGCTCATCATAGGAGAAGAATGTGTCACGACAGATACGGCTGTAGAAGTATCTGTATGTCTGGTTGACAAGGCTTTCGGCTGGATCTTTGTCCAGTGGCTTTTTGGAGCGGCATTCATCCAGTTCGGTACCGTTGTGAAGGCACCACCGGCTGGCGGCTTCATTCAGGGCCGGCTCGTAACGGTCTGTCTTCTTTATCCACTGCCGCATGTTGTCCGTCTTTGAGATCTCCGCCACACCGCCGAAGTATATGACGGCCCTTGAAGGCGATTGTGCCGGCGGCGCTCTCGTTTGTCGCAAAGCGGAGGATGCCAATGAGATTATGTGGTATGCTACGCAGGCGCGCGATGCTTATCCTTACTATCAGCATACGGCCATTGGCTACAACTATCGTATGTCCAATGTTTGTGCAGGTATCGGTCGCGACCAGATGACGGTGCTTGATTCGCATATCAAGCATCATCAGCATGTGCAGAAGCTTTATGAGGAACTGCTGGCCGATGTCCCGGGCGTGCATATTCATAAGCAGCCTGAGGATCCGCGTTATGATGCGAATTTCTGGCTTTGTGCAGCGACATTGAACCCTTCAGTTCACGTTCAAGGTCAGGAAAATGCCTACAAGGAGGTAATCAAGACCGCAGTGGGCGGCGCTGCAGGTGTGATTCACGCCGTAAATCGCGCGACGACCGATTGTCAGCCGAACGACTCGATACGAGTTGGTCTAGTCGTGGGCTATCGGGTACGAGTTGGGCCGAGCCGGTCACGAGTCAGGCAAAAAGAACACTAGTAGCTCATAAACGGATTCCTGTCGATAAACCACGAGCACGGAGTGATGGCTTGTAGAGGTCTGAGAGGTAGGTAGGTGTGGCTAACATCCTCTTTGTGGGATAGGGTCAGCCACAGTGACGTGCCTTTGAGTGCATTCAAGAGTGCATCTGTGTGCTTGTGGATGCGCCAAGTCAAGTCAAGTCAAGCCAAGTCAAGCCAAGCCAAGTCAAGCCAAGCCAAGCCAAGCCCAAGACCGTCACATAATAGTCATTATCTTATAGAGTTAATTTAAGGAAAAGTGCGTATTCTGTGCATGAGCCAACCTCTAAGGAAAATCCCGGCCAATGAAAGAAGATTCGTTGGACGGGATTTTAGTTTTGGGATGCCGCCGAGGGCGGCGTGGGTTCAGAGGACAATCTTGTCAAGTTCGGAGATCCAGAGCCTGACCTGGGCGTCGGATGGCATGCGCCAGTCGCCGCGGGGGGAGAAGCTCACAAGGCTGATCTTCGGGCCGTCGGGCATGCAGGAGCGCTTGAACTGCTGGCTGAAGAAGCGCCAGTAGAACTTCTTTAGCCACTTGAGGATCGTGGCCTTGTCGAAGGTCACGTCAGGATGCTTCACGGCATCCTTCCCTGAGCAGACATCCGTTCCGTTCTCGGCCTCACCGAAGGCGCGGCAGGCCAGGTGGAAAATCTTGGACGGGGAATAGCCGTACCTGATGAAGTTGTAGATGAAGAAGTCGTGCAGTTCGTACGGGCCGATCAGATCCTCGGTCTTCTGCATGATCTGTCCCTTTGAGTCAGCCGGGGTAAGTTCCGGACTGATAGGTGTTTCGGCGATGTCAATTAGAATCTCGGCGGCAGACCTTCCTCCATTGGTCGCCACATCGGTGAAAACGTTCTTCGCCGCCCAGCGGACCAGATACTTGATCAAGGTCTTCGGCACGGAGGCGTTGACGGCGTACATCGACATGTGGTCACCGTTGTAGGTGCACCAGCCGAGAGCCAGTTCAGAAAGGTCGCCTGTACCTATTACAAGGCCGTTCTCCTGATTGGCGATGTCCATCAGGATCTGCGTCCTCTCGCGGGCCTGGGCGTTCTCGTAGGTGGAATCCATCACTTTCGGATCGTGGCCGATGTCCTTGAAATGCTGTTCCACGGCGGCCACCACGGAAATCTCACGGGTCGTCACGCCAAGTACCTCCATCAGGTCCACAGCGTTGGACTTGGTGCGGTGTGTCGTCCCGAGACCCGGCATGGTGATTCCGATGACATTCTCTCTCGGAATTCCCAGTTTGTCGAAAGCCATGACCGTCACCAGAAGCGCCAGCGTGCTGTCGAGGCCGCCGGATATTCCCAGAACAGCCTTTTGGCAGTTTATATGCTCAAGGCGGGCGATGAGTCCGGTCGTCTGGATCTGAAGGATTTCCTTCGAACGCTCGGCTATCTCGGCCGGATCACCTTCCGGAAGGAACGGATGCGGCTCGACGTAGCGGTAGAACTTCTTGTCAAAATCTGTCGGAGCGGCGGGACCAAGGTCGTAGCATGAATATAATCCTGAATATTCACAGGCGGAGGTTCCGTCAGGCGTCATTCCTCTGAAGGAATTCTTCTTCTGGCGCAGCACGTTCAGTTTCTCGATGTCAAGATCCGCGAATATCATCGTGTCGTGAAGCTGGAATCTTTCGTTCTCGGCCAGCACGTGCCCGTTCTCGCAGATGATGGACGAGCCACCGTAAACGGTGTCCATAGAGGATTCTCCGTAGCCTGCGGAACAGTAGATGTAGCCGGAAACGGTGCGGCCAGACTGGTTGGAAATCAATTCCTTGCGTTGCTGATGCTTTGTCATGACCTCGTTGGATGCCGAGATGTTCACTATCACCTGCGCACCCGAAGGAGCCAGGAACGATGACGGAGGAATCGGGGTCCAGAAATCCTCGCAGATCTCGATTCCGAATGTGGCGTTACCGACGGTGAACAGCAGGTTAGGGGAGATGTTGCACCTGTGGCCACAGTATTTGATGATCGAGTCGAAACCGTCACGGTAGTAGTCCTTGCCGTCGTCCACGAAACGTCCTGTGGCCGAGTTGTCAGGTCCAAGGAAATCCGATCCGGAGGCGAACCAGCGTCCCTCGTCGAACTCGGCGTAGGTCGGGAGGTAGATCTTCGGCACGATGCCTTTGATGCCCCCGTTACGCAGAACGATGGCACAGTTGTAGAGACGGCCTCTGAAACGGACCGGGGCTCCGATCACGACGGTGATGTGCTTGCCTCTGGTGAAGTCCTTTATCTTTCCGACAGCCTCTTCCGACTTGGTCAGCAGAAGGTTCTGTCCGAAGAGGTCAAGGCAGGTGTAACCGGTTATCGATAGTTCGGGGAAGACCACCAGCGAGGCACCTTCCTCTTCGGCCTTTCCTGTCAGTCTGCAGATTGACTCGGCGTTATATTCAACATCCGCCACCTTTACCCTTGGCACTGCGGCGGCCACTCTGAAGAGTCCTAAATCCATTATTATGTTGTTTGAAATTAAGTAACCTTCAAAAAATAACCTGCATCATCTTAAGGAATCTTTTCGGTCTATATCTCTTTTCTCATCAGTCATGTGCCACCGGCACACTCCTTCTTCGAAAATAGATCTATCCTCGAAAATATTCTCTTAATCTGAGGCAACTTATTTTTTTTCATGTTACTATGTCACTTCGACAAGCTCAGTGACCTATATAATATTATGCGTTAGCCGGATCGTTCCCGTTGTCGATCTCCTCACGCTCGCGGCGGCGTTTCTGGTTGACGCAGGTCGCGATCCCGCGGTAGAGGAAATAAACCCCGATAAGCAGGATGCAGACGATCTTCCACGAAATCGGCATGCCGTTTATCAAAAGCGCGGAGCCGAATCCGATGATGAACACGGCGAACACAAAATACAGGATGTAAGCGTATTTCATTGCCAATGAATATTACAGCGATTCTATCATCCTTGTGAACAGCGCGCACATCCTGTCCGCCGCCGCGTCCGCCGCCTTCACGACATCGTCCCCGTCGTTCACATAGTCCGGAGCATAGTCATCATGCGCCTCGTTGGTTATCACCGAGACTCCGAACACCGGAATATCCGAATGCCTCGCCACGATGACTTCCGGAACCGTGGACATGCCGGTAGCGTCACCTCCGATGGTGCGGATGTACTTGTACTCGGCTGGAGTCTCGTAGGTCGGACCGGTTCCTCCGTAGTAGACACCCTTGTGGATCTTGATGCCCATCTGTACGGCGATCTCCTCGGCTTTTGCGATGAGCCTCAGGTCGTAAGGTCTCGTCATGTCAGGGAATCTTGGCCCGAAATCCTCCAGATTCGGACCTATCAGCGGATTAGGCAGCTGGTTGATGTGATCGGTGATGATCATCAGGTCTCCGACCTTGAAGTTGTAGTTGACACCGCCGGCGGCGTTGGACACGAACAGGTACTTGATTCCGATGACCTTCATCACGCGGATAGGAAGCGTGACAAGTTCCATCGGGTAGCCTTCGTAGAAGTGGATTCGTCCCTGCATGGCGATGACCGTCTTGCCGCCCAGCTTGCCCACGATGAAGTTGCCCTTGTGGCCTATCGCCGTGGAGACCGGGAATCCCGGGATTGTCTTGTAAGGTATTGTCAGCGGATCGCTTATGCTGTCCGCAAGTTTTCCAAGGCCGCTGCCAAGCACGATACCGACTTCCGGTTTGAGGTCGCCAATCTGCTGTCTGACATATTCAGCGGCTCCGTAGATTCTTTCTGCTCTTGGATCCATATTTATTATATTCATTAATTGCCGCATTGCGTCTGCGGCCGGTTATTGTTTATAGTTTATTTCATTAAGAACCGTGCGCGCTCCCTTGAGAATCATCTTTTCTCCGAACACATTGCGGTCGCGCATCACGAATTTTCCTCCTGAGATGAGAGAGGTGACGCAGTCGCTGTGCGCCGAGTAGATGAAGTTCGCAAGGAACGGGCCGGGGGAGAGGAAAAAGGTGTTGTCTGTGTCAACGATCTGGATGTCAGCTTCGTAGCCCTCTTCTATCTTTCCGGTTTTCAAGCCTAATGCTTTTGCTCCGTTGACGGTTGCCATGTCCATGAGCGTCTGCAAAGGCAGGGCGGAAGGGTCTTTTCTCCATGCTTTCTGGAACAAGGCCGTGGTCTTCATCGTCTCAAGCATGTCAAGATTGTTGGATGACGCGCATCCGTCGGTTCCGAGGCA
The DNA here is from genome assembly GCA_900544195.1 of uncultured Alistipes sp. Classification (GTDB taxonomy): domain Bacteria; phylum Bacteroidota; class Bacteroidia; order Bacteroidales; family UBA932; genus Cryptobacteroides. The sequence goes on along the minus strand of UQUJ01000035.1, from coordinate 25,612 downwards.
GACATTCGCCCCGGCATCAGTCAGCTCTTTCCACTTGAACTTGTAGCCTGACGCCAGCTTGGTGTTGGAATTGATGTTATGCACGCAGTTCACATGGTACTTGCCAAGAAGTTCGATGTCGTGCTCGGACAGCCAGAGCGTGTGGGCGGCGATGACATCCGGCCCCAGCACACCGAGGGCCTCAAGGTACTCGACAGGTGAGAGACCGCCGTGCGCCGCCTTGCAGTCCAGATCCTCGCGCTCCGACTCGGCAAGATGGATGTGGATCTTAAGACTGTGCTTGCGGGCATATTCAGTGGCCCACAGGATAAGCTCCTCATTGACAGAGTAGATGGAGTGGATACCTATCGTGAAGATAGACCTTGTCCCCCATTGTGGCACCGTCTCGTGCATCTTGATGCACTGCTCCTTTTCCCTCTCGGCCTCCTCCGGGTCATTATGGTTGAGGAACAGGTACGCTACGTCGGCACGCAGCCCCATTTCCTCGGCGGCTGCTCTGGCCGTGGGTGAGAACCAGTAATGATCGTTGAATGTGGTGGTTCCGGTCTTGATCATCTCAAGGGCGGCCACCTTGGTTCCCCAGTAGATGAACGGAGCGTCCAGCTTTGACTCTATCGCCCAGATGTGTCCCAGCCAATCCTGCAGCAGCATGTCCTCGCCGACACCTCTCATCAGGGACATGGCGGCATGCGTGTGCATGTTGATGAATCCCGGGACGGCGACCTTGCCTGTGCAGTCAATGGTCTCAACCCCGGAAGCGGGTTCCTGGTACTCGTCGGAGTGCGGGGTGATCCTTTTGATCAGTCCGTCTGCGATGGTGATGTCCGTCTGCCGCCCCTCCGAAGTGATATTTCTAAGTAGAATCTTGTCCATAATTGAATATGTCTAAGAAATCTTTAATTACAATTAATAATTAGCCTAATTTTGTCAAATATAGTAAAAATATGGTAATATTTCCTGATTTGCCGGAAGACTTGTGAATATAAGAATGTAAAGTAAGAATAAGTGAGCGCAAAAAAAGAACGGTCGGAATCATGTTCCGGCCGTTCCTGCTATGACTCATAAAGGAATATTATTCCTTGTAGCTCGCTTTAACGAAGTCTGAGTTAAGAAGGTAATCGGCACACATCTTCATGCTCTCCTTCCAGTCACCGTTGGTAAACGCTTCAATTTCTACCACAAAATCTTTCATTCCTGCGATGTCGGCATTCTTGAATATGGCGTCGAAGCCCACCATACCGCTCTCGCCGAGCTCACGGTGATCCTTGATGTGGAGAAGCGTGAAACGTCCCGGATACTTCCTGAAGAGTTCCACAGGGTAGGCCTTGCCCATCACCGCCCAATAGACATCCATCTCGAAGAAAACAAGCTCAGGATCTGTGTTCTCAAGCATATATTCATAGATGACGGTGTCCTCGATCTTCTTGAACTCATGGGAGTGGTTGTGGTAGCCGAACAGCATGCCGTTCTCCTTGCACTTCGCTCCGATGGCGTTGAAGTAGTCGCAGTAGGTCTTGAGTCCCGCGAGGGTCTCGGGAACCTTGAAGCCCGGGCAGACAATGTACTTGCACCCAGCCTCTTTGTGGGCCGCTATGGCCTGATCCCACCACTTCATCGACTCGGTGAAGTCGCCTGATGCAAGCTCCTCATCGCTAAGGTCGTGGCCTATGTGGGTGGAAAGGGATTTCAGCCCGGCGGCCTCAAGGTCGGCCTTGTACTGCTCCGGATCCACTCCGTAGAGTTTTCCGTCAGAGTAGCAGGCCGCCTCGACGGAGGTGTAACCCATCTCCGCGAGAGTCTTGAACGCCTCCTTGTGATTCTGGGCGTACAATTCCGGATTGCCTATGACGCTCCGGATGCTGTAGAGCTGTACGCTGATCTCTTTCTTGGCAGGACTCTCGGCCTTCTTCTCCGCGCATGAGACCGCACCGAGAAGAAGAGCCGAAGCTGCCATTATGAGTGCTGACTTTCTCATTAGTCGAGAACCTTTACGCGGATGTTGCGGTACCATACATCGTCACCGTGGTCCTGAAGACCGATGTAGCCTTCGTGGTTCTCTCCGCCGCAGTTGTTCAGGAGCTCGAACGCGAGAGGCCACTTCTCCTGTGAGAACTTGGAGGCCTGAAGCATGTCGGTCCACTGTGGAGTCCACAGATGGTACTCAACCACGTTCGCGCCGTTCTGGCCGTGTACGACAGTTCCCTTGTAAACCATGATCTTCGCTGTGTTCCACTCGCCGTAAGGTTTCTGGTTCTGTGGCTTAGCAGGAATCATATCGTAGAGGGAAGCGGACTGGCGGTTACCGTCGATTCCGAGCATCGCGTCAGGATGATTTGCGTTGTCAAGCACCTGATATTCAGGTGAAGAGATGTAGATAGGTGACCACTTTGTGGTGCTGTCGGCATTGTATTCCTTGACTTCCTGGGCGAGGTAGAGGATACCGGAATTTCCGCCCTTTGAGATCTTCCATTCGAGCTCAAGCTGGAAGTTCTGGAACTTGTGGGCGAAGATCAGGTCTCCACCTTCCAGGGTCTGTCCCTCGCCTGTGCCTGAACCTGTGAATCTGATGCATCCGTCCTCTACGGTCCAGCGTGAAGGAGCGTTGTCCTTTCCATAGCCGCGCCATCCGTTAAGGGTCTCGCCGTCAAAGATTACATAATAGCCATCCTTGTCCTGAGGGACTGAGGCGAGGTCAACCTGTGGCTTCTCGACGCTGATGTAGGCGGGAGCGCCTTCCTTTGCCACCTTGGTCTCAACTGTCTCGGTTCCTGTCCACTGGAGTTCTGCTGGAGCGGCGGCCTTCTTGTTGCCGTTGCCGCAGGAAACCGCGCTGAGGATCATAGTCACAGCCGCGGCGGCATAAACGATCTTTTTCATATTCTTGGATATTTTTAATGATTACTAAATTGTTATTCTGGCATTTCAGGAAGCTCGTAGCCGGCTCGGTACTGACGCTTGATCAGGCTGGCGGCGAACTGACGGGCGTTCATCGGATCCGTGTACTTGTTCTGGAATGTAGGGTGCCCGTCCTTTATTGAGAAACCGTCCTTCTCAAGGATCTTGATGGTGGCGTCGGCAGGGATGTTGGTGAACTCCATCTTCTGTCCGTCCCACTCAAGGATCTGGTTGAGGGCCTGGAGTCTTACCGCCGCCACGCCGAGGTCAACCATCTCTACAAACGGTCCGGCCTCGCTGAAGTCGGATGCCGCAGGGATTCTTGAATCCGGATCCTCCTTGCAGGCGCGGATCCAGTCCTGCTGGTGGGAGAGGGTCACCTCGCGGAGAACATGAGGCACCTCAGGCTTCCTTCCGGAGACAAGGATCGGATCCTGTCCGTAGGTTCCTGCGATCATGATGTCCTTTGTTCCGTAGAAGATGCTGCAACCACCGCTGACGTTGAGATTGAACCCGGCAGGAAGTCCCTCCGGCCTCTCCGGCTTGAAGCCACCGTCGTACCAGCGGATGTCAACCTCTGGCATGGCGAGCTTGGCCATGTTCTCCCTTGCCGGGAATGTGAGGTGGATCATCTCGGCGCTTGGGCAGCAGTCCGTGAGCACGTTTGTCGAGCTGGCTTCCACCTTGGTAGGGTAGCCGAGTTTCAGGCCTTTGAAAGGAACGTGCATGATGTGGCAGGCCATGTCACCCATCGCTCCGGTGCCGAAGTCCCACCATCCGCGGAAGTTCCACGGGGTGTAAATCGAGTTGTACTCGCGCATAGGGGCAGGTCCGATGAAGGCGTCCCAGTTGAGGGTTGAAGGTATAGGCTCTACAGTGGTAGGCTTCTCAAGTCCCTGCGGCCAGATAGGACGGTCGGTGAAGCAATCGACTCTCCTTACCTCTCCGATCTCGCCGTTCCAGAGCCATTCGATGGCTTTTCTTGTTCCAGCGCTGGAGGCACCCTGATTACCCATCTGGGTGGCCACGCGGTACTTCGCGGCAAGTTTGGTCAGAAGCCTGGCCTCATAGACGGTCAGGGTGAGGGGCTTCTCTACATAGACGTGCTTCCCGGCGGCCATGGCCTGCGCGGCGATGATGGCGTGGGTGTGGTCGGCGGTGGCGATCATCACGGCGTCAGCCTGATCGAGCATCTCGTCGAACATCACGCGGTAGTCGTTGTACTTCTTGGCCTGAGGATATTTTTTGAACACATGGTCGGCGTACTTCCAATCGACATCACACAGGCCGATGATGTTCTCGGTCTCCATTTCGGCGAGGTCGGCGGCCCCGCGTCCTCCGATGCCGACACCGAGGATGTTCAGTTTGTCGCTCGGGGCGGTCTTCTTTTTCTTTTCTTTCTTAGGTGTCTTCTCACCGGCGATGATGATGTTCGGGGCGACAGCGAGTCCTGCGGCCACAACTGTTCCTGTCTTCAGGAAGGAGCGTCTTGATATTTCCTTGCTCATTTTAGTGTTGTGATTTTATGAGTTAAACCATTAAGTCCGTGTTTTTTTACAAACAACCCTCAAATTTAGGCATAAATGTGAAAATAAACAATAAAAATCCTCCCCGGAACCCGGAGAGGACTATTTTGTTACAGGAATATACCCGTGTATGTCGGGGACGCTACAGTTCCTCGAAGTTCACGTCGCTGAACTGGTTGTCGGACTGGCCGTCAGCCTTGTCGGCCCGAGGTTCGTACGTGTGCTCAGGCACGTCAGGAAGAAGATTCTCCTTCATGTAGGCCAGCACTTCCGAAAGTCCTTCCTGGAACTTCTCGAAGTCTTCCTTGTAGAGGAATATCTTGTGCTTGTCGAATGAGAAACTGCCGTCCTGCTCCTGTCTGCGCTTGCTTTCAGTGATGGTCAGGTAGTAGTCATTGTTTCCCTTTGTGCTCTTGACATCAAAGAAATAGGTTCTCTTTCCGGCCCTTACAGGCTTTGAGTAAACGTCCTCTGTGTTGCGGTCAGCGTAGTTCGGCCGCTCGTAATCATCTTTGTACATCTTGCGCTGAATGTTTTGTTATCCGCACAAATTTAAGAAAAATCTGAAATTGTGTGTTATCTTTGCATAAAATTTTGATTGGAATTATGCTCAACAGACGAATTCTGCGGATAAAGGCTTTCAAGGTGCTCTACAGCTACGCGGAGAATCCATCCATGACTCTTCCGGAGGCTGAGGCTCTTCTGGAGTCGTCCTGCGAAGCCACTAGATCGTTGTATCTCTTTATGCTTGACATCATTCCGTACCTCTCGGCGGAGGCGCGGACCAGAATAGAAAACGCCAGGAACAAGTTCAACCCTACCGAGGAGGAGAGGAATCCGAACATGAAGTTCGCCTTCAACAGGCTCGCTCCGCTGCTGGAGCAGGATCCCGACTTCCAGAAGATCCTCTCCCGCCGCAGGCTTTCGTGGGAACCTTACGACGCCTTGGTCAGAAGCGTGTACGATTCGATCTGCTCGAAGGAATATTATAAGGAATATATGGCATCGGCGGAAAGCTCCATCGAGGAGGATGTCAGGCTGTTCACAAGAATATTCGAGGAAGAGTTCGTCGATAACGAGGAGCTGGAGAAGATTCTTGAGGACATGTCGATTCTTTGGTGTGATGATCTGGCATATTCATTGACGGTCTGCTGCGACACGCTCAAGGGGCTCGCGAAAGGGTACCGCTGGTCGCTGCCGCCGCTGTACCGCAGTGAGATGCTTCAGGCGAACAAGGATGTCGAGAGTGACAAGGCTTTCGTCTATAAGCTGTTGCGTACCGCATATTCATGCTATGGAAAGTATGCCCCGATGGTCGCGGACAGCACCTCCAAGTGGGAAAGGGACCGTCTGTTCACCACCGACATGGTACTCATAGTGATGGGGCTCTCCGAGGCGAAGGCGTTCCCGTCCATGCCGCTCAGGGTGACCATCAATGAATATGTCGAAGTCTCCAAGTTCTACAGCACTCCGAAGAGCCGTTCCTTTGTCAACGGTCTCCTTGACCGGCTCGTCAAGAAACAGATTGAGGAGGGGGATATAGTGAAGACCGAAAAAATTGCTTAAATTTGTGAATATATAACTAATTTTTAGAGATGAATATTCTTACTTTCACATTGCTGCAGGCCGCTCCTGCAGGACAGGCTCCCGCCGGGGGCGGTAGTATGTTCTGGGTCATGATCATCGCCATGTTCGTTATCATGTGGTTCTTCATGATCCGTCCGCAGCGCAAGCAGCAGAAGGAGCTTGAGAAGTTCCGCAACTCCCTCAAGAGAGGCGACAAGGTTGTCACCGCAGGTGGAATCTACGGCACTGTCGATGAGATCAAGGACAGGACTGTCCTCATCAAGGTGGACGGTGACGTCAAGCTAAGGGTTGACAAGAACTCGCTTGTCAGAGACTTCACCCAGGACGCTCCGCAACAGCAGCAGTAACAGTTTTGATCTCTTGCTGTAGGATGTGGAAGGAACGTCTGCATAGCCTGCTGGGAAGATTGCATCTGGACGGGAGAGACATTTCAGTTTTTCTGATGTCTCTCTTGCTTGCGTTCAGCATCTGGTTGATTCACAACCTTTCCCTGAACTATTCCGACACGATGGGCGTGCCGGTGGTGGCGCAGTGCAACATCGAGGGGCATTCCAACGTCTCTTCCAACTCCAGCATGATCGCGGCGAGGTGCAGGACTTCTGGATTCTCCTTGTTGAGGATCCGTCATCAGGCCAAGAGAAAGGCCATAATCATCCACTTTGACAGCAAGGATCTGCATCACAAGGACGGCGAACTGTTCTACATCACGGCGGCGGAGCTCAGCAACTATGTCACGGAGATTTTCGGGGACGGGGTCCGTCTTGAGTCATTCCTATCCGAGACCGTGCAGTTCCGTTTCCCGTTCGAGAACAACAAGAGGGTTCCTGTCCAGGCTGTCCAGGTTCTGAGCTTCAAGCCTCAGTACATGGCGATGGGTCAGATCCGCCTCCAACCGGATTCCGTCACGATCTACGGGGAGCCTTTCCATCTGGAGCACATTGACAGGGTGTTCACGCGCACGATTGACCTTCTGAACCTAAAGTCCAGCGCCCATGGCGTCGTGAGGCTTGAGCAGGTGTCAGGAGTCAGGATGTCGGAGACCGAGGTGAACTATTCCTTGGATGTGACACGCTACGTGGAGATCCGCTCTGAGGTACCGGTCGGTGTGAGGAACGTTCCTGCCGGCAGGAAACTTTCTGTCTATCCGTCCACGGCTACGGTCGTGTTCAAGTGCGCCTTCCCTTTGTCTCAGGATCCGACCGATGGGGTTCAGTTCTACATCGATTACACTGATTTCAGGAATTCGATCGGAGGAAAGTGTATCGCCCACGCGTCAAGGATTCCGGAAGGAGTCATAGAATGCACGGTGACACCTGAGGTGTTCGATTGTGTTGAGGAGGGACGGCAATGAGGACGGTGGCGGTAACCGGAGGGATAGGAAGCGGCAAGTCCGCTGTCCGCGCGATCCTTGCTGAGCGTGGGATTCCAGTCTATGACTCTGATTCCGCCGCAAAAGGTCTTTATTCCAAGGATGATTCGCTTCTGGATGCGGTCGAGGAGGCTTTCGGATGTGGACTGAGGCTGCAAGACGGGACTTTTGACCGTGTCAGGTTGGCTTCAATAGTGTTCTCCGCTCCGGAGAAGCTCCGGACATTGGAGGCGATTGTGCATCCTGCGGTCTTAAGGGATTTCAAGAGGTGGAACGCCATGCAGAGCGCCCGGTTCGAGGGACAGGGATGTTCCGACACATTCTTCGGGAAAGAACCGTTCTGCGTCATGGAGTCCGCCATCATTCTTGACAAGCCGGAATTCCTCTCGGTCGTGTCCAGGGTCGTCATGGTGGACGCTTCCTTGGCTTTGAGGCTTGAAAGGGCATGTCGCAGGAACGGGGCTTCTCAGGAAGAAATCATACAAAGGATAGCCGCGCAGCGCTTCGACCTGTCAAAGGTGGACGCGTTCATCCGCAACAACGGGACATTGGCCCAATTGAAGACAGAAACGGAAAAAGTCTTCGGCGGGCTCAAATTTTGATAAAGGATAATTTTTAGCTATTTTTATCTGAATATGAAAACAGATCTTTCAAAAATTCTTTCAATCTCAGGCCAGCATGGCCTGTTCGAGTACGTGGCTCAGGCGCGCAACGGTGTCATCATCGAGGCTCTTTCCGACAAAAAGAGGACTGTGGCCGACTCCAAGAGCCGCATCACCACTTTGGCTGACATATCAATCTATACCACCGAGGGAGAGATCAAACTTCAGGAAGTTTTCCTGAAGATGCATGAGGTCCTCGGCGACGCTGACGCTCCGTCATCAAAGGCCGCTCCGGAAGAGTTGAAGGCTCTTTTCGCCAAGGTCATACCTGACTACGATGCGGACCGTTTCTATGTGTCACACATGAAGAAGGTCGTTGACTGGTACAGCGACATCAAGAAATACGCTTCCTTTGATTTCGCCAACCCTGAGGAGGAGGCTTCGCAGGAGGAGACCGCTGCTGGGGAGGCAAAGGAAGAGGATAAGGCAAACGAATAGTGAAATCGCTGCAAGTCATAACATTAGGCTGTTCCAAGAACACTGTTGACACGGAACATCTTCTCTCTCAGGTCAAGGACGCGTGGCGGATTGTGCCTGAGGATGAGGTGTGTCCTGTCGATGTGCTCCTCATCAACACCTGCGGGTTCATCGGCGACGCCAAGGAAGAGTCCATCCAGACCATCCTTTCCGCCGCCGCCCGCAAGAAAGCCGGGGAGGTCGGAAGGCTGATGGTCTTCGGATGTCTCTCGCAGAGGTACATGTCCCGGATGCCGGACTTGATCCCGGAAGTGGATTTCTGGTTCGGCGCGAGGGATCTTGCCCCGATTGTCAAGGCTTTGGGCTGTGTTCCTGTGAAGGATCCGGCCAGGCTTCGGACCGATCATCGCGCCTATGCCTACTTGAAGATCTCGGAAGGTTGCGACAGGCGGTGCTCCTACTGCGCGATCCCCTTCATCAGGGGAGCGCACAGGTCTGTGCCTATGGAAAGTCTTGTGGCTGAGGCGGCTGCCTTGGCCAGGGATGGAGTCAAGGAACTGATCCTTATCGCACAGGACACAACCTACTACGGACTTGACATTTACAAGCGCCGCGCCTTGGCTGAGCTGCTCCGCAGACTTTCAGAGGTGGATGGAATAGAATGGATAAGGATCCATTACTCCTACCCGGCTGATTTTCCGGAGGATGTGCTTGACGAGATGGCAAACAACCCTAAGGTCTGCAAGTATCTGGACATTCCTCTTCAGCACATTTCAGACAAGGTGCTGGACAAGATGCACCGTCATGTGGACGGTGAGTGGACGAGGACACTGGTCAGAAAACTGCGAGAACAGGTTCCGGGTGTGGCATTGAGGACCACCATGATTGTCGGCCATCCCGGGGAGGGGAAGAAAGAGTTCGCCGAGCTTCTGGACTTTGTCAGGGAGGCGAGGTTCGAGCGGTTGGGCGCGTTCAAATATTCAGAGGAGGAAGGCACTTTCGGAGCGGAGAACTACCGTGATTCCGTGCCGAAGAAGGAGAAGGCGCGCAGACTGGAGGAACTGATGCGGACACAGAGTGGTATTTCCTTGGCTTTCAACGAGTCAAGGGTCGGAAACATCGAACATGTCATGGTCGATGACTATGCCGACGGCGTACTGATCTGCAGAAGCCGGTACGAGAGTCCGGAAGTTGACGGTGAGATCGTCGTCAAATACGAAGGGCAGAAATTCGGCGGAACCCCAGCCGAGGATTTGTGCGGCAGGTTCATTGATGTGAGGATCACTGGCGCGGATGAGTACGATCTCATCGCGGAGCCGGTTTAATATTCAAGGATTATGAAAAGAACTTCATTGATGATTGTCTCGGCGCTTTTGGCGCTGGCATCATCCTGCGCCCCTCAGGCTTTTGTGGTCAGTCCCGAGATGCGCGGACCGTCCAAGTCCGGGCTTGACCTTGCGGGCAAATCAATCGGCGTCGTCTATCTGACGGACGGGAATCCTCGTGACGAGGCGTTCAACGCTTCCGCTGCGGGGGGATTCGCGACACGTCTGGAGGAGGATTATTTCGGAGGAAACCGTGAGATAGAGCTGTTCACGGCGCGTGGAGGCGACGGCGTTGACTATGCGTCGAAGGATTCTCTAGTAAGTCTTGTGATGGAGACAGGCAAGGATGTCGTGTTCGTGATCGATGTCCCCGAGCTGGGTATTCCGTCCGTGAAGGATCCTGTCCGGATCACAGACCAGAAGGTCTCCGCCGACTCTGCGTACGTCTCGGTGGCGTCAGTGCCGTTCACGACGAAGATATTCGTCTATGATTCGATGAACAAGGAGGACAGGGTCTTCGGTTTTGCCGGTGGGCGCAGCTTCAAGGCCGAAGTTTACAGCAACGGCAGGAAATCGAATGACTCCATCATCAATGAAGTCTGGAACAACATTGCCCCGGGGGCGGAGAACGCCGGCTATGTGGCCGCTGCCTCGTTCCTTTCGACATGGAAGCAGGATGACTTTTACGTCATCTATTATGACGGTTCCGAGGAGGCATGGGACAAAGGGGCTGAATATGCATATTCCTACAAATGGAAGGAGGCCATCGAGCAGTGGACCAAGCTTTTGAAGTGCAGGAACGACGAGAAAAAGGCGTGCGCTGCCTACAACATCGCGCTTGGATGCTTCATGTGCGGCCAGCCGGCGTTGGCGCTTGAATGGCTTGACCGCTCGGACAGCTACACACCGGTTAGTCTGTCCAAGACATTAAGATTGAAAATTAACCAATATACAGGATTGTAGTAAGATGAATGAATATGACGTCATAATCGTCGGCGGTGGCATCACGGGTGCCGGAACGGCCAGGGACTGCGCCCTGAGAGGGCTGCGTGTCCTGCTGATAGAACGTTTCGACATCGCCACCGGAGCGACTGGAAGGAACCACGGACTGCTTCACAGTGGTGCCCGCTATGCTGTGACAGACCAGGAATCAGCGACAGAGTGTATTAAAGAGAATATGATTCTGAAGAAGATCGCTCGTCATTGCGTGGATGACACTTCAGGATTGTTCATAACCCTTCCTGAGGATGATCTGGCCTATCAGGACACTTTCGTGAAGGCTTGCCTTGCGGCCGGGATCAACGCCGAAGTGATTGATCCGGAAGAGGCCAAGAGGATGGAACCGTCTGTGAATCCGTCGCTTATCGGAGCCGTGAAGGTTCCGGACGGATCGGTCGATCCGTTCCGTCTTTGCGCCTCGAACGTGTTTGACGCGAAGATTCACGGAGCCAAGGTCCTGGTATATTCAGAAGTCATAGAGTTCATCAAGGAGCAGGACACGATCAAGGGCGTGAAGGTGCTTGACCATCACACAGGGATCGTGACAGACTACTACGCGCCAGTGACGGTCAACGCCGGCGGCATCTGGGGGCATCACATCGCTCAGATGGCCGGGGCTAACATAAGTATGTTCCCGGCAAAGGGGGCATTGCTGATTTTCGCGCACAGGGTCAACAGCGTGGTTATCAACCGCTGCCGCAAGCCGGCCAACGCTGACATCCTTGTGCCGGGAGACACGGTCTGCGTTATCGGTACGACTTCCACAAGGGTTCCGTACGAGGAATGCGATCATCTGAAGGTGACTCCAGACGAGGTGGATCTGCTTTTGACCGAGGGTGCCAAGCTGGCTCCTTGCCTGGCGGAGACACGTGTCCTGAGGGCTTACGCCGGAGTCCGTCCTTTGGTTTCGGCGGACAATGATCCGAGCGGCCGTAACATCAGCCGAGGCATTGTCTGTCTGGATCACGAGAGTCGTGACGGCATCAAGGGCTTCATCAGCATCACCGGTGGTAAGCTGATGACTTACAGGCTTATGGGTGAGATGGCGGCCGACGCTGTCTGCAAGAAACTTGGGCGTGACGCCAAATGTGTGACCGCCGACACTCCGCTTCCGGGGTCCGAGCCGGGAGGAATCGAGGAAATCTCCAAGAAGATCTGGGAGGTTCCGACTATGGTTCAGAAGGCTTCCGTCGGACGTTTCGGAACCCAGGCTGCCAAACTGGACTTCGACGGTGACGTGAAAGGTAGTTTGGTCTGCGAATGCGAGGAAGTCTCAGTGTCAGAGGTCGATTCGGCGATCGAAAATCTGGAGGTCAATAATCTGGTGGATTTGCGGCGCAGAACCCGTTTCGGAATGGGAACCTGTCAGGGTGAGCTTTGCGCGTGCAGGGCAGCCGGCCGTCTGGCCAAGGCCAGAAAATGTACGTCCAAGGCTCGTGCTGATCTTAAGGACTTCATGAATGAGAGATGGAAGGGAATGTATCCGGTCGCTTGGGGTGAGACTCTCAGGGAGAGCGCTTACACCCAGTGGGTATATTCAGAGGTGATGGGACTTGGTGAGGAAATATAGGAGGAAGAGATTATGAAATTCGACGTTGTTATTATAGGTGGCGGACTTTCTTCGCTGGTCTGCGGAATCAAGTTGCAGAAGGCGGGAAAGAAATGCCTGATGGTGTCCGCCGGGCAGAACGCTCTCCACTTTTCATCCGGAGCTTTCGGTCTGCTTGGGAAACTTCCTGACGGAACGGATGTTGTGGAACCGCTATCCGCGGTTGAGGCACTTCCTTCCGAGCACCCATATTCAAAGATCGGGAAGCGGAGGCTTTCTGAATATGTCGCCTCGGTTCCGGGATTTTTCTCTGAATGCGGGGTGGCTCTTCATCCAGTCCCATCGACAGGCTCAGGGATCAGGCCAGACACAGCTTCAGTCTCTGCGGTCACTGAGCCTGTCGAAGTGGTCGAAGCGACCGAAACGATCCACAACGGCTACCGCATCACCGCCCTCGGCACTTTGAAACCAGCCTGGCTCGCCATGGATGACGTTACCCTTCTTGCATCAAAGGATGAGAAGATAGGAGAGAAGGCCCTGATAGTGAACTTCTCCGGCTTCTTGGATTTCAATACACGTTTCATCGCCGAAGGCCTTGAGAAAAGAGGCACAGAGTGCCGCATCGAATCAGTGAAACTGGATGAGGTCGAGCATCTCCGCAAGAACCCGGCCGAGATGAGATCCGTGAACATCGCCCGTGTGATGAATCACGAAAACAGTTGGAAGCAGTTCGCCCGTAAGGTCCAGGAATTACTGGATGGTGAGGACGTCGTTATCCTGCCGGAAGTGTTCGGCTTTGAGAATCCTGTAATTATGCAGTGGCTCAAGGAGATGGTTCCGGCCAAGATTGTGTTCATAGGAACAACGCCTCCTTCCGTACCGGGAATCCGCACACAGAGACTTCTTAAAAAGGCGTTCGAGGCAGCCGGCGGCACATTCCTGATGGGTGACGAGGCTCTTGACGCTGTTTTTGATGCTGAACGTGTCGCAAGCATCCGCACCGCCAATCTCGGCGGGCTGCGTATCGAGGCTGACACATTCGTCCTCGCGAGCGGCAACCTCTTCGGAAAAGGATTGGTCGCTTCTCCGGATGCAGTTAAGGAACCGGTGTTCGGACTCGATGTCGATTATCCCGCCGAGAGGAAAGACTGGTACGATGAGAAGTTTTTCGCCCGCCAGAACTACACTGGTTTCGGAGTGAAGACCAACGGCGATTTCAAGCCTTTGCGTGACGGAAAGGTTGTCCCGAACCTCTATGTTGTTGGTTCCGAGGTCGGAGGCTGCAATCCTCTCGCGGAAGGCAGCGGAGCCGGCGTGGCGATTATGACCGCGTTCAGCGCGGCGGACAGGATTCTTGGCAAGTAAGTTGTTCATATTCATTTGACATTGAAAGAGATATGCAAGAGAAAAACATAAGTTTCAATAATTTCGAACAGTGCATCAAATGTACGATTTGTACCGCTTACTGTCCGGTAGTGGTTGTCAATCCGTTGTACCCGGGACCTAAGCAGGCCGGTCCTGACGGAGAGAGGCTTCGTCTTAAGAACAAGTACTTTTTCGACGAGAACCTGAAGTATTGCATGAACTGCAAACGCTGTGAGGTGGCGTGTCCGTCCGGCGTTAAGATCGCTGACCTGATCCATTCGGCCCGCCGCCGTTTCAGCACCGCCACTCCTGGGCTTCGGGACCGTCTTCTGGCCAGCACGGATTTCATGGGCAGGATGGCGCGTCCGTTCGCTCCGGTGGTGAACTTTATGGTGGCTTCCAAGCCGGTCAAGGCTGTGATGGACGCAACCCTTCACATTGACAGCCACAGGACTTTCCCGAAATACAAGGCTCACGGCTTCGAGTCCTGGTTCAAGAAAGAGGCTCAGGAAGCTCAGAAGGCATATTCAAAGCAAATCGCTTTCTTCCACGGCTGTTCGACGGAATTCCAGCAGCCGGAGGTCGGCAAGGCTTTCGTGACGGTGATGAACGCTGTTGGCTATGGTGTTCAGTTGATGGACGAGAAATGCTGCGGTGTGGCGATGATTTCCAATGGAATGTGGAATGGGGCGACCAAGCACGCAAAGCATAATGTGGCTGAGTTTGAGAAGGCTGTGGCTGCCGGACTGCCGATAGTGGCGACATCCTCCACCTGCGTCTTCACGATGAGGGATGAATATCCTGACGTGCTTTCTGTGGATAATTCCGCCGTGCGTGACAGCATAACCCTTGTGGAGAAGTTCCTGTTCGAGCTGGTGGATTCCGGCAAGGTCAAACTGGTGTTCAAGGATGACTACCGCGCGAGGATAGCCTATCATATTCCTTGCCACGTGGAGAAGCTCGGCTGGAGCATATTCACGAAGGCACTGATGAATATGATCCCGGGTGTGTCGTTCACGGTTCTGGACAGCGGATGCTGCGGCATAGCAGGAACTTACGGCTTCAAGAAGGAGAACTACAAGTACTCACAAGAGATCGGTCGTCCGGTCTTCGAGCAGATCAAGGCCGTCGCTCCTGATTTCGTCTGCAGCGAGTGTGAGACCTGCAAGTGGCAGATCGAGATGTCCACAGAGTACAAGGTGAAGAACCCTATTCTTATCCTCGCGGAAGCCCTCGACCTTGATGCCACCGCCAAGGCTAATTCAAGGTGAAAAGAAAAAAGGCGGGACCGTAAGCCGGTTTCTGTTTTTGAATCTGCCATTTATCTACGCAACCTACCCCCTGGCATCGGGCGGGCAGCCCTCGTCTGCCAGTATATTTGGTCTTGCAGGCCCTGACATCGTACCCGTGCGGCGTCACCGACGCGCGTCGTGAGCTCTTGCCTCGCGTTTTCACCCTTGCCTGTCGCCAGGCGGTTGTTTTCTGTTACGATGCCATAAGATTACTCCCATCTGGGCTTTCCCCAGCAGGGTGCCCTGTCCTGTCCGGACTTTCCTCACCCGGGACCGAAATCCCGCAGCGCGGCAGATCGTCCCACCTTTTGTTCTGCAAAAGTACTAAAAAAACTTCGTAATCCGGTCGCTGAGCCTGTCCTTTCGGCCGCTGAACCTGTCGAAGCGACCTTGTGTGTCGGCGCGCTTCGACAGGCTCAGCGACCGGATATACAGTAAAAAAGCATTTAATAAACAAAAAATTTCGGAAATCACTTTTTTGACATAAATTTGTAGTCCAGTAAAGTGCAGAAAAGAATATGAGTACAAAGTATGTTTTCGTTACTGGCGGTGTGGCTTCCTCCTTGGGAAAAGGCATCATTGCCGCATCGTTGGCCAAACTTCTTCAGGCCAGAGGACTTAGGGTAACCATACAGAAATTCGATCCCTACATCAACATCGATCCTGGAACGCTGAATCCTTATGAGCATGGAGAATGCTACGTGACGGACGACGGCGCGGAGACCGATCTGGATCTGGGGCACTATGAGAGGTTTCTTGGCGTGCACATGTCCAAGGCCAACAATGTGACCACCGGAAAGATCTACTGGACGGTCATCAACAAGGAGAGGGAAGGAGCCTATCTTGGCAAGACCGTACAGATTGTACCTCATATCACCGACGAGATCAAACGCAGGATGCTGCTTCTCGGCAAGACCGGCAAGTACGATGTCATTGTCACGGAAGTAGGTGGCACTGTGGGAGATATGGAATCCCAGCCATTCGTGGAGGCGATCCGTCAGCTTCAGTGGGAATTACCGGATGAAGATTTGATCAGCATTCATCTGACTCTTGTGCCATACCTGCGAGCCGCAAAGGAACTCAAGACGAAACCTACGCAGCACTCTGTCCAGATGCTCCAGCAGGCCGGTGTCCACCCTGACATCATCGTCTGCCGCACAGAGATGGAGCTGACTCCCGAACTCAGGCGCAAGGTCGCCCTTTTCTGCAACGTCAAGCCGGGACACGTCATTCAGTCAATCGATGCTCCTTCAATCTATCAGGTGCCTCTGAATATGGAGGACGAGCACCTGGACGAGATGGTTCTCAATCATTTCGGAATGTCCGCTCCGGAACCTGACTTCACAAACCTCAAGTCATTCCTTGACCGGCTCTATAATCCCAAACATCAGGTTGACATCGCCCTCGTCGGGAAATATGTCGAGCTTCAGGACGCATACAAGTCAATCTTGGAATCCTTTGTCCACGCCGGAGCCGCCAACGAGTGCAAAGTGAATGTTCATACAGTTCAGAGCGAGCGGCTTGACAGTTCCAACCTTGAGGAAAAGATCGGGAATATGGACGGAATTCTCGTCGCACCTGGATTCGGCGAGAGGGGACTGGAAGGCAAGATTCTTGCAATAAAATACGCCCGCGAGCATAATGTGCCGTTCTTCGGAATATGTCTGGGAATGCAGATGTGCGTGGTCGAGTTCGCCAGGGATGTGCTTGGAATAAAGGACGCCATCTCCGCAGAGGTCAACCCTAACGCCGCCAATCCGGTCATTGACCTTATGGAGGAGCAGAAGAGCACCACGATCAAGGGCGGAACAATGAGGCTTGGGGCCTACGACTGCAAGCTTGACAAGAACTCGTTGGCTTATAGGATTTACGGCAGCGAGATGATTTCGGAAAGGCATCGTCACCGCTACGAGTTCAACAACGCCTACCTTGACAGGATGGAGGCCGCGGGATTGAAGGCAACGGGGAAGAACCCGGACACCGGGCTGGTGGAGATCGTCGAGATCCCGACGCATCCGTTCTTCATCGGAGTGCAGTTCCACCCTGAGCTCAAGAGCACGCCGGAGAAGCCTCAGCCGATCTTCGTGAAGTTCGTGGAGGCGGCGATGGCCTATAGGGAGAAGAAAAAGTAAAGTTAATACGAAAGTGACCTCGAAGAGAAGAATGGAAACTCGGAGCGAAGCGACCGAAGGGGTTCGGGGAGTCCTTCCTCTTGCCCTTCAGGGGCTGTCACGAAGTGACTGGGGTTGAACATGATGAATGCAATGAAGAGATTCGTTAATATATTCATAGGAACGGCGTTGGCCTTGCTGGCGCTGTTCTCCTCCTCTTGCGCCGATGCCAAGGTCCGTCAGTACAAGGTTCAGGTTGTCAAGGAATATATTCACGATGAGACTTCGTTCACGCAGGGGCTTTTCTTCCTGGACGGGGAAATGATCGAGACCACCGGGCAATATGGTGAATCGACTCTCCGCAAGGTCGATCTGGCGACAGGAAAGGCTTTGAAGAGGTTCGATTTCGACAAGAAATATTTCCTCGAAGGTTCTGTTGAATTGAACGGTAACATATTTATACTTACTTGGTTGAATAAGGTCGCATTTGTCTATGACGCAAAGACTCTCGCCTACAAATCGACATGGAGTTATCCGCGTGAGGGGTGGGGACTGACTACTGACGGGAAGAGTCTGATAGCTTCTGATGGATCGGCCAGGCTGTATTTTATGGATGACAAGTTCAAGCAGCAGAAAGTGCTGACTGTCAAGATGAACGGGCGGCCGGTGCAGATGCTGAACGAGCTTGAATGGATTGACGGAAAGATTTGGGCTAATGTCTATATGACGGACATGATAGTGATCATCAATCCTTCCGACGGAACGGTCGAGGGGACAGTTGATTGCAGCGGACTTCTGCCCAGGTCTTTGCGGGATGCCAACACGGATGTGCTGAACGGAATCGCCTACAATCCGAAAGACGGTAAGATTTACCTTACCGGCAAGTGCTGGAAGCGGCTCTACGAGGTGCGTCTGGTGGAGAAAAAATAAGAAATACTATAACAAGCGGGGGTACTGGGCGTGTCGCCCGGTTGAGATCATACCCAATGAACCTGATGCGGATAATGCCGCCGAAGGGAAGCGATGTCTCAGATTGCCGTAACCGGCAGCCCCTTGCATTAATATTCAAAACATTATGCGAGGTTTTTTATTTGTATCAGCGGCACTTGCCGCGATGACTCCACAGGCTTTGAACGCTCAAAGCCAGCCGGACACCACAAAGGCCGAGATTCTCAATGAGGCCATTGTAAGAGGTGTCCGCGCGCAGAAGAACGCCCCTTATGCGGTGGCGAACGTTGACCGCAAGGCTCTTCAGAACTTTTCAGGGACCGGCAAGGAACTTCCGTTCCTCTTTTCCACGACTCCGGGTGTGCTTTCCTGGAGTGAGAACGGTCTCGGTACCGGTACGGCATACATGCGTATCAGAGGGGCGGGGGATTCCAGGATCAATGTCACGATCGACGGTGTGCCGCTCAACTCTCCAGAGGATCAGTGCGTCTTCTGGGCGAATATGAACAGTTATTCCGCCATTTTGGAAAGTGCTCAGATCCAGCGTGGTGTGGGTTCCTCAACCAACGGTGACGGCGCGTTCGGCGGCTCTGTCGCTCTTCGTACAAAGGCTCCGTCCTACGATCCGTTCGTGGAACTGAACGCCTCCTACGGCAGCTACAACACGTACAACACCGGCTTCTCGATGTCCACAGGGCTGCTCGGCAATCATTTTGTGGCCGATGCCGCATTCCACACAACCGGCACTGACGGCTATGTCCACGGCACCGCAGGGAAATCCGGCTCTTGGTACGCAGGGCTGAACTGGATCGGAAGGGACTTCATCGTCCGCTACCGGAACATCGGCAACTATGAGCATACCGGCCAGGCTTGGAACGGCGTTACCGCCGGCACCGACGATCTTTCCATAATGGACGGCACCTACGGCAAGAATACCGGTATCAAGACTTACGCCGACATGTACCGCGTAGGTCTGGGGAAGTTCAACTCGCTTTATGAATCTATGGATCCGAAAACCTACGAGACCGCCCGCTACACTTTGAATGACGGCTCCTACTGGCCGAAGACCACGGACAACTTCTGGCAGGACCATAACATTCTTTCCGCTGCGTGGGACATCAGCGAGAATCTGAAGACCACCCTTTCGCTTCATTACACCTACGGTTATGGCTACTACGATGAGTTCAGGCCGGACAACAAGGTTTCCAAGTTTGGTTTCGATATGGTGAATGAGAAGGGAAAACCTGTAAGGTCGGACTTCATCCGTCAGAAGGGGCTGTCACAGAATGCGGCAGGCGTTGTCTATAACATCAATTACAACAATAATGGATGGGATGTCATCGGAGGCCTCACCGGTCAGATGTTCTGGGGCAACCATTTTGGTTATCTCACTTATGTGTCAAACAAAGATGTGGTCAATCATTATCCTGGACTTGCCGGCTTGAACGACACTGACTTCGACAACGGTCGCTACACCTATTATGACTCCGATGCCAGAAAGGATGACTACAGCGCATTCGTCAAGGCCTCCAAGCAGTTCGGCGAGCATTTCACAGTGTTCGCTGACCTTCAGTACAGGCACGTTCGCTACACAACGGATGGCATCAACGACAAGTTCGTCAAACAGAAGGACGGTACCTACGAGAATCAGCGTCTGGACATCAACGAGACCTACAATTTCTTCAATCCGAAGGTAGGTGTCAGCTATAAGGCCGGCAACCATAGGGCCTACGCTTCCTTTGCCATGAGCAACCGTGAGCCGGAGCGCAACAACTTCACGGACAACTACAACTATCCGTTCCCTAAGGCGGAGCACGTGAATGACTATGAGTTAGGCTATCAGTATTCAGGCTCGGTCTTCCGCGCCGGCGCCAACCTCTATTTCATGGATTATGTGGACCAGTTTGTCCAGACAGGAATGCAGAGCGAAATCGGCGAGAGTCTGACCACCAACATAAAGGACTCCTACCGTGCCGGTGTCGAGCTAACGGCTTCTGTAGACGCCGCCAGATGGCTGACTCTTGAGGCCAATGCAGCCCTCAGCTCCAATAAGATCAAGGACTTTGACGAGGTTGTGGAAGACTGGGGCAACAAGGAGACCGGCATAAGGAAAATCCACTACGACAACTCTACGCTGGCGTTCTCCCCGTCAGCCATCGTCAACGGATTCGCCGTGTTCAAGGTCAAGGGTGTCCAGGCGATCTGGCACACTTCCTTCGTGAGCCGCCAGTACCTTGACAACACGCAGAACAAGGATCGCTCCCTCCCTGCATATTCACTGTCGGGAGTCAGCTTCAGCTATCCGGTCAAGCTCCGTGGCTTCCTCAGGGAGATCACCTTCGGCCTTGATGTCAACAACATATTCAACGCCCATGTGGCCACCTCCGGCTGGGTATATTCCGCCATCAGCGAGTCTGATGGCCATCCGGACTCCAACCGCTACTACCAGCTCGGCTTCGTCCCGATGTCCGGCACCACAGCATTGGGACGCATCACCCTTAAGTTCTAAGCGACTTTCCGTAGTCCCTTAACCGGGCAAACAACGAACATGACAAATACCGGCACCCGTTCCGCCCTCACATGCGGCGCGGGTGCTTTTTTTTGAATATATTGACTTTTCAGAGCAGCTTCAAGTGACAATCCTGACTATGCATACTGTGCGTGGATGCAATAATAATATGCCTGTTGATGAAGTGATTGAGATTCTGATTCGTATGGATGGCGGATTCGAGGAAAGGAACAAATGCAGGTGCTGTGACATGATTTACGAAATACTTTCAGCCCATTGTGTCACTGAGTGCTTTGGGAGCGCGAAGTGTCTGAAAAAGTACGATGGCGTGGCGGTAGATTTTCAGCCTTGTGGCCTTTGAAGGCAGTTCTGTTTGTGATGAGGATGAAAGGATTTTGTAAAATGAATGTGTTTTTTGCGGTAATGAGGTGTGATGTGAACTCAGACTGGAAACGAATGTTGCTTGCAATCATTCTGGATTTTTGCGAGGGGAGTGTCAGTATTTTGGTAGGAAAGTTGAAAATTGTGCTATATTTGTACGAATTAACTGAAAACCTATATGGCTCTGCTTATAGTTTATATGCTGGGGACGCTGGGAGTGTCGTTCCTTTGTTCGCTTCTGGAGTCGGTGTTGATGTCGACGCCGATCTCTTACATCACGATGAGGAAGGAGCAAGGGTACAGGCCTGCGGAGAAGTTCCTTAAATTCAAATCGGATCCGGACAGGGCTCTGGCTGCGATTCTTTCTTTGAACACCATCGCCAACACCTTGGGCGCCGCGGCGGTGGGCCGACAGGCTACTATTCTGTTCGGAAGCACTTGGTTCGGAATCATCTCGGCTATGACAACGCTGCTTGTGCTGGTGTTCTCCGAGATTGTTCCTAAGACCATCGGAACATCCTATTGGAAGAACCTAATGGGCTTTGTGACATCGGCCATCTCGTTTCTGTCTGTCCTGATGTGGCCGCTTGTGATCATGATCCGCTTGATCACCAATCTGATGACCAAGGACGAGGACGAGGCTACCGTCAGCAGGGAAGAAGTGACGGCGATGGCGAACATCGGGGCTGAGGAAGGCGTGATCGATTCCGACGAGAACAAGGTCATCCAGAACATCATGAAACTGGACAATGTCAAGGCCTGCGATGTGATGACCCCGAGAATCGTGGCGATGACGGCTCAGGAGAACATGTCTCTGAAGAATTTCTACAAAAACGATACTTATCTGCATTTCTCCAGAATCCCGGTCTATGGGGATTCTCCTGAATATATCACCGGCTATATTCTTCTGAGTGACGCACTTGAGGGACTGGCAGATGATGAGTTCGACAAGCGTCTTGTGGAACTGAAACGTCCGATCTCTTTCTTCACGGAGGAGGACTCCTGCGGTCACATCTGGGAGGAACTGCTCAAGAAGCACGAGCAGATCGGTCTCATCATTGATGAATATGGTTGTTTCCAGGGCATAATCACCCTTGAGGACATCATCGAGACGATCCTCGGTCTTGAGATCATCGACGAGAACGACCAGGCCACAGACATGCAGCAGTTCGCGCGTGAGCGTTGGGAGCGTCGTCAGAAGCGCTTCCGCACCATTGTCCTTCCTAAGGAGGATGACAAAAGCCAAGCTTGATAGTGTGCGGAACCGTCTTGCAATCGCGACGTTTTGAGGCTTGCCATATTGATCTTTTAGCTAAAGGATGGTTATTTGTAATTGGATATATTTTAAAACTGATGAATATGAAAACTAGACTCTTGGGCATGATGGCCATTCTGGTCTCCATCTTTGCCATGACAGCCTGCCAGAAGGACAAGGCTGACGACACTTGGAAACAACTGCCTGTCGGGCAGATCTCTGTGGAAAGCGGAAAAGCCGCAATCTCGGTCAATGATATACCTTGTAACTATGGAAATGTTCAGTTGGTGGCGGACAGCGATGATGCAGCCACTCTTACATTGACAGGAGTCGTGCCAGGTTACAATGACGTGAAGGTGAGTGTGGATCTTCTTAAGAAGTCAGATGATTCTTTCGCGTTCAAGGGTACGGCCATCGTGTCAACTCCGCCATCAATTGCTGCCACTCTGCGCAGTACGGATGAAAATCCTTGTTATGCTTTCAATGTTGATGGATCCATCACTCTTGACGGTGCGGTCAAAGTGACTGTCGCGACTCAGGTTCAAGGGGATTCGGCTCCATTGATCGGAAGCTGGAACATTGTCCGCAAGAGCAGGTACATTGAAGATAAGTGTATGGATCCAAATGATCTCTCTCCGATACAGTTCAAATGGAAAATATCTGGTGGGTTAGGTGAAACGCTTTTATCTCATGTTCCCTATCTCAATCACTTCGGGAACTGTGTTCTGACAGAGGTGTTCGATCAGGTCACATTTGACGAGACAGGCAATATCATGGCCCGTTACTGGCCCGATTTGGGAGTAGATGATAGTCTGGCGGGAGCATTTTCCTTATTCTTCCCTCCATCATCAGATGGATACTACTATTACAAACCAAAAAATCATACTGATTGGCTGGAGTCACCTAAAGCCAACCTCGCATTCTGGTATGCTACAGGAAACTCACTCTTCGTTGTTCCTAATGTTGCCGCTATCATTGAAGCCGCGGAGTCGGAGACCGTCAGATCGGATGCTTCCGGAATAGATCTCTCCTCAATCATGGAGATTCTGGCACAACTCAAGGAATTTGGAGTGGATGTGGACGCTCTTAATGCGGAACTTCAGAAGATTCTTCAGAGAGGAGTCGAGCTGAAATATTCACTGGATGGTGACAGTCTGAGAATCTACGTGGACAAGGCCCTTTGCGACCCGATCGTAAAAGCTCTTCTTCCGGCACTTCCTAAAATTGATGTCCTTCTTGAGCAGTTGGTTCAGGCGGAAAATGAAACCGCCCGGAAAATAAAGGGGGTTATGGGATTCCTTGGTCTTGAGAAGCCTTCTGATCTGGCGACTCTTTGGAATGCCACAACCGAGTTCGAGATCGCCCTCAACTTCACGAAGGCATAAGCGACAATCACAAGTCTGCTTTTGGCAAACATCGTGATTGGTAATAAGCTTAATATCAGGGAAATAATAAACCGTCTTTGGTTTGGATGAACCAAAGACGGTTTATTATCTACTTGGCAGTCAGCTGGTTATCGTCCACTGGCTTCTTCGAACGAGATCGCGAATCCACCACCTTCGACTGCTTTCTGCTTGAGGATTGTCTTGCTCTGGCATTTCATTGTGCGGATGCTATATAGGCCTGTTCATTTTGAGAAGATTATTTAAGTCTGATGTTGACTTTAACAGCATTTAACATTTTCAGCTTTGTCCCCGCTTTGGGGCGGAAACGCACCCGGTGTTAACAAATGCAGCCTGGCATCAGGCCACGACTGCTAAGTTACGACTTTTTTTGCTATTGTGCAGACCTGATCAATACGCCGTGAGCAGGAATGCCATATATAACGGCAGGGTAAGCGTCTCGCCATCGCGTCCGACATTGTACCTGCCCAGCTTGATGGCGCTGTTCACGTGATAGACGTTTTTATTCTTCAAGATGGTTTTTGTGCTCTTGATGTTGCCCGTGGTGGACTTGACCTCGACGAGGGTAATCTGTCCCTTGTAGCGCATCAGGAAATCGACCTCCAACCCGGACTCCTTGTGATAGTAGTACAGGTCCCGGCCCATCTTGGAGAAAACGTCTGCGATGATGTTCTCAAAGATGGAACCCTTGTAACCGATAAGGTTTCCCTGCAGGACATCAGACTGTGTGCCTTGCTCTAGCATGGAGAGGAACAGGCCGGAGTCCCGCATATAAACCTTGAAGACATCGTCTTCCGCATTGCCGTCCAGTGGCAGCTCAGTCTGAGTGAGATTGTAGCATCTGGAGATGATGCCGGCCTCCTCTATCCACTGAAGGCTCCCCAGATACTCCGATGAGCGGGCTCCCTTGCGGATGGTCGCATACTGGAACTTCTTGTTCTCCTTGGCCAGCTGGCGGGGGATGGATTCGAAGCATTCGCGGATCTTGGGTTTGTCCGCATCGTCGGCATACTTAACCATATCGTCCTTGTACTCGTCCACAATGTTGCGCTGGACCTGCAGGACTTGGCCGATGTCGTGGTTCTGCAGGAAGGTACCCACAGCCTCAGGCATACCGCCAACGACGATGTACTGCAGGAAGAGGTCATTCATCCGGTTGTGGATGGCCTCGGGGACGGGGACTTCCTTCTTCAGGCACTCGTGGAGAAAGTCGATGATCTCCGGCGTGATGCCGTTTGCCCACAGGAATTCCTCAAAGTCCAGCGGGTTCATGTCCACGATGGTCTCGTAACCCACCGGGACTGACGTGCCCTTCTCCTGGTCTTTCTTCTTTTTCTTGGTTCCGTAGCCGCTGACACCCAGCAAGGAGCCGGTGCAGATGACATCGTACCGACCGTCAGTCTTGAAGAACTTCAAGGCGGTGCGCGCCTCCGGGCACTCCTGCAGTTCGTCAAGGATAAGGCAGGTCTCTCCGGGAACAAACGTGGCACCCGGAATCATGGCGGTGAGATACATCACAATGTCATCCACTTTCTTGGAGCCACGGAAAGCGGCCTTGGCTTCCTCCATCTCATAGAAGTCAATATAGACGTTGTGCGCATAGTTCTCCTCGGCAAAACGCAGCACGGAGAAAGTCTTCCCACATTGACGGACACCTTTGATGACGAGGGGCTTCCTTGAAGGGTTCTTTTTCCAGTCCTGAAGGACGGTTTCAATCTTACGTTTGAGCATGTTACACTTTTTCAAGCGACTTTTCGCTGCAAAGCTACATTTTTCCAAGCGACTTTCCAAACGTATTCAACACTTTTCAGCTTATTTCATTATTTACAAACCTCTATGTTGCACTGCGCGCGAGAAGTAGACACGAAAAGATTATTTCGTTACATGTTGTTTTTGAAAGTAGACACACATGATATTTTCACGTCGTCTTGTTTTACAAAAGTAGACATTTTTCAACTTTTTTCAGGGATTTCTTTTTCAAAAGTTGACACGCCCTTGTAAGTATCCTTATTATCAGAG
>UQUJ01000034.1 GCA_900544195.1 uncultured Alistipes sp. | reverse complement strand
CCGACCAGTCGGCTGTCACCGCAATCTTCCCGTAGTCGGGATGCGGCGTGTCATAGAGGTCGTCCATCACGCACGAGGTCAGTATGGCCACCGCACCTAGATATAATAAGGTATAAGCCTTTCCGTATGCTCCCATATATTCCTTTATCTGTCGTATGATTGTCGTTGTATTCATTGTTCCTCCTTTCCGCTAAAAGATGTTCCACACCAGGGTGACACCCGCCGAGACGGGGCCCCACCAATTCTTTGTTTCGCTGCCGCGCCTTACCCTCACGCCGTTGATGACCACATACTTGTCATAGTCGGCATGGATATAGCCCAACCCTAAGGAGAAGTCCATCGAAAGGGATTTGTTCAATTTCAGTTGATAGCCTCCGGTGATGCCTCCACCCGTAAGGTCTCCCTGTTTGCCTGTCGTGGAGAGCTTGTAGTTGAACTGTCCGGCCTTGAACATCGCGCCGAGGTAACCGCGCTTTTCCCTGCCTAAATAATAACGGATCTCCGGTACCACTTCCCAGAGGGCGTATCTTCTGTCCTTGTCATTCCACGACCACGAAGTCCACGAGCCGTTTACGGCAATGCCCCATGACGGGCAGATGCGCCATTCAAGTCCTAAATCTGGTGTCAGGGTTGCCCAGCGCAGCAGATTGGCGCGCAGGGACAGTTGAGAAATTGTCGGTGATAAGGATTGGACTGATTCCTGCGGATTGTCCTCCCTTGCCAAATAGAACGTATCCTCTTGCGGAACGAAGCGGAAGGTGTCGGCAGTATCTGTCTTCTGTTGCGCGAAAGCTGTGGAAGCAGCCATTGACAGCCATGAAAACAAGATGACGGACAGAATTCTTTTGCTCATATTCTATGCTTTGTTTATTCTCGACCCGGAATTTATGCAAACAATATAAGCAAAAAGATTCTGTCTCCGCCTGATTCTTGCGTAGAAAGAATGTCTCAATTGTCAGAATCGCACATCCTTGCGGTTTAGATTATTTTAGTCTTTTCGTTCAGGCTATTTTTTGTCGTTCAGGCTATTTCCATCAGCCATAATGCAGCGCATTATTCCGCCTCTGTTTTCCTCCATCTGACAGGAGTTTGCCCTGTTTTTTCCTTGAACAACCTAATGAAATGGCTTGGAGACAGAAACCCCGATCTTTCGGAAATGTCGGCAACCGTCAGTTTGGGATTTTGGGTAAGCAGACGTTTCGCATAATTGATGCGAAGGCCGGTGATCCAATCGCGGAACGATGTGCCATACGTCGTATTGATGTACTCGGACAGATAGGTTCGGTTGGTATGAAGCATGTCCGAAAGCTCCTTTATGGTCAGGCCGGATTGAACAAAACCGTCGGCGTCAATCCACCCTTTGATTTTTCCGGCTATCTCTGCATGGTAAAAAGGAGTGTCTTGCCTCTGTGCCTGTTCCGGCTTATGATCACATTGACCGTCATCTTCCGAAGTCATCTCCGCTACCATCGCGTTTTCCACTTGCTCGTAAAACAGCAGATAGTTCTGGTAGCAACAGTAGAGATAGACGTAAAACGGAATCGATGACAGAATCCATATATAAACATATTCATCAGGCAAGAAAGTAAGCAATCCGCATCCGATGCCGAACAAGGGTGCCCAATAGGTAAAGACGGACAACCATTTTATATACGCACCCATATCATCGGCATGCGTGTCATCGAAAATCCGGATAGCTCTGCGGTATGAGACAATGAGTCTGCGAGACAGCACCAGTCCGTAAACCACCAGCCATGCCGCCAAAGCCAGCAAAATGCCTTTCTGCGCTATTCCGTCCGGGAACAAAAACAATACAATCCCGGAAAGACCGGAGAATATGATCCATAGGATAATGTGCGTCCAGATCCTTTTTCGTGTGATATAGAAACGGTTAAGCAGTGTTATCAATGCAGAGCTGAATAGGTAATAGCACAGAAAATAGGTGGACAGATTCATTAATATGGCAGCATGTACACTCCTGAACCTTACCCCGAAGAAGAAATGCACCGAATAGTTTGCCGCAAGCAGCAGCAACGCCAAACCCATTATCCGCCTGGAGCGTAGATAATTATCAAAAATGGCCTTTTCCGGGGTTGGGGCCAGCAAAAAATAAAAGCCGAAGAACAACATCAGCGGTAGCGCGATGCAAAGAGAATAACTGTATATGGATGGCTCCATGGTGTAGTATTCGTAACCTTATAATTTTTAATTAATTAAAGTCGTAGGACAATGCCTGGCCAGCCTTGTAGACCAGCAATGGCAAGTTACCGAAAATATTCTGAATCCGCAACATCGAAAACGAAAGAACGCATTCAGGGACAATTTGGATGCCATTTAAAAGAGTAGCCAATGCGACTAAAATTTAGCGTTTTTTTAGAAAAATGTCGGTTTTAGTTGTATCTTGCGGTCAAGGGCTGCGAGTTCCGTTTTGAGGTCTTTGAGCTGCTCTTCCTTCTTCCAAGATCCGTTCACGACCTCCTGCAAAACCGGAATATCCTTGGCTATCTTTTCCGTGTCAGCCTTAAACTTCTCAATCAAGCCGTGTATCTTCTCCAAGGCGTTCAGGAAGTTCATGCAGGCGAGTTGCGGGTCTGCCGCAATCCTGCCGTTGTTGTAGCTGTACTTCATTCCGCTTTCTCCCGTCACGAAGAACTTGTTCTGCGAAAGGTCGAAAAGGTCTTTGGAGGAAGACTTGCTGCGAATGAACGCCTGCCGTTCGCTGTCCAAACCGGCAATCTTCTTTTCCCACTTTGCCTTCTCCAATAAATCGGTATTCCCGGAGAGGATGGCGACGTATTCGGAAAAAAATCACCTTTTTTAGGTATTGTCTATACAGGGAAATAATAAGAACTTTGCAACCAAATTGAGACAATGTATGTCGCTCTATGCAAACGCCAAAGGATTATACACGCAAGTTATTGCTAAAAACAGCCCGGGAAGCCTTTCTCCAAAAAGGATACAAGGCTGTGTCTATGCGTGAAATTTCCAAACTATCGGGTGTTGGTCTGAGTAATATATACAATTATTATCCCTGTAAAGAAGATTTGCTGGCTGTTGTCCTACATCCGCTTTTAGAGGCGATGAACGGCATGCTGGATAATCATAACCGAGACGAAAGACTTTCCCTTGAAATTTTCACCTCAGAGGAGTATCATCGTAAATCCATGCAGGAGGTGATGGGCATTATAAGCCGTTATCGCAAAGAACTTAAGTTGCTGTTTCTCGACACACAAGATTCCCGATTCAAAGACTATTGGGAGCGGTGGATTGGAAAAAGCTCTGCAATCGGCATGGAATATCTGGAGAGAATGAAAGAACTCTATCCGGATTTACACACCCAGATTTCTCCATTCTTTATGCATTTCACTTGTTCTTGGTGGATGAATATGATGAAAGAAGTGGTACTGCATGAAGAACTCTCCCAAGAGGAAATAGAATGTTTTATTGGTGAGTATATCCACTTTAGCACGGGAGGATGGAAAAAGCTTATGAATGTGGAATGTAACAGAGAAAAGAAAATGGTTGGAAATAAGACTTCCTCCTATTCCAGTAGAATAAAAACAAACAGTATATGAGTGTCACTAATATTATTAATAATGAAGAATTAACTCTTGTACAGAGAGTAGGTGGACTTTTCCTTTGTGAGGAATCTTGGATTACGCAAAATCGGAGAAACACCTATCGCAAAGATATTTCGGATAAAGAGATGATTACAACGAAAGACGAAAATAACGGTACTGAATGTACTCAGACAGAATTATGGCACCTACCTTAACAATCAAATGTATGAAACGGGATGTTTCAATAACATATATATTCCATAGAGCGAGTCGCCCATTTGGGGCGGCTCGCTTTGTTTTTGAACAGAACAGGCTTTTGTTCGTTTTTGAGTAAACAATCTCGAAGCGATTATCAGAAGCCGGATCGCTTTTGTCCGCCCTCAATGAATGAAACAACTTACAAACAGCAAATGATATGAAAATAGAAAGAATCAATGATTGGTTCGCTCGTCGGGGCAAATGGATGATACAAAGACGATGGCTGGTACTAAGCTTATCTATCCTCGTCTTTGCCATAGGATTTACAGGGTTAAGATACTTCAAGGTGAGTGCTTCGTGGGAAGACTACTTTCTCGAAGACGATCCGATGCTTGTTAAGACAGAAGAGTTCAAGGATATATTCGGCAATGACAATTTCGCGGCGGTGCTGACCCGATGCGACAATTTGTTTACGAAAGAGAATTTGCAACTTATCCGTGAACTCACCAACGAGATGATGGACAGCCTTTCGTATGCCGACAAAATAACGTCGCTCACCGACATCGAATTTATGGTGGGCCGTGAGGAGGGTATGACTATCGAACAGATTGTCCCCGAAACAATACCGTCAGATCCGGCGCAACTAGAAGAGATACGCCACAAGGCTTACCTGAAACCTCACGTTGCAGAACGGCTCGTTTCCAAAGACGGAACGCTCTCATGGATTATACTCAAGCTGCGTACTTTCCCAGAAGACTCGGTGTGGAACAAGGGGAAGAATGCCGTTGCTCCTGAGGTGCTGACGGGTAACGAGCTGGAGCATATCATCACCAAGGACAAATACCAGAAGCTCCATCCCAAGGGAACGGGACTGCCCTATGTTACCGCTATGAAAATGAAATGGATAAGTAAGGAAATGCCCCGTGTACTGGGTATCGCCACCCTAATCTCCATACTTATCCTGCTATTGGTAACGCGCTCCTTTAGAGGAGTGGTCGTGCCGCTTGTCACAGCTGTTGGCTCCATCATCATCGTGTACGGTATGTTAGGTTACGTGGGTATGACGATAGATAGTGGCATGTTGATGATTCCCATGCTATTGACATTTGCCGTTTCCATTGCATACAACATCCACGTGTATTCTTATTTCAAACGCCAATTCCTCATGCATGGAAAGAGGACACAAGCAGTAGAAGAAACTGTCAGGGAAATGGGATGGCCGGTGCTGTTCAGCGCACTCACCACCTTTGCCGCCTTGCTTTCCTTCCTCGCCATACCGATGCAGCCTATGCGTTTTATCGGCATAGCTACTTCTTCATGCGTGATGCTGGCGTTCTTTATAGCCATTACACTGATGCCTGTGCTCCTTAGTTTTGGTAAGGACGGAAAACCGCATCCCAAAGTGCAGGAAACAGGAGGACGATGGTTGGACAGAAAATTAGAGAAGGTAGGTATCGGTGTACTTAAACATGGTACTTTGATACTATGGCTTACCGGAGTGATCACAGTCGCTCTTATCTATCAATTCACAAAAATAGAGACCGCCTTTGACGTGGAGCGAACCATGGGGCGAAAGATAGCTTACGTCAATAACCTTTTGGAAGTGGGTGAAAGCGAACTTGGGTCTGTCTATACCTATGATGTGATGATAGAACTGCCTGATAATGGATTGGCAAAATCGCCCGAAATCCTTGTGCGATTAGATTCCTTAGCACAACACGCAGACAGGTATAAATTAACCAAGCGCACAACCACGGTATTGAATATCCTAAAAGACCTGAACCAAACCCTGCACGATGGGGATGCCTCTTATTATACTATCCCTCACAATCCTGAAGAGGTGGCACAGTTGCTACTCCTTTATGAAAATGCAGGAGGTAGTGAGGCAGAGTATTGGATCGATTATGATTATCGACGTCTTCGCCTGATGGTCGAAATGAATTCATACGATTCAGGGGAAACAGAACGGGAGCTACACGATATAGTTGCTTACGCCAATAAGCTCTTCCCTCAAGCTACAGTTGCTACTGTGGGCAGCATCCCTCAATTTACGGTTATGATGCAGTATATAGCCCGTGGACAGATGGTTTCATTCGCTATCTCCCTCCTTATCATCTGTATCTTGATGATGCTTGCCTTTGGTAGTGTGCGCATCGGGCTTATCGGTTTGATACCCAATGTTACTCCTGCGTTGGTGGTTGGAGGTCTGATGGGATGGTTGGGATATCCGTTGGATATGATGACCGCCACCATTATGCCTATGATTCTCGGGTTGGCGGTGGATGACACCATTCACTTCATTAACCACGTGCATTTGGAATTCGACCGTCGGGGTAATTATCGGTATGCGATTCTCCGCTCGTTCCTCACTATTGGAACACCGATAGTACTGACAAGTATAGTAATCTGTACCAACTTCGCCGTTTATACCACTTCCGAGGGGCTTTCCTTTATACACATGGGGGTACTCTCCGTGGCAGGTATTGTATTGGCACTACTTGCCGACCTCTGTGTCACTCCCATATTGATCCAAAAGTTCCGCCTGTTCGGTAAGGAGACAGATACAAACGAAACTCGGGTTGAATGAACAAACATAATTGAATACAAATGAATACTACAAAAAAACAGAAGAAAACACCCGTTTTGAAGCGGTTGCTGCCATACGCAGGCAAGAAGGGCTATATGCTTCCGCTGGCGATGCTTTTTTCAGCCCTCTCGGGTATTATGGTACTGATGCCTATGGTATATATCCATAAGATTGTCAGCGGGATTATTTTGAGCAATAGTGTCGATGGAGTTTCCATACGGTATTATGCAATTCTAGCGGCGAGTTTTGCCGCAGCGGGAATGTTGCTCTATTTCTTTGCGTTAATGGTATCTCATCTTTTCGCTTTCGAGGTAGAGTCGAACATCATCAAGCTCAGTGTGAAGAAGATGATGACGAAACCGTTGGGTTTTTTTGCCAACCGCGAAAGCGGTAACCTACGTAAAACCATTGTCGATGGAGCGGGCGAGACCCACACCATGCTGGCGCATCAGCTGCCGGACTTTGCCATGACTATTGTTTCGCCCATCGTGTTGTTGGTATTTTTCTTCCTTTTCGACTGGCGATTAGGATTGGTAAGCCTTATCCCGATGGTCATAAGCATATTGTTGATGGCAACCATGAGCACCAAAAAGGGTATGAAGATGCGGGAAGAATACTACGAAGGACTTGCTAACCTTTCCGCCGAATCGGTGGAGTACGTGCGCGGCATACCGGTTGTGAAGACCTTTGCCCAAAGCGTGGAGAGTTTCGAACGTTTCTATTCGCTTATCGTAAAGATGAAAGATTTCGTGGTACGGTGGAGCATGGGATTCAAAAACAAAATGTCACTGTACGAGGCAATTTCAAGTTCCACAGCATTCTTCTTGGTACCCGTTGCCATCATGCTGTTCACCACAGGCGGCGACATGCGGCAGGTGCTGGGCAATTCTGTTATCTATCTGTTGATAGGTCCGGTATTCGGTGTTTTTATGATGCGTAGTGCATCTATTCAAAACTTCATCTACTTGGCCGAGTTGGCATTGGATAAAATTGACGCCGCTTTGGATTACGACGACTTCGCTTATGGCAGAAAAACTGCAATTGAAGATGGGCTGGAGTTCAGGAACGTCTCGTTTTCATACGGGAAAGAAAAAGTGCTGGACAATGTGTCTTTCAAAGTGAACAAAGGAGAAACTGTTGCCTTGGTCGGTGCTTCGGGGGGCGGAAAAACCACCGTGGCACGTTTGGCAGCCCGTTTCTATGATGTCGATGAAGGCGAAATTTTAGTCGGAGGCACTAACATCAAGGAATATGAGAAAACTGCGCTGATGCGAAAGATCGCTTTTGTGTTCCAAATGTCCAATCTCTTTAAGATGAGCCTGCGCGAGAATTTGTTGTTGGGTAATCCCAACGCCGGCAATGAGGAGATAGAGCAAGCTCTTGTCAGAGCCGGAGCCAAAGAGATCGTCGACAGTTTAGAAAAGGGCTTGGATACGGTTTTTGGTACCAAGGGAACCTATTTCTCAGGCGGTGAAGCCCAACGATTTTCCATTGCGAGAGCTTTTCTGAAAAATGCAGACTTGGTCATCCTCGATGAGGCAACCGCCTTCGCCGACCCTGAAAATGAGCATATCATTCAGGCTTCGTTCAAGGAACTGTCGAAGGACAAAACCACATTAATGATTGCCCATAGGCCCTCTTCCGTGGTAAATGCCGATAGGATCCTTGTGATGGAAAACGGCAAAATAGTGGAAAGCGGTACACATAACGAATTGTTAACCCAAGGCGGCGCCTACAAAAAACTGTGGGACGAATATCAAAAAGCCGCCAACTGGAAAATAGGAGGTAAAAATGAATAATTTCTTAAAGCAAAAATATGCCATGTCGGATCAAGGAGCTAAGAACCTGAAAAAGTCTATTTTCTCTCATACCATCCTTAATCTGACCAAGATGTTTCCGCCCATTGTCGGATTTATGTTTCTCTTCCAGTATCTGGGCGGTTTGGAGGGTATTCCCACACCGGCAGAACTGACCCTTGTGAATTATATTGTCATCATCGTAGTGATGTTGTTGGTGATGTTTATCGTGGCAAGGTGGGACTATGTGCGCCTTTACGACAATGTTTATAACGAGAGTGCCAACTCACGTATCGACATAGCCAACCGCCTGAAAAAACTGCCACTCTCTTATTTCGGCAAACGTGATGTGTCCGACCTTTCGGCAACCATGATGAGCGACTTGCAACTTTATGAACAGATATTTTCGCACTCCGTGCCACATATCTATGCCACTTCCATTTCCACGATTATCATTTCCATTATGATACTCGCCTACAATTGGCAGCTCGGATTGGCGGCATTATGGGTTATTCCCGTCGCGTTGCTGGCCTTTTCACTCTCCAAAAAGAAACAACGGAAGGCTGTGGACGCACACGTGAAAACCAATCGCGAGGTGTTCGACGATTTACAGGAGAAGATAGACCAGATACAGGAAATCAAATCCTATAATTTGGAAGAACGGTCATTGAACGAATTCTATCATAAATTGGACAGCAATACCCGTACAAAGATAAAAGCGGAGTTCTCCGCCGGCATTGCCACCTCACTGGCGGGTATGCTGATGAAGCTCGGCATCGTCACTGTGGCGATTGTCGGTGCCAACATGCTGATTGCCGGACAGATCAACATCCTTGTCTATATCGCTTATCTCATTCTCACGGCAAGCATCTACCTGCCTATCGAGGGCATTCTCACCTTTATGGCGATGATCGTGGCTCTCGACGGTGTAGTGGCGCGTATCAAAGAGATAAAAACAATGCCCGTTCAGGAAGGCAAACTGGAAATGAACCCCAAAGATTACAGTATAGATTTCAAAGATGTCGAGTTCGGTTATGAGGACTATACCGTCATCAACAGCGTAAGTTTCACTGCCAGACAGGGCGAGGTTACCGCCCTCATCGGGCCTTCGGGAAGCGGCAAGACCACACTCGCCAAGCTGGCTGCCCGTTTTTGGGATATTCAGAAAGGTAAGATACTATTAGGGGGCGAGGACATCAGCCGGATAGACCCCGAAACGCTGCTGAAGAACTACGCCATTGTCTTTCAGGATGTGGTGCTGTTCAACGCCAGCATAAAAGATAATATCCGTATAGGTAAGAAAGGAGCTACGGACGAAGAGATTGCCCGCGTTGCCAAAATAGCCCGCTGCGATGAGTTTATCAACCGTATGTCCGAAGGTCTGGACACCGTCATAGGCGAGAACGGCGAACGGCTTTCCGGTGGCGAGCGCCAGCGCATTTCCATTGCAAGAGCCATACTGAAAGATGCTCCCGTCATCCTGATGGACGAAGCCACCGCCTCGCTCGATGTAGAAAACGAAAGCCTGATACAGGAGGCTTTGTCGGAGCTGATTAAAAACAAGACGGTCATTGTTATCGCTCATCGGATGCGTACCGTTCGCGGAGCCGATAAAATCGTGCTGCTTAATCAAGGCAAGATTGAGGCTATGGGCACTGACGCAGAGTTGCAGGCACAATCAGCGACCTATCGGAAGATGCTTGAAAAGTCAATGGGATAAAATCAACAACAAAACATCAATCATGATGAAAAGAATTATTTTAACAAGTTTGGTGGTATTGGCTTTTGCCGCCACGGCAATGGCTCAGACGGGCAGAGAGATTGCCCAAAAAGTAAAAGACCGTCCCTATGGCGATACCCGTCAATCGGAGTTGGTGATGAAACTGATTAATAAGCGTGGAGCAGTGCGCGAGCGCAAACTGATTTCTTATTCCATCGACGTGGGCGAAGGAAAGAAAGACCGCAAGAGCATTATGTTCTTCCAATACCCCGGTGACGTAAAAGGTACGGGCTTTCTCACGTGGGATTACGACGATCCCGACAAGGACGATGATAAATGGCTCTACCTGCCCGCCATGAAGAAGACCCGCCGTATCAGTGGCTCGTCTGCCAAGCAGGATTACTTTATGGGCAGTGACTTTACCTATGACGACATGGGCAGTCGCAACGTGGATGAGGATACGCACAAACTTCTGGGTGAAGAAGAAATAGATGGGCATAAGTGTTGGAAATTGGAATCTACGCCCAAAGACAAACGCGAGATTTATTCCAAGAAAATAGCCTTCATACGCCAAGACTGTCTTATAGCCGTCAAGGTGGAGTATTATGACAAAATGGGGAAGCTGCACCGCCGTCTTGAATTATCGGACATTGCCAAAGTAGCAGGATTCTGGGTTGCACAGAAACTACACATGACCAATGTGCAGACAGAGCATCAAACGATTCTTGAAATTAAGAATCCCAAGTATGACCTTCCCATGGAGGAGACAAAATTCAATGTTACCACTTTGGAGAAAGGTAGGTTCTGATGACAAACACAAGTAATCGTTCTATAAAGTTTTTGCTGCTGTTTCTCTCACTCTTGTCCCTACACGCCGCATGGGGACAGGAAAAAGGGGATTCATCGTGGCAACTCAAAGGCTTTGTTGATACCTATCATGCCGTCCGTTCCGAGAAGCCGAACGACTTTATGTCCTCACGCACTCGGGTAAGGGGGGAAATAGGGAAAAGTTTTGGCAGTTCGACGCTCTTTGTCTCGTTCAATGCCACCCACAATGCCTTGCTGAAAGGACGCACGGGTTTTGAGTTGCGAGAGGCATATATTGACCACAGGGAGGAGCACTGGGGCTTTCGCCTCGGTCGGCAATTGGTCATTTGGGGTGTGGCAGACGGAGTGCGTATCATCGACTTGGTTTCTCCGATGGATATGACGGAATTCTTGGCACAAGATTACGATGACATTCGTATGCCGGTCAATGCTCTGCGCTTTTTTGTCTTTAATGAGAAGATGAAATTGGAGTTGCTTGCCGTGCCGACCTTCGAGGGATATAAGTTGCCGACCGATGCCGAAAATCCATGGAGTGTGCTGCCTAAAAACACCGCTCTGCATCTTGTCTGGAATGAGGACGGAAGTAGTCCAAAACTCCACTTTTCCAATATAGAATATGGAGGAAGACTCTGCTTCACCTTGCCGGGAGTGGATTTTTCTCTTGCCGCATTGCATACGTGGAACAAGATGCCCATGATTTCTTATCGGTCTTCAGGCAACCACATGACCGTATCTCCGCAATATTACCGCATGGGATTCTTCGGAGGAGATATATCCAAGCCGTTGGGGCAGTTTGTCCTGCGTGGCGAAGCAGCATTCAATGTGGACAAGCATTTCAGCTACAAACCCGAGGCGGGAGCTATGGAGCAGAAGGGCTTCAACACGGTGAATTATCTCGTGGGCGTGGATTGGTATGCGCCTCATGAATGGATGGTGATGGCGCAGTTTTCTTCGGAAAGTATTCTGCGATATGAAAATCAAATAGCACAACCTCGTCATCAGTCACTCCTCACGCTCAATGTGTCTAAAAAACTGTTGGACAGTACATTACAATTATCCAACTTCACCTATTTCGACCTCAACCACGAGGGATGGTTCAGCCGCTTTACCTCCTCCTATGCGCTGAATGACCACATCCAACTATCGGTAGGTTATGATTGGTTTGGAGGCAATGAGGGGATATTCGGTAGGTACAAAAACAATTCAGAAATATGGGCAAAGGCAAAATATAATTTTTAGTCCAAAGTAATAAAACAATGAAACAGAAGGTAATCTATCTTTTTTTATCACTGATGCTCATGAGCATCAGTGTCTCCGCCCAAACAGGGGGCGGACGGATTACGGGCGTGGTTATCGACGACTCAGGCGAAGAGCCACTGCCCGGAACAACTATCTTTATCGAGGAGCTGAAAAAGGGCATCGCGACAAATGAGCATGGGGATTTCTCTTTTTCTGATATTCCCACAGGCACCTATACGCTTACCGTGAGTTTTATGGGGTATCGCACCCAAACCCGTAAGGTCACAGTGGGTAACGAGAGAGGCAGTAAAATCATCATCCGTCTGAAAGCCGATTCCAAATCGTTGGATGAGGTAGTGGTGATGGGCAAAAGCGAAGCCCGTAAAATACGTGAGCAGGCAATGCCTATATCTGTAATCAGCATGAGTCAGATACAAGGGACTGTCAATAATGTGCAGGATGTTTTAGCAAAAACAGCCGGAATCACCGTGCGGACAATGGGAGGAGTGGGCAGTACTTCTCGTATTTCCGTACGAGGGTTGGAAGGGAAACGCATTGGGCTTTTCATTGACGGACAGCCGATGAATGACAATTCTGATTTTATCGACATCAATGATATTCCGGTGGAAATGATCGATCGCATTGAGATATACAAAGGAATTGTTCCCGCCAAATTCGGGGGTTCCGCCGTGGGTGGAGCGGTAAATATTGTCATCAAGGAGTATCCGCCCAAGTATTTGGACGTGAACTATTCTTACGGTAGTTTCAACACTCACAAAGCATCCGTGGTGAGCAAAATGAACATTGCGCCAAAAGGTATAGAGTTCGGGTTGGGAGGTTTTTATAACTATTCCGATAATAACTACAAGATGAAATCCCCCTTTCAAGAGGGACTTACGATAACCCGAGATCACGACAAGTTCAAGAAGGCAGTTGTCGGCGGCAGTTTTAAGGCACGGAAATGGTGGTTTGACTTGGTGGAATTTGAACCAGTCTTCATACGTACCTACAAGGATGTACAGGGAATAGAGTCTAACATTCAGTATGCCCACAGCCATTCCGAAGCTTTTATTATCGCCAACAAGATGGAGAAGGAGAACTTTCTCTTGGAAGGACTGGACTTGGATTGGCAACTGGGGTATGTTTATACCAACTATCATTTTGCTGATACCGCTTCTCATCGCACACATTGGGACGGTACGCATTATCCGGCGGTTTCGAAATTCGGTGGAGAAATCGGGAAATGGGCATCATTGTTGGTGAATAACAAGCATCTATTGCAGCATAAATTGAATCTCAACTATCTTGTCAATGATAATCATTCGGTCAACTTCAATTCTTTGTCGAAATATGCCCATGCCAACCCCAAAGATGCAATGAAAGACAAGGTAATAGGCTACCGTACGGAATTCCCAAGCAATATGCTCAGTTGGGTGGCTGGGGTGAACTACGACTATCGCTCTTCCGACGATAAATTCCTCAATTCTGTCAATATCAAGTATTACTACTATTCAATGAAAACGCGGATGGCTAGTATTCTGACAAATTCAGCGGAAGATATAGATACCCACAAGAATGATTTCGGTATCAGCAATGCGCTTCGTTACCGTATTACTCCCAACCTGATGGCAAAAGCCTCTCTCGGGTATGATGTAAGGCTTCCGTCGGAAGAAGAACTGCTGGGAGATGGTTATGTCATTGCCCCTGCAGGCAATTTGATTCCGGAGCGTAACACAAGCGTAAACGTGGGAATGCTGTTCGACCTGACAGGAAAGTCTCCCAGCAACTTGCAGATAGAAGTAAACGGGTTCTACATGTATCTACTGAATATGATTCGTTTTACAGGAGGCTTCCTGCAATCGCAGTATCAAAATTTTGGAGAAATGAGGACTTTTGGTGTGGAAGCAGAGGTGAAAGCAGATGTTACACGCTGGCTCTATGGCTACGTAAATGCAACCTACCAAGACCTGCGAGACACGCGTAAGTATGAGCAGAACACCACTGTTGCCAATCCGACAAAGGGCAGTCGCATGCCCAATATACCTTATCTGATGGCAAATGCAGGAGTGGAATTTCACAAGGAGAACCTATTCGGGGGCAAAGGTATGAACACGCGCATATTTGGCGATGCTTCATTCGTGGAGGAATATCTTTATGATTTCGAGCAAAGCCAATTCCAACAGCATCGCATACCGCGAACCATCTCATGCAGTATGGGCTTTGAGCAGAGTTTCGGCAATGGACGCTACTTCATCATGGGGAAAATAAACAACCTGACCGATACACAAATGATCAGCGAATTCAATCGCCCCTTGCCGGGACGTAGTTTCACCGTCAGATTCAGATATGTATTCAAGTAATAATTCATCGAATAATCAATTAAACAAAAAAGCAATGAAAAAGAAAATGATTATCGCAGCAGCCATGTTTGCTGCACTGTGTCTCAACTCATGTGACAAGAACGGTCCGGACACTCCCATAGCAGGAGGTTCGGGAAATGTACTGCTACTGACAGCCTTGCCCAATGCTACGGGCATGGATGGAACAGTCTATATGCAACTCATTGACGAGCCCAAGTTGGGCGCGACGATGACTGTAGACAATAAGAATGGCATAAATGTTCCCTTTGGAAGTTCTTACCCTGTGGTAATAGGTAATGAGGTCTATGTATTCCCGAGCTATCACATGACAATGGACAAGAATGAACTGGTCAGGTATCGCCGCGTAAACGGTGGTTTGCAGAAAATGGGCAGTATGCCATTGCCTGCCAATAACAGTGCCAATAGTCTCGTCAAGCTGTCTCCTACAAAGGCGTATCTGTCGCTTGCAGGATTAGGAAAGATTTACATTTTTAATCCTGAAACCATGCAGAAGACGGGAGAGATAGACCTGACATCTTTAGGCATACAAGACAATAATCCCGACATAGGAATCATGATAGAACGTGACGGCTACGTGTTTGCAGGTCTAAGTCAGATGGTGGGTGGTTGGACAAGCCCGGAAAATTACAAACAAGCAGATGTTGCCGTTATTGACACAAGGAGGGACAAGCTGGTCAAGATGATTTCGGAGAAAGCCAGCGGTTTCTCTCAAGCTACACGTCCCATTGACCCGAAGTCTTTGTTCATGGATGAAAAAGGGGATATATACATCTCTTGTCTCGGCAATTTCGGAATGGTAGCAGGACATAAGGCTGGCATACTGCGGATCAAAAAGGGTGATACGGATTTTGATCCCACGTACCATTGGACGATAACCGGTGCAACTATCGAAGGAGAAGAGAAAACAGCAGGTTGGGCTGCTTCCATTTGTTATGTGGCCAATGGTAAAGCCTACGGATATGTTGATATTCCAGGTTATTACAGACCCGGAGAAACAGGACATTCCTCTATATCGAGCAGAGCCGTAGTCTTTGACCTATACAATCGGAAGATGACGAAAATAAAAGGGCTGGAATTGTCCAACGGCTATGGTATATTGGTCTCTAAGTATAAAGACGGCTTGGCCATCTGCAATGCTTCAGCGAACACCAAGGGCATATATTATCTCAACCCTCAGACTTCAGTAGTCAATCCAACTCCTATGATAACCACTGTAGGAAACCCTATGGCAATAGAATGGATTGGCAAGTAAATCATAGCCTATAACCAAGAGGGTGAAGACGGGAGCAGAACCCTCTGCTTTCTTCTTTGCCCTCTTTTTATCCTCTGGTTCAAGTTAGAACCGATGCGGATGCTACAAATCTCCATCATTTGCCTCTGTATGTGGAGAACCTGCAATCGAACAAAAAGATGAACAATTGAGTCCACTTGAAAAAGTCTTTTTTTGAAAAATCTCGGTTTTAGTTGTATCTTAGTAAGCGTTAAAAAAATAAGTTGGTAAAGATTACTTAGAAGCTGTTTTGAATTGTTTGAAATGTTCTTTGAGGTGAAAAATCTTCATTTTCTTCCCGCTTCTTCAGTCAGATAGCACCGCTATCTTCCTTGGAAGAAGCGGTCGAAACTGAAGTTTTTCACTCTCAAACCTTCAAACAAACAATTCAAAACAGCTTCTTAGCCTGGATAATAAACTTTGTTTTACGCTTGTGTCAGCATCGCCGGTCCTGTCAGGTAAGCGGATGTTCGCAAGTCTTTGAGAATAAACAAACAATAAGATAGAGATGAGGAAAATTCTTGTGACGCTGGCGGCTTTTGTGGCCGCGGGAATCGGAGCTTGGGCTCAGGATGATGAGAATTCGGGGCTGGAGTGCACCAGCATTGTGGTCGGGAGGCTGGCCAGCACGGACGGGTCGGTGATGACCTCGCACACTTGCGACGGCACCTCCCACACTTGGGTGAACATCGTTCCGGCCAAGGATCACAAGCCCGGTTCCGTGACTCCGATCCGCAAGAACTGGCGTAAGACGAAGTTCGTGACCGACACCGCCGGGATCAAGATCGTGGGAGAGATCCCGCAGGTCGCGCACACATATTCATTCGTCAACACCGGCTACCCTTCGCTGAACGAGAAGCAGGTGGGCATCGGCGAGACGACGTTCACGGGGCCGGACACCCTGATCAACCACGACGCGCCGCTGGTCATCGAGGAGCTTTGCCGTCTGGCGATGGAGCGTGCCGCCACGGCAAGGGAGGCCGTCAAGGTGATGGGTTCTCTGGCTGAGGAATATGGCTACGGCGATGGTGGCGAGTGCCTTACGGTCTCCGACCCGAAGGAGGTCTGGCAATTTGAGATCGTGGGAGTCGGCAAGCATAGGATCGGCGCGGCCTGGGCGGCCCAGAGGATTCCGGACGAGCACGTCGGGATTTCCGCCAATATCCCAAGAATAGGAAAGATTGACCGTTCTGATACAGAGAACTTTATGGCTTCCGATAACCTTGAGCAGGTGGCTATCGACAACGGCCTTTGGGATGGTAAGGGCGATTTCGTTTTTTGGAAGGTGATCGTCTGCTCATACGCACAGGGCAGGAACTACCGTGAGAGGGAGTTCAGGGTGTTCGATCTGCTGGCACCGTCGCTCGGTCTGAAGTATGGAATGGATGATTTTCCGTTTTCCGTAAAGCCGGACTCCTTGGTCGATGTCAGGAAGGTAATGGCGTTGCTGAGAGATACTTACGAGGGTACGGAATGGGATATGTGCAAGAACTGGACGATTGATGTGCCTGAGAAGAATGGTGTTCCGGCGCACAAGGAGATGAGTCCTCTGGCCAATCCTTGGCTGACCACTCCGATGCGCAACACGCTGAACAGCATCGCTCCGGGCGTGATCGATTTCAGAAGGACGCTTGCGGTAGCCTGGTGTTCATATTCGACGGTCATCCAGAGTCGCTCCTGGTTGCCGGACGGCATCGGGGGAGTCTGCTGGTACGCTGTGGACAACCCGGCGCAGAGCCCTCGCATTCCGATCTTCTGCGGAAGCACGAAACTCCCTGCTGCCTTTGAAAAGTGCGGCCAGAAGGAATACTACCCGAACAGCGTTCTGTGGGAGTTCCGCCGTGCCAACAAGCTGGCCACCCTTTCGTGGCAGAAGACCAAGAATGAGTTCACGGACAATGTGTTGGAGATGGAGGCGATGACCTTCGAAGGCCTGCCTGAGCTTGAGGCTGAATATTCAAAGGCCACCCCTCGCAAGAGGGCGAGGCTGCTGAACGCCTACACCGCTGAGATCCACGACAAATGCGCCGCCCGCTGGAAGGAACTTGAGGCGAAGTACTGGCTGATGTTCGGAAGAGGGTTTTAAGAGTATGGTGAAATTCACCATACTCTAATTACCCCCAGTCACTTCGTGACAGCCCCTGGGGGCACGGGGAAGGGATTCCCCGAACCCCTTCTGTCGCTACGCTCCGAATCATAATCTTTCAACTTTTCTGACGCTCCATTGCGGGAATATGGATTATTAACTATTTGAATATGAAGGTAATATTGGTGATGATGGCAGCGATCATGTGCCATTTGACGGCTCTTGCAC
Source organism: uncultured Alistipes sp. (assembly GCA_900544195.1). GTDB lineage: Bacteria > Bacteroidota > Bacteroidia > Bacteroidales > UBA932 > Cryptobacteroides. The sequence goes on along the minus strand of UQUJ01000034.1, from coordinate 14,874 downwards.
AAGAAGACCTATCGGCAGATGTCAAGCCGAAGTATGTCGCCTTGTCCTTTGACGACGGGCCGAGCCTGAAGTACACCCCGTTGATGCTGGACGTGCTGGAGGAGAACGGAGTGAAGGCCTCGTTCTTTCTGATCGGCCAGAACATCACCGAGGAGACCGCCCCTATCATCCGGCGGATGGTTCAGATGGGATGTGATGTGGAGAACCACACCTACTCACATCCGAATCTCACGCAGATTCCTGATGCCCAGATTCTTGAGGAAGTTGCCAAGACGGATTCCCTGATTGAGCTTTACGCCGGTGCGAAGCCTGTGTACCTCCGTCCTCCCTTCACGGCGCACAACGCCCACGTCGCCGGCCTTGTGGACGGAAAGATATTCATCTCCGGCCTCAGCTGTCAGGATTGGAGGGCCGACATGCCGGTAGAGGATCGTGTGACCAAGACCCTCGCCCGCGTCGAGGATGGCCGCATCCTCCTCTTCCACGACACTAACGAGCGCACCGTCGAGGCCATGAAGACCCTGATCCCCACCCTCAAGGCCCGAGGCTACGAGATCGTCACCATCCCCGAACTCTTCCGCCTCTTCGGCCACACCCCCGCCTTCAACTCCCCGAAGATGTACGGCCGGGCGTATTAGAAATCAGTGGCGGATAATGTCCTGATAATCAGCGGACAGAACACTGTCGTGGTCTGAATACTTGAACCACGAGGATGCCCTTTCGTTTCACTGTCAGTTAGTTAAGTAAGCGTTAAAAAATAAGTTGGTAAAGATTTGGCGGTATTTTCGAGGATAGATGTCTTTTAGAAGAAGGAGTGTGCCGGTGGCACATGACTGATGAGAAAAGACATATAGACCGAAAAGACAATCAAAGATTACCAAGTTATTTTTTAAGGATTACTAAGTGCCACGGTCGCCACTAGGCTTGCAAAGTCGGATTCAGGATGACGAGATCTTCTTCCGGGGTGTTGTCTTGCTTTAGGAACATCACGTAATAGATGGGGAGGTAGGTGATGCCATGCTCCTTGTGGACGTTTTGTTCGTTGCTTAGGACTATGGCGTTCTTGATGTGGTAGTCGGGGGTGTCAAGGAAGGCGTCCAGGGCGCTGTGAACCTTGTAATCCTTGCCTGATTTGACCTCGATGGGCAGGACTGTGAGATTGTCGTAGTCATCAATCAGAAAATCAACCTCTCCACGCTGCTTGTTGTCGTAGTAGTGCAGGGTGAATCCGTGGGCGTGGAGCTCCTGTGCCACTACGGATTCATAGACTGAGCCGAGATTGACGCTGCGTTCGTCTCCAAGCACCGCATTGATGTTTGTCCTGTAAAGAAGGTCAGTAAGAATGCCTACATCGCTGAGGTATAGTTTGATAAGATTCTTGCTCTCGGACTCCTTCAGCGGGAACTTCGGATTGCTGATGGCTTGGACAGAGAGGGCTACACCGGAGTTGACCAGATAGTCAAACTCATCGGAGTAGTCGCTGAACTGCTTGTGACCGGCGGTCTGCTCGATGTTCTTCACGATGACACGCTTCTTCTTGTTTTCCATGTTGGACGGAATCATGTCATAAATCTTGCGGATGACAAGTTTCCTCTCCTCGTCGTATTGCGACGCATCCAACTTGTACAAGGAGTGTATGTCCCGTTGGATCTTACGGACTTGGGCGATGTTACGGCTCTTGATGAACTTGTTTATGGCGTCGGGCATTCCTCCCACCAAAAGATAGATCTTGAACTGCCGGAGCATATAGTTGTGCAGGGAATCGTTCAACGGCTTTCTGTCGTGGAAATATTCCCGCATCCCGTCAATAGTGTCCTGACTGCATCCCATCGCTAGAAGAAACTCCTCGAAATCAAGCGGATACATCTGCTCGATGGCTATGCTGCCGATAGGGACGGAAGGAGTCTGCGCCAATGCCACACCTAATTCCGAGCCGCTGGCGATGTACCTGTACCTGCCGTCCTCGTTCAGGAATTTGAGCATCGTCATCAGATGCGGATAGCTTTGAATCTCGTCAAGAAAGACAATCGTGTCGTCCCGATTGCCTAATCTGTTCCCGGCGATCGCACCCAATTGCAGGAAAAACTCCTCTACACTGCGGACAGACGCGAATATTCCGGAGCCTTCCTTGTCCGCTTTCAGGTTTATCTCCACATAATTCTTGAAAAGTTTGTTGCCGACGTGCCTTATCAGGTACGATTTGCCAGTCTGCCTGGCGCCATTGACGAGCATTATCTTACGAGGTTCGTTCCGGAGAAAGTCTTCCAGATGGGCTGCGAATTTTCTATATAGCATGGCTTCTTTTTTATATTTTTTGCGAATTTACAATAAATCAATTGAATAACAAATAGTATCGGGAATTATTCCGAGTTTTGGATGGTTAAAATCGGGACTTTTTCCGACTATTTACTCTTATTTCCGGGAATTATTCCGAGTTTTGGATGGTTAAAATCGGGACTTTTTCCGAGGTGTTGATAACTTTTCGGGGAGAGCGGCTTTGCGGGGATAGGGTTTTTCGGTATCTTTGTATCGCTGCGATTCGCCTTTTGTCGGGAGACGTTTGTCCGGCGATGGGCGGGTTTGGCTTGGCGCTTGAAAAAATGACTTGTCACCATGGCTTTTGTACACCTTCACGTCCACACGCAATATTCGATTCTTGACGGATTCTCCTCCATCTCGACCTTGTTCGACAGGGCCGAGGAGATGGGGATGCCGGCCCTGGCCATCACGGATCACGGCAACATGTACGGTGTCAAGGAGTTCTTCAAGTTCGCAGGCAAGCATGTGGACAAGGCTACCGGGCATTTCAAGGTCAAGCCGATCATCGGCTGCGAGGTCTACGTGACACGCCACTACGACCCTAAGATCAAGGACAGCGAGCATAGGTCATATTACCACCTCATCCTGCTGGCCAAGAACTTCGACGGCTACAAGAACCTGATGAAGATCGTGTCGCAGGGTCACATCGAAGGTCTCTACTACGGCAAGCCGAGGGTCTCGCACGAGATCATCGAGAAGTACCACGAGAATCTGATCTGCTGCTCCGCCTGCCTTGCCGGCGAGATCCCCAAGAACATCGTCGCCGGAAAGATGGACGAGGCAAGAAAGGCGATAGAGTGGCACAAGAGGGTCTTCGGAGACGACTACTACCTTGAGGTGATGCTCCACAAGACCGAGGTTCCTGGACTCTCGCGGGATGTCTACGAGGAGCAGAAGATCAGCAATGAAGGAATATTCAGGCTCGCCTCCGAGACGGGAGTCAAGGTTGTGGCCACGAATGATGTCCACTTTGTGAACAAGGAGGACGGCCCGGCGCACGACCATCTTATCTGTCTGAACACCGGCAAGAAGATCAACGAGGAGCCGCGCCTTCACTACACCCAGCAGGAGTACCTGAAGAGCGAGGAGGAGATGGCGGCATTGTTCCCAGACCATCCGGAAGTGCTGGAAAACACTCTGGAGATAGCTTCCAAAGTTGAGGAATATCAGATCGACCGCGACCATGTGCTTCCCAAGTACCAGATCGACCAGGCTTTCCTTGACGACCTGGACAACTATCTGAACATGTACAAGGATGTCATCGAGGTCGGAAAGTGCGACAAGAAGGGCAATTACCGTGGCGACGAGTTCTGCAAGTCGGTGGCCTATCTCTGCCACATCACCTACGAGGGAGCCAAAAGACGTTATGGGGAGACTTTGACCGCCGAGCAGTCCGAGAGGATAGACTTCGAGCTCAAGACCATCTGCCGTATGGGCTTCCCGGACTACTTCCTGATTGTGCAGGACTACATCGCGGCTTCGAGGGCGAAGGGCAGCATGGTGGGGCCAGGCCGTGGTTCCGCGGCCGGATCCGTGGTGGCCTATTGCTTGGGAATCACCAACCTGGATCCGATCAAGTACCAGCTCCTGTTCGAGCGTTTCTTGAATCCGGACCGAATCTCGATGCCGGATATAGATGTCGATTTCGAGGATCTGTCCCTGGCGCATAAATATGTCGAGGACTCCTACGGCAAGGATCACGTCTCCCGGGTGATCACCTTCGGCACGATGCTCGCCAAGGGAGCCATCAAGGACGTGGCGCGAATCCATGACCTGTCGATCGATGAGTCCAACCGCCTGTCCGGAATGGTGCCTGACCGCCTCAGTGAAAAGGTGGAGAAGGAATATCTCTTCAATCCGGATCTGGATGATCTGAAGCCAGGATTCAAGGTGGTGGAAAAGGATGTCGAGGTTGATGATCCTGACAATCCGGGTCAGAAGAAAACGGTCAAGAAGACCTATCAGAGGGGCATGGAGGACACGGATGTCAAGATAACCCTGAAGAACTGCTATCGTCTTGTGCCTGAGTTCAAGGAAGAGTTGGAAAACGGAACAGAGCAGGTGAGGGAGGTTCTGAAATATGCCCGTCAGCTGGAGGGATGCATCCGTCAGGTCGGAATGCACGCCTGCGCCACGATCATCGGACGAGGCAACCTGACCGACTATATTCCTATCTGTCTTTCGATGGATAAGGAATCCGGGCAGTATGTCTGGACCTCGCAGTACGACGGCCACTACATCGAGGAAGTCGGCATGCTGAAGATGGACTTCCTGGGACTCAACACCCTGTCCATAATCCACAAATGTCTGGACAACATTAAGTTGCGCTTTGGTACGGACATCGACATCGAGGCGATCCCGATTGACGACAAGCCGACTTACGAACTCTACGGCCACGGTGACACGGACAGCGTCTTCCAGTTCGAGTCCGAGGGCATGAAGACCTGGCTTCAGAGGCTGCGTCCGGAGCGTTTCGAGGACCTTATCGCGATGAACGCCCTTTACCGCCCGGGTCCGATGGACTACATCCCGGACTTCGTGGACAGAAAACTCGGACTCAAGCCTATTGAATATGACCTCCCGGAGATGGAGGAGTTCCTCAAGGACACCTACGGTGTGACCGTCTATCAGGAGCAGGTGATGCTTCTTTCCCAGAAACTGGCCGGCTTCACGAAGGGTCAGGCGGACAAGCTCCGCAAGGCGATGGGCAAGAAGCAGATAACGATTCTGAACGAGCTCAAGGACAAGTTCATGGAGGGCGGCAAGGCCAACGGTCATCCGGAGAAGATGCTGGACAAGATCTGGAAGGACTGGGAGAAATTCGCGCAGTATGCCTTCAACAAGTCCCACGCCACCTGCTATGCATGGGTCTCCTACCAGACCGGCTGGCTGAAATGCCACTATCCCGCCGAGTTTTTCGCCGCCAACCTCTCCTGCAACCTCTCCAACATGCCGGAGATAAAGAAGATTCTGTCCGACTGCAAGGCTCACAAGATCAAGGTGTTGAACCCGGATGTCAATGAGTCATATTCACACTTCACCGTGAACAAGGAGGGTAACATCCGTTTCGGCCTCAAGGGAATCAAGAGTTTTGGTTCCAATGTGGCGGACGCGATCATCGCCGACAGGGCAGCCAACGGTACCTACGCCGATGTGTTCGATTTCGTCGAAAGGCTTGGTAACTCGCTGGGCAGAAAGGCGATAGAGTGCCTTGTATATTCAGGAGGCTTCGATTCGTTCGGCATCCAGCGCAAACAGTTTTTCCTGCCGTGCCGCAGCGGGAACCTGTTCATTGACGAGCTTGCAAAATACGCCAACCTTTACAGCCAGGATGCGGTCAATTCGGCGGCGTCGCTTTTCGGCGAGGTTGAAGAAATGAAGCCTGTGCGTCCGGATATTCCTGAAATGGTCGGGACGGACGACGAGTTCGAGTGGCTCCAGAAGGAAAAGGAATATGTCGGGATGTATATCTCCTCACATCCTTTGGATAAGTATGCGTTTGAGATAGAGAGTTTTACCAACTGCGAACTGGCGGATTTGAATAAGAAAGTCGCGGAGTGTGAGGCTTCCAAGAAGAAGATGAAGGTAGCGATAGCCGGCCTGGTGACCGAGTACAGCACCCTGACCACGAAGACCGGCAAGCCATATTCAAAGACGAAGCTGGAGGATTACAGCGGAGCCTACGAGCTGGCGCTGTTCGGACGTGACCACGAGGCTTTTATGAGCTATATGAAGCCGCACGAGAACCTTTACATCGAGGGTGACATCGAGGAGAAATATTTCATCAAACCTGAAGAGCGCGCGCAAGGCAAGACTTCGCCTTATGCTTTCAGGGTAAAGAAGATAATGCTTCTTGGCAACGTCAACGAGACATTGCTGAACGCTTTCTCCATCAGCATCACCACCCCGATGCTGACCGAGAAGTTCCGCAAGGATCTCGTGTCCCTGATCCAGTCCAACCGGGGCACCGTCCCTCTCAAGATGTACCTCTACGATCCACAGACCAAGTACAAGATCGAGTTCCACTCCACCAAGTACAAGGTTGCCGTCACCACCGAACTCGTCTCCGCCCTGAAACTCCTCGGGGTCCAGTGCGCCCCTGTCAGAAAATAATGTCTATGGTTCCGTACGCAGACTAAGCCCTCTTGCTCACGAGGCAGCCTCGGCAGTCCCTCCCGTGCGCAGCCCCAGCCCTCCTGCTCACGAGACAGCCTCGGCAGTCCCTCCCGTGCGCAGACTAAGCCCTCCTGCTCACGAGGAGGATCAAAATAAGGCCTTCGTACGTGAGAGGGTCACTTTTGCGCACGGGAGGATTGTGGAACCCTTTTCTGTCGCCCGGAAGGATTGCGGGACACTCACGGGTTGCGTTATGGCCTTATTGTCACTTGCACGAGGAGTTCCGTTTGTGTTGGCAGACAGAAATCGGCGCTGATGAATTGGATTTCTGATCAGTATGGTTTATATTTCCTCTAAAAAACTGTTCCTTTCTTATGGGACGGGCGTAAAAATCGCAGATTTTTATGTAAGTTTGTGAAAATCGAATGTTATGAAAGGTGATTCATTATTAGCGTTTGTCGCGGGGGCAGCCGCCGGGCTTACCCTTGGGCTGTTGTTCGCTCCTGAGAAGGGCGAGGAGACACGCAGGAAACTGAAGGAGACTGTCGGTGACGCCGCGGATTCCGCCAAGGCACGGGCAAGACTCGCCAGAATGGAACTCAACGACCTGAGGGCGGAACTTCAGGATCAGGCCGAGGATCTGAAGGAAGATGTCAGGATGAAGATTCTCGAGCGCTTGGAGAAACTCGAGAGCGCGATTCAGAAGGACATTGAATATGCCGAAAGGCCGTCGGAAAACGCTTGACGATGAGTGAGTTCACAAAACCGATTGAGGATCTTGGCAGGAACACTGCTGATTATGTCGAGACCAGGATTGATGACCTCAAATTAAGAACCGCTAAGGGATTGTCATTGACGCTCGGCAAGTTGCTTTACATGTTGCTTGTCCTGTTCATCGTGTCAGTGATTCTGACTGCTCTCGCCATCGGGGGTGTTATGTGGATAGGGGAGCTGATAGGCAGTTATGCAGCCGGCGCGGGGATCGTGGCCGTGGTGTTCGCCGTGATTCTGGGGATTGTCATCCTGCTGAGAAGGAGGCTTTTCCGCAACACTTTCGTTCCGATGTTCATCAAACTTTTCTTTGACGAGGACAGATAGGCCATGAGATACTCTGAAATCAAGACGATGGACGGGCTGGAGTCCGCCCAGAAAGATGTCCGGGAGCGCCTTCGGCGCAGGGAACTTGCTGTGCGTGAGTCGCTTCTTGATGTCAAGGAGGCATTCACGCCTTCCAACATGTTTTTCTCCGGATTGAGGAATATTTCAGCATTCCTGCCGGTGGAGAAGTTGCTGCTTGTGGCCGTTAGGCTGCTCAAGCGCAGGCTGTTCAAATGACGCTCAATCATATTCATTAATTAACCTATTCCGCGAATGAGCATATTCAAAGATAGAATCGAGGCCGTTCGGGCGATGATGCGCTCGAAGGGGTGGGATGTCGTCATCGTGACGGGGAATGACCCTCATAACAGTGAATATTCCGCCGCGCGCTGGCATCAGGTGGCGTGGCTTACCGGCTACACAGGGGAAGGAGACCTTGTCATCACGGAGGATCACGCCGGCCTTTGGACGGACACACGTTACTTCATTCAGGCTTCACGGCAGCTTCCGGAGGCCGGAGTGGAATTGCATAAGACCCGTGTCCTTGGTCAGGTGCTTATTCCGGAATGGCTTGCGGATCATTTCGCGGAGTTTGACGAGATCTGCGTCGCGGTTGACGGGCTTTGCATGACAGTATCTTCCGTTGAGGATATTCAGAAAACTGTTGGAGAGAAGATCCGTTTTGTCAACGCCCCGGATATGCTGGAAGTCCTGTGGACTGACCGTCCGGAAATACCTCAGACTCCGATCATCACCCTCGGCCCGGAACAGGTTGGTTGGTCAAGGGAACAGAAAGTGCGTTGGATGCGCAAATGGTTGGCTGATAAAGGTTACGATGCTATCCTTCTTACGACTTTGGACGAGATAGCGTGGATGCTGAATGTCCGTGGTCAGGATGTGGCTTACAACCCTGTCGTGATGTCGTACTTGCTTGTCACTCAGGATAATGTACTTTGGTTCGCGCGCAAAGGACCAATTCCGGATGAGGATGGCGAGACCGAGGACAGTTTCCATGAATTGCTTGCGGACGGAGTGAACATCCAGGAATATTCAGATGTGGAAGCTGCACTCTCAAACCTTGTGGACGGCAGTTACATCAGGACTATGTTCGTTGATCCTGCGACTTTGAACTACAATCTGTGCAGTATTCTTAAAGACCAGTCCATCGTCTTCGGCACGTCCCCGGTCGGACTTCGCAAATCGGTCAAGAACGATGTTGAGGTTGCCGGAATGAAGGAGGCCCACCTTGAGGATGGCATCGCAGTGGAGCGTTTCCTTCACTGGCTGCAAACCTCCATCGAGGCAGGCGATGCTGTCAATGAATATGAAGCCTCGCTGAAACTGCACCAGTTCCGCTCGGAGATCGAAGGGTTCCGTGGCGAGAGTTTCGAGACGATTTCCGCCTACGGTCCGAATGCCGCCTTACCTCATTACATCACTCCCGAGGAAGGCTCCGCTGAACTCTACGCCGAAGGGCTTTACCTGTGCGATTCCGGTGGACAGTTTCTGTTCGGTACCACAGACATCACCAGGACTGTTCCGCTTGGGCCTTGCTCCCAGCTGGAGAAGGAGGACTATACTCTGGTCTTGAAAGGCCATATTGCATTGTCTAAGGCCGTTTTCCCTAAAGGAACTGCCGGTTGCCAGCTGGATGTCCTGGCCCGTGAGCCGCTTTGGAACGCGATGCGCGATTTCGGCCATGGAACCGGCCACGGTGTCGGATTCTATCTCAATGTCCACGAAGGTCCGCAGGACATCCGTCAGAACTTTAACCGTCAGGCCTTGCTCCCTGGCATGATCACGAGCGATGAGCCGGGAATATACCGGGAAGGCAAGTTCGGCGTCCGTCACGAGAACCTGATCCTTTGCGTTGATGCCGGAGTGAATGATTTCGGTCACTGGCTGCGATTTGAGCCGTTGACTCTCTGCCACTTCGACACCTCAATCCTTGTCAAGGATCTTCTCGACCGCTCCGAGATTGACTGGCTCAACGCCTACAACGGGCGCGTTTTCCGCACCCTTTCCCCGCGTCTCACTCCAGAGGTCGCTTCTTGGCTTCGTCAGAAGACGCTGCCGATCTAAATGCGGTTGTGTTGCCGTGGCACTTAAGTGCTTGAAAATGAATATAAAAAGCAATGTCCTAGTGCTATTGTCTGCATAAGGACATTGCTTTGTTACGTGATAATCAGATTGTTAGGTGCCACGGTTCCACAGTCCTCCCATTGTTGTCAGAATGACATCGTCCAGCTGAGACTTGGCATGATCGGGAAGAGGCTCATCTGTTTCCAGGTACGCTCATTGGTGTCGTAAGTGATGCTGTAGGCGTTGTGGCGGTTGAGGACATTGTAGATGCCGACATTGAGGGTTCCCGGATGTCTTGTGCCGATTCCGTAACGGAGGAACGCCCCGATGTCCCAGCGGATGAAGGCCGGCATCTGGCGGTTGTGGATCGTGGTGAAATAGTCTATCGTGATTTCGTGGCTTCCGTGGATCAGGCTTCCTGAATATTGTCCTTCAGGTACCGTAGCCCAATGTCCGGACTGGTAGGTGAAGAAGGTGTTCACGCCGAACTCACGGCGCTCCTGTTTAGAAATGACATATTCGGCGGTGATGTTTAGAATGTGCCTTCTGTCGAACTTCGCAGGGAACGTGACACCATTGTTGACCTCCTCAAAGGTTCTGTCCGTCTTGGAGAGTGTGTAGGCGAGACGTCCGCGGAGGCGTTCGGAATCATATTCATAAAGCGTCTCGATGCCTCTTGAAAGGCCTTTGCCGGTTTTGATGCCGTGTCTCCATCCGGCAGCCGCTGAGCTGAAGATCTGGGTGGCGTCGGCGAAGTAGATGAGACCAGACATCGTCTTGTAGTAGCCGCCGAGTGTGAGACGGTGGTTCCCTTTAGTCATGAATATTCCCGCATAGCCTTGCAGAGCCCTTTCCGGGGCAAGTTTGATGTCCGACGGTACGGTCATGTCCAGAGACCAACCGATGGGGATTCCCTCAAGCGTGTGGTAATGCTGCGCCGTCCAGTCCGCTGTCGCTTCGACTCCCATCCATTTGGAAAGGTTAACCCGACCGAGCAGGCTTGCTTCCGGTGTGAGATAGGTCTTGTCACTGCTGTGGTCCTGGAGTCTCCAGGAGCGGAACATGTTGAGCCTCCCCGCAGCCCTGATCAGATACAGGCTCTCCTTCCCTTTCTCGACTTGGCCATGAACGGTAACCAAAAGTGTTCTGACAATGTCTGACTCGCTTGCGGGACAGACAGGCTTCATGAGTGCATCCGTGTAGGCACTGGATGACCCGGGATTGAAGCGAGCCAGTCTGGCCTTTACCCCGCCTTGAAGCGATGTTCCGCTTCCTGAGGTTTTGCATGCCGTTGACTGGAGGGTCAGTTCGTCCAGCGAGCTGCGCATTCCGAGGCTGTTGTCCTCTCCTCCCAAGGTCTTGCGCATCGCCTGATAGTTTGTGAAACTGTTGTAGGAGAGGCTGCTGCGTAGGAAGAGATTGCCATCCGGGGAGAACTCGTGGCCGAGGGTGGAGATCATGTTGCCCCATCTCATCCTTTCGTCGGAGTCGGCACCGTACCTATAGCCGTAGGAGTCCAGACTGTTGAAGACGCTGAGCGAGAGACTTTGCCTGCGGTTGACCTTCCATTTCAGTTTGCCGTAGGCATCGTAGGATGTTGCCTTGATCCCGCTGACACTGTCGAGGGCTTCTGTCATCCTTTTCACGGCTGAGAGTTCAGCCCCGATCGGACTGATCCTGAGTGAGCCGATGAATGACAGTTTGTCCTTTATCAATGGGGTGGAGATACTTCCTCCCTGAAGAAAATTGCTGACGGACACCTTGCCGGAGAACTTGTTGAAGTCCCCGTCCTTGCTCGTGACGCTGATGTGCGATGCTGTTAAGTTGCCCTCTTCGGAAGTGAATCCTCCGACTTGGAACAAAGTCTCTGACACGATGTCCGGTGAATATGCCGATGTGAATCCCAGCAGGTGGCTGCTTCCATAGACCGGCACTCCGTCCAATGTGATGAGGTTGCTGCCGATGTTGCCGCCTCGTACATAGATCGCTGACGAGCCTTCCGCTCCTGTGGAGATTCCCGGCAGAGTCTGGATGAATTTGATCACGTCTCCGGCACCGACCGCGCTTGTGATGCCAAGGAACTCGGCGGGCCTGATGATGCGTTCTCCGGTCCTGACAACTTTTTTGTCAGCCGAGATGCTGGCGGCGTCGAGTGTATCGATCTTTTCATGCTGGGCGTGGCCCTGAATGCATGTGACAAGACAGATCACTATGGTTGTGAATGATTTATATTGTTTGATGCTCATAATCTTGCGGAGGATTAGTCTGTTTTTCGTGGGGCATCCGGGCAAAGTCTCTCCCAGTTAACCGTACGAGAAGCAAGTCTATGTACAGTCTCTACCATATCCCATGTGATGTTGTCGGCTCCGAAGATACCTGTGCCTCCTTTGATGTTGGAATAGACATTGTCGTAGTCGTAAGATAAAAGCACAAAATCATTTTTATTCTGGAATTTGGCATACAGAGCCCGCAGGTAAGCATCATACTCTTCAGAAACGAAGTGGACCTCGTTAAGGAATGATTGATTGCTATGCAAGAGGTATTTGTTTTCCTCTCTCGGATATGAGTTGTAGTTGTCGGAGTAGTCTCCTGCGATGAAGAAGCTTCTGTCAGAATACAGATAACTGTTTTTTAAATCATTAATATTTAACCCGTTGCGATAATTAGCAGGATGATCGATTCTTACAAATCCTTTGAATATAGGAATCTCTGGACATAAGTAAAGACACCATTGGCTATAATTTGTTCTTATGATTTCAGATGGTATGTTTGGACGATTCCAATAATGCAGATCAGCAATTCTCCCGGGAGCGATGTTGAACCTGTCTGCTCCTGAATGATTGGTTGCGACATACTTTGAAAGAGGTTGCCTTGATCCAGAGAATTGAAAAAATCCTTCGTTAATAGTTGTTATGGATTCATTGCCAGGACTGACATAAGTCGTGTCAGTGTGGGAGAAGACCCAAATCTTGCATGGGTTCTCCGATACATCAAGATATGCCTTGAAAGGTGTTCCATCCTCGTTTTTGATCATGTAATATCTGTCGAAATATTCATCGTAATACTTTCCTTTTCTAATTTCCGCAGTGTACATTCTATAAGCGTAATAAATATACTGATTGCCATTGTCATCCCTAATCGCTTCTCCTGCTGTAATTGCTCCGCAGCAGCATTGAATAAGTCGCAGATCCTCCGGGAATCGTGTCGTGGCAGTGATGTCCTCTTTCCCTGGAACTTTGATAAGCAGGCCATAGTCGGTGTCGTACTCCGGCTGGAACTTAACTTCCCAGTTGATCCCTTCCGTCCGATGGAACTCTGCCACGGTCTGGAATTTTCCGTTATTGTCCTTCCCCTGCAAAAAAACAGTCGCACCTTCGACCGGAACATTCCCGGTCTCAGACAGCACTCTCATCCGATAAAGCCTCAGCGTCTGCACCGTGTCCCTCGTCAGCACACAGTTCACCACCACCGGCATCTCCTCCCTGCTGTCCATGTTGACGTACTCAATGCAGGAGGGCAGTATCCCCAGTATTATCAATAGTATAAGATATAGTTTATTTTTCATCATGCGGTTTATTAGTTACTTGGTTTGAAATCATAAATCATCTTTGTTTTCTCACAGAATGGATTTCCATCAGTTATCCAAGAATATGATCCTATATCATAGTCATTGTTATCATATAAACCATTGTATCCCCAATTCATTTTTAGATAATAATCGTATCTGTACGAATACGAATGATCAATCTGATTTTCGTACACATCTGGAAAGCGCCATTCCTTCTCTTCAACAGTGAGCACATAGTCATAGTTTATGTTGTTGTAAAATGATAACGAATCAGGGGGCATGATGACCCATTTGTATGGCCTGTCTGTTATTGTGCAGTAACGTTTGTAGCCATCAATCACCCACGAATGCCCTTCTGTATCTTTTTTTCTTTCTGATTGTACCGCTTTCAATTTTTCTCTTCTTGAGGAGATTAATACTGGTTTATTGTCATTCAGAGAGGATATGAGTTTGTCTGAATTATAATCAATGGCATTACTTGAAAGTCCATACAATGAGAATACATTTTTGTAATCGTCAAATGCGGCCCCACTGCCATCCTCGCCATATTTTATGCCCACTCTTTCTCCAATATCAATCATTAGATCTCCGACATAATCGGTAGAAGCACATTGCGAGCGGTATGTCTTAGCCATTTCTTCCCATCTGCTTGAGTTGGCATGGTAATCGGATCTTGTCACACTTGATGTGTAATAATTGCCATTTAGGATGAATGTCGGAACGATGCTATGGTAGAGACCGCTTGGAACGCCCAGGTGGAAATGGTAGTAGTACAGTAATTGCGCCACAGCTACGGCCACACAGCCTGTTGGGGCCTTTTGGCTGCCGAATGCTGGGCACTTGTAATTCCATGGATATTCCTGCCCCCATTTTGTTGTCAAAAGATGCCCTACTTCAGAGTGAAGGGTTGTCGTCACTATCGGTTCCAACGGAAGCCTTACCCAAACATATTCATCATCGAATGGCGGAATTGAATTTACTGACACATCACCGTTGTCATTCATATTAGCCACTACGTCATCCTCAAATTCGACATTCTTCATTTCTTCGAGCTGCATCGCGAACCAGAACGCCACATTGGAATTTGTGATGTTGTCAGGATCGAAATGTCCGACATCGCTCATGGCAAGAATCTGATTCTTCTCCCTTTCGTTTCCGGCGATGATCGCCCAGCCTCCCTCGTCATAGTTGACAATATGAAGCATCGGATTTCCGTTTTTCTGGATGGTGTTGAGCGAATAGCGCTTGCTGCTCCGTACCTCATTTATGCCAAACAGGTTTTTAAGAATGGTAGGCACGTCACTTGCCAAGACCTTTCGACTTTTGACCGTGGAGGTAACATCCGTTATCGCACTTTTTGTAGCCACTTGATTTTCTGCGCCCAGGACGGAGCTCCCATCCTCCTTCCCGCTTTGGGCTAATTCAAAACTGTCCTTAGCGCAGGAAACCGCGCAGACGCACGTCAGTGACATGAAAAGTTTGATAATGTGGTTCATAGTCGTAATTTATTAAAATGAGGTTAATTAGTTATATGTGTGTTTATGTAAAGCATTATTTAATTACTTAGTATGTTTTTTTTATAAATGGTTTAGCTATGCGCAATTTAGTTATAAATTTATAAGAATCCAATAGGACTTAGTAACCTTCAAAAAATAACCTGCATCATCTTAAGGAATCTTTTCGGTCTATAT